>JBQCEN010000078.1:0-10017 GCA_051960215.1 Pararhizobium sp.
CTCCCACGGCCCGCATTTGTGGGGGGGTTTGCAGAGTTGTTCCCCCTGTTATCCGCCCCGGGCGGGCGGCCCTGCCCGCCCTATATCCCGCGGGGGGGGGCCGAGGTGGCGCCCCACCGGCGCGAGCTTGCGGGCGACGAGGCTCGAATCGGAAAGCTCGGCGATCCGCACCGCGACGTCGTAGCCGTCGCCGACGATGTCGACGAACTCGTCCGTCAGAACGAGGTTGATCGCCAGATGCGGGTTTGCCTGCATGAAGGCGTTGATGTGCGGGGCGATGTGCATCCGTCCGAAGGAGGTCGGCGCGCTGACCTTGAGGGTGCCACGGGCGAGTGCCGAGCGGCGCGAGACGAAGGCCTCGGCGTCCTCGATGCCGGCGAGGATCGCGACGACACGCTCGTAGAAGCCCTGCCCCGCCTCCGTCAGCGAGATCTGCCGCGTCGTGCGCTGCAGGAGCCGCGTGCCAAGCCGGTCCTCGAGACGGCGGAGACGCTTAGAGACCACGGCCGGCGATAGGCCGAGCTCGCGCCCGGCCGCCGACATCGAGCCGGCGGAGACGACGCGGGCGAAGATTTCGAGGTCGCCGAGACTGTTCATCGCCAAGGGTTGAGTCAAACCTGCGTTTCCGGTGCATACGTGGGACGGCCGGCGCCGGATCAGCCTCGCCCGCAGAAATGACAGATTTTGGCCGCCGGAGAAAAGATGCTTTGCCGCCGGTCCCGGCGCGGGTGCGAGAATCGCCATTTGCGCAACGCCCGGTCAACTGGTAAAAAATCCGGACCACTTGTGGAGAAGACGACAGATGACGGCGCTTCGCATGCCGAAACCGCTGGACGCGACGCTGGCGCGCCGACGGGAGGTCGTCGCTGCGCTGCGCGGGATCGTCCCGGGCGAGGGCGTCGTCGACGCGGCCCCGGAGATGCGCGCCTTCGAGACGGACGGCCTGACGGCCTATCGGCAGCTTCCGCTGGTCGTCGTCCTGCCGGAAACCGTGGCGCAGGTCAGCCGCGTCCTCAAATACTGCCACGACAACGACATCAGGGTCGTCCCCCGCGGCTCGGGCACCTCGCTCTCGGGCGGGGCGCTGCCGCTGGAAGACGCCGTGCTCCTCGTCATGTCGCGCTTCAATCGCGTGCTGGAGATCGACTATCCGAATCGCGTCGCGCGGGTCCAGCCGGGCGTCACCAATCTCGGCATTTCGAATGCGGTCGCCTCGGAAGGTTTCTACTACGCCCCCGATCCGTCTTCGCAGATCGCCTGCTCGATCGGCGGCAACGTCGCGGAGAATTCGGGCGGCGTGCACTGCCTGAAGTACGGCCTGACGACGAACAACGTGCTCGGCCTCGAGATGGTGCTGATCAGCGGCGAGGTGATCCGCATCGGCGGCAAGCACCTCGACAGCGAGGGCTACGACTTCCTGGCGCTGATGACCGGTTCGGAGGGCCTGCTCGGCGTCGTGACCGAGGTGACGGTGCGGATCCTGAAGAAGCCGGAGCAGGCGAGGGCGCTGCTCATCGGCTTCCCGACCTCCGAAGAGGCCGGCCAGTGCGTCGCCGACATCATCGGCTCCGGCATTATCCCCGGCGGAATGGAGATGATGGACCGGCCGGCGATCCGCGCGGCGGAGGATTTCGTCCAGGCCGGCTATCCGCTCGACGTCGAGGCGCTGCTGATCGTCGAGCTCGACGGCTGCGGGGCCGAGGTCGACCACCTGATCGCGATCGTCGAGGAGATCGCCGCGAAGAACGGCTCGGTGACCTGCAAGGTCTCGCAGTCCGACGAGGAGCGGCTTGCCTTCTGGGCTGGCCGCAAGGCGGCCTTCCCCGCCGTCGGCCGCATCTCGCCCGACTATTATTGCATGGACGGGACGATCCCGCGCAAGGAACTGCCGCGCGTCCTGTCCGGCATGCGGGAGCTCTCGGAGAAATACGGCCTTCGCGTCGCCAACGTCTTCCACGCCGGCGACGGCAACCTGCACCCGCTGATCCTCTATGACGCCAACAAGCCGGGCGAGCTGGAGCGCGCCGAGGCCTTCGGGGGCGACATCCTGAAGCTCTGCGTCGCGGTGGGCGGGGTGCTCACCGGCGAGCACGGCGTCGGCGTCGAGAAGCGCGACCTGATGCCGGTCATGTTCAACGACGCCGATCTCGACCAGCAGATGCGCGTCAAATGCGCCTTCGACGAGAAGCACCTGCTCAACCCCGGCAAGGTCTTCCCGCAACTCCGCCGCTGCGCCGAGATGGGCCGCATGCACATCCACCGCGGCCAGCTGCCGTTCCCGGACATTCCGAGGTTTTGATGGGCTTGAAAGTAAGGCATATTTGCCTTACTTCCTGAACGGTTTTCGTGTGGGAGCAAAAGCCATGACGACGCTTACGGTGACCTCCAAAGGTCAGGTGACGCTCAAGAAAGAGTTGCTGCAGCATCTTGGCGTCAGGCCGGGGGAAAAGATCGAGGTGAATATGCTGCCGGATGGGCGGCTTTCAATCAGTGCGGTTCGACGCAAGCGTAAGATCGACGATTTCTTCGGTATTTTAGCTGGAAAGACAGACAAGGTCGCCACGATCGAGGAAATGAACGAAGCGATCCGGCGTGGCTGGGCCGGCCTGAAGTGAAGGTCACCGCCGACACCAATCTTCTCGTGAGAATGGCGGTTCGCGATGACGACGCGCAGGCACGAATCGCATTCGGGATATTGGCGAAGGCGCAGACCATTATCGTCCCGCTGCCGTGCATCCTGGAATTCGTGTGGGTCTTGGAAAGCATCTACAAGTTTACGAACGAGAATGTCATCGACGCGTTAACGGCCCTCATTGATTCACAGAATGTTCTAACTGACCTTGCTGCAGTCGAAACGGGCTTTCGCGTCATGCGTCAGGGTGGCGATTTTGCGGACGGAGTGATCGCAAGCGCCGGCGCGGGCATGGGAGCCGACGCGTTCGTCTCGTTTGATCGCAAGGCGATCAAGTGTATCGCATCGATTGGCCTGCCGGCCAGGCATGCCGGCGATTTTGCATGACGACCTTCACTCCGACCTCCGAGGAGGAAACCCTCGCCGCCGTCCGGTGGGCGATCTCGGAGGAGGCGCCCGTCGAGGTGCGCGGTCACGGCTCCAAGGCCGCGCTCGGCCGGCCGATGCAGACGGCGCATGTGATCGATCTCTCCGGCCTCTCCGGCGTCACGCTCTACGAACCGGAGGAACTCGTTCTCTCGGCGAAGGCGGGGACGCCCGTTGCCGAGATCGAGGCGCTGCTCGCCGCGCACGACCAGGAACTTGCCTTCGAGCCGATGGACTATGGGCCGCTGCTCGGCGAGGAGCCGGGGAGGGGAACGCTCGGCGGCGTCTTCTCGGCCAATCTCTCCGGCCCGCGCCGCATCAAGATGGGCGCGGCGCGGGACCATGTGCTCGGCATCCGCGCCGTCACGGGACGCGGCGATCTCGTCAAGTCGGGCGGCCGCGTCGTCAAGAACGTCACCGGCTACGACCTTTCCAAGGGCCTGGCCGGCTCCTGGGGCACGCTCGCCGTCGCGACCGAACTGACGTTCAAGGTCCTGCCGCGCCCGGAGACCGAGCTGACGCTCGCCATCCTCGGCCTGGAGGAGGACCAGGCCGCAGCGGCGATGGCGCTGGCGATGGGCTCCAGCGCCGAGATCTCGGCCGCCGCGCACCTGCCGGAGACGGTCCGCCGGAGCGTCGTCGACGGCGGGTTTTCCGCATCGGCGACGGTGTTCCGCGTCGATGGTTTCGCGCCGTCGGTCGAGGCGCGGTTCGAACAGCTGCGCGCGTTGATCGGCCCCGGCCGTCCGGTCGAGCGGCTGGAGGCGGAGATCTCGCGGCGCCTCTGGCGCGAGATCCGCGACGTCAAGCCCTATGCCGACGATACCGCGCGCCCCGTCTGGCGTGTCTCGATGGCGCCGATGGAGGGCCACAAGCTCGTCGCCGGGCTTCGCCTGCGCGCCGGCGTCGACGCCTTCTACGACTGGCAGGGCGGGCTGATCTGGATGCGCATGGAAGGCGAGCCCGAAGCCGCGCTCGTCCGCCGCGGCGTCCAGGCGCTCGGCGGCGGCCACGCGACGCTGGTGCGCGCCGACGCCGGAACCCGTGCCGCCCTCCCCGTCTTCGAGCCGCAGCCGGGCCCGCTCCACGCCCTGGCAAAGCGCCTCAAGCAGCAGTTCGACCCGCACGGCATCCTCAACCCGGGACGGATGGTGGCCGATGTTTGAGATGCGGCATTCTCCAATCTCCCCCCTTGCGGGGGAGATGTCGGCAAAGCCGACAGAGGGGGGTATTGCGGCCTCCCATCACGACCGACGCTCCCATTTTTCGCAGGCGCTGCAACACCCCCCTCTGTCACCTTCGGTGACATCTCCCCCGCACGGGGGGAGATCGGCCTAAGGCTAGACCATGCAAACCACCTTCACTCCCGAGCAGCTCGCCGACCCGCAGGTCGCGGAATCCGAGCAGATCCTGCGCAAATGCGTCCATTGCGGCTTCTGCACGGCGACCTGCCCGACCTATGTGACGCTCGGCAACGAGCTCGACAGTCCGCGCGGGCGCATCTACCTGATCAAGGACATGCTGGAGAACGACCGGCCGGCGGACGCGACGATCGTCACGCATATCGACCGCTGTCTCTCCTGCCTCTCCTGCATGACGACCTGCCCGTCCGGCGTGCACTATATGCACCTCGTCGACCATGCCCGCGCGCATATCGAGAAGTCCTACCGGCGGCCCTTCGTCGATCGGACGATCCGCAAGCTGCTTGCTGCCGTGCTCCCCTATCCGCAGCGCTTCCGCATGGCGCTTTCCGCCGCGCGGTTCGGCCGGCCGCTCGCGCCGCTCTTCGGCGCGGTGAAGCCCTTGAGGCCGCTTGCCGCCATGCTGGCGCTGGCGCCGGCGACGGTGCCGCCGAGATCGACCCTCGAGACGCCGGCCGTCCATCCGGCGGAGGGGCCGCGCCGCGGCCGTGTCGCGATCCTGACGGGGTGCGCGCAGCCGGTACTCGATCCGGAAATCAATGCGCGCACGATCGCGCTGCTCAACCGCCTCGGCGTCGAGGTCGTCGTGCCGAAGGGGCAGGGCTGCTGCGGCGCGCTCGTGCACCACATGGGCCGCGACGAGGAGGCGCTCGCCGCCGCGCGGCGCAACGTCGACGCCTGGACCGCCGAGATCGAAACGGGCGGCCTCGACGCGGTCGTCATCACCACGTCGGGCTGCGGCACGACGATCAAGGACTACGGCTTCATGCTGCGCTTGGATCCCGCCTATGCCGGCAAGGCCGCGCGGGTCTCGGCGCTGGCGAAGGACGTGACGGAAGTTCTGGCGGGCCTCGACCTGCCGGCGCCATCGGTGAAGCCGGGCTTGACCGTCGCCTATCACTCCGCCTGCTCCATGCAGCACGGCCAGCGCGTCGTCCGCCAGCCGAAGGAGCTCCTGAAAAAGGCGGGCTTCGTCGTGAAGGACCCGCCGGAGGGGCATCTCTGCTGCGGCTCGGCCGGGACCTACAACATCATGCAGCCGGAGATCGCAGCCCGGCTGCGCGACCGCAAGGTGAAGAACATCGAATCGACGAAGCCCGACGTGATCGCAACGGGCAACATCGGCTGCATGACGCAGATCGCCGGCGGAACGATGATCCCGATCCTGCACACCGTCGCGCTCCTGGACTGGGCCTATGGCGGCGAGAAGCCGGCGGCGCTTGACGGCCGTTCGCGGGCGGCCGTCTGATCCAGCCCTCAAATCGTCGGGTTGACAGCGCCACCCTCGGCACGCGGTAATCGTCCCGCCGCGCGTTCCAACGCGCCACTGCCAGGGAGAGGGACATGCCGAACAGCCTGCGTTTTGCCGTCGTCGCAGCCCTTGCACTCGTGCCCGTGCCGGCGGGCGCCGTCTCGCCGCCGCCCGTCGCCGCCGAGCACGGCATGGTCGTCACCGCCCAGCACTACGCCTCCGACATCGGCGTCGACATTTTGAAAAAGGGCGGCAATGCCATCGACGCGGCGGTCGCCGTCGCCTATGCGCTCGCCGTCGTCCACCCCTGCTGCGGCAATCTCGGCGGCGGCGGTTTCGCGACCATCCATCTCGCGAATGGCAAGGACACCTTCATCGACTTCCGCGAGAAGGCGCCGGGGGCGGCGACCGAGGACATGGACCTCGACGCCAAGGGCAACGTCGTGCCGAACCTCAGCCTCGACGGCTACAAGGCCGTCGGCGTTCCCGGCACCGTGCTCGGCCTCGAGACGATGCTGAAGCGCTACGGCACGATGGACCGGAAGACCGTGATGGAGCCGGCAATCCACCTTGCCGAGGACGGCTATGTGCTGACCCGCGGCGACGTCGACATTCTCGATCAGGCGACGGACGCCTTCGCCGGGCAGAAGAATGTCGCGACGATCTTCCTCGATCACGGCAAGCCCTGGCAGACAGGCGACCGCCTCGTCCAGAAGGACCTCGCCAAGACGCTCGAAGCGATCGAGAAGGATGGCCCGGACGCCTTCTACAAGGGGCCCATTGCCGAGAAGGTCGCCGCGGCGAGCAAGGCGAACGGCGGCATCCTGACGGCGAAGGACTTCGCCGACTATACCGTGGAGGAGACGGCGCCGGTCGAATGCGGCTATCGTGGGTATCGCATCCTCTCGTCGCCACCGCCGAGTTCCGGCGGCACGACGATCTGCGAGATCCTCGCCATCCTCGAAGGCTATCCGATGGCGAGCTACGGCTTCCATTCCGCCAAGGGCGTGCACCTCATGGTCGAGGCGATGCGGCACGCCTATGTCGACCGCAATTTCTCGCTCGGCGATCCGGCCTTCGTGAAGAACCCGGTGGAGAAGCTCATTTCGCCCGAGCACGCGAAGGCGATCCGGGCCGAGATCAAGCCGGATGCGGCGACGCCGTCGAAGGACGTTCAGCCCGGCAAGCCGCCGCATGAGGGCACGGAGACGACGCATTTTTCGATCGTCGACGACAAGGGCAATGCCGTCTCGCTCACCTATACGATCAACGCCCTCTTCGGCGCCAAGGTGATCGCCGGCGACACCGGCTTCTTCCTGAACGACGAGATGGACGACTTCACCTCGAAGCCCGGCGCGCCGAACCTCTTCGGCCTCGTGCAGGGCAAGACGAACGCCATCGCGCCCGGCAAACGGCCGCTGAGCTCCATGAGCCCGACGATCGTGACGAAGGACGGCAAGACCTTCATGGTGATCGGCAGCCCCGGCGGCTCCCGCATCATCACGATCACGCTCGAATCCATCCTCAACGTCGTCGACCACGGCATGGACATCCAGGAGGCGATCGATGCGCCGCGCGTGCATCACCAGTGGCTGCCCGACCATATCTCGGTCGAACCGCTGGCGCTTTCGCCGGACACTGCGGCGAAGCTGAAGGCGATGGGCTACACGATTTCGGAGGAGCCGTTCTGGGGCGCGGCCGAGGGCATCAGAATCGGCGCGGAGAAGGGCCCGGACGGCAAGAGCCAGCGTGTGCTCTACGGCGCCAACGACGACCGCCGACCGGCGGGTGCCGCGCGCGGTTACTAGCGCCAGGGCCTTACCAGGGAAGCCCATTCGGGCTCTTGCCGCGGCGTCGATGCGGGTATATACCCGCATCATGTCCGACCCCTGCTACTGCATCGTCCTCCGCCGGGCCTCGCGTCGCCTGACCGCGATCTATGATGCGGCGCTCGCCCCGCTCGGCGTCAATCTCGCGCAGTTCTCGCTCTTGCGGACCATCCGGCGCACCGAACCGGTGTCGCTGACCCGGCTCGGTCACGAGACGGAGCTCGACCGCTCCACCGTCGGCCGGAACGTCCGGGTGCTCGAAGGGCACGGGCCTGGTCTCCGACGATGCTGTCGGCCACCGCGAGTCGATGGTGACGCTGTGCGGCCCGGGCAAGACGCTGCTTGACGAGGGCGCTCCCCTCTGGGCGGGCGCGCAGAAGGAGGTCGAGGGCGTCCTCGGCCGTGAGGATTCGCTTCAACTCGTCGACCTGCTTCGGGCGCTCGCGTTCGAGGATTCCGGTGATACCGCCGACGGAAAGGTTTCCGCATGATCTCCGATCGCCTCGCAGCCGCGCTCGCGCGGCGGCACATCCACTATGGCTGGTTCGTCGCCGCGGCGACCTTCCTTACCATGCTGGCGACGGCCGCCGCAATGGGATCGGCCGGCGTGCTCATCGAGCCGCTGCAGCAGGAATATGGCTGGTCCAATGCCGAGATTTCGTCGGCGCTGGCCCTGCGCCTCGTGCTCTACGGCCTGTTCGGGCCCTTCGCGGCGGCCTTCATGAACCACTTCGGCGTCCGCAGGGTTGTGAGCGCCGCACTTCTTCTCATCATGGGCGGCATCGCCGTTTCCTTCCTGATGACGGAGCTCTGGCAGATGGTGGCGCTCTGGGGCGTCATCGTCGGCATCGGCACGGGCATCACGGCCCTCGTCCTCGGCGCGACGGTCGCGGCGCGCTGGTTCACCGCCCGCCGCGGCCTCGTCATCGGGCTAATGACGGCAAGCAATGCGACCGGACAGCTCCTCTTCCTGCCGCTCGTCGCCGACCTGACGCAGCATTACGGCTGGCGCCCGGCGCTCGTGCTGGTGATCGGCGTCCTCTTCGTCGCGATGCTGCTCATCCTTCTCTTCATGCGCGACCACCCGGCCGATCTCGGGCTTCCGGCCTATGGCGAGACCGAAGTGCGGCCCGTTGCGAAGCCGACGGGCGGCCTGCTGACGCTGGTCTCCTCGCCGATCGCGATGCTGCGCGAGGCAGCGCAGGTGCCGGTCTTCTGGGTCCTCTTCGCGACCTTCTGGGTCTGCGGCTTCTCGACGAACGGCCTGATCCAGACCCACTGGATCACCATGTGCGGCGATTACGGCGTGCCGCCGGTCGGCGCGGCGAGCATGCTCGCCGTCATCGGCATCTTCGACCTCGTCGGCACGATCACCTCCGGCTGGCTCTCCGACCGCTTCGACAATCGCTGGCTTCTCTTCTGGTATTACGGCCTGCGCGGCCTGTCGCTGCTCTACCTGCCGTTCACCGGCTTCTCGCTTGCCGCGCTGTCGCTCTTTGCCGTTTTCTACGGCCTCGACTGGGTGGCGACCGTGCCGCCGACGGTGAAGCTCGCCGCCTCGCGCTTCGGGGCCGAACAAGCCGGCCTGGTCTTCGGCTGGATCTTCGCCGGCCATCAGCTCGGCGCCGCTTCCGCCGCCTTCTTCGCCGGCACCGTGCGCACCGACCTCGACAGCTACATGCCCGCGATCTTCACCGCCGGCACGCTCTGCCTCATGGCGGCCGCCCTCATCATCTCGCTCCGCCGGCCAAGGGTCGGGGTGGCGGTACCGCAGCCGTCGTAAGGAAGTAGGTGGCCGGACGCGCCCACTCCCATTCTTCATCCTCGGGCTCGTCCCGAGGATCTGCCGCCCCCCCTATGGACCGGGCGCCTGCTGCAGATCCTCGCCACAAGGGCGAGGATGACGAATGAGCCGGAGCGCCGGCATCTTCGGCCTGGCAGACCCCTCCGCGCCTTATCCTCGGGCTCGTCCCGAGGATCTGCCGCCCCTCCTATGCGCGTGGCGTCGCCGCAGATCCTCGCCACAAGGGCGAGGATGACGAATGAGCCGGAGCGCCGTCACATAACGGGCTGGAAATCAGCCGCCGAAGAGCGTGTGCAGGATGTCGATGCCCTTGTCCGTATAGGCGACATCGCCGGCCCGGCCGCCGGGGCCGATGACGACGACCTTCGCGCCGACCGGCACGCGGCTGTAGAGGTCGATCACGTCGGCGTTCATCATGCGGATGCAGCCGGACGACATATTGAGCCCGATCGACCAGGGCTGGTTCGTTCCGTGGATGCGGAACATCGAATCGTGCCCGTTGCGATAGAGATAGAGCGCCCGCGCGCCGAGCGGGTTGTTCTCGCCACCCTCGACGAAGAGCGGGATGTCGTGGCCGTTTCGGCGTTCGCGGGCGACCATCTCGGCCGGCGGCGTCCAGTCCGGCCATTCCGCCTTGCGCCGGACATGCATGA
>JBQCEN010000079.1:0-2761 GCA_051960215.1 Pararhizobium sp.
GTAACGGAGGCGCGCGATGGTGGGCTCAGAGCGGTCGGAAATCGCTCGTCGAGTGCAATGGCATAAGCCCGCCTGACTGCGAGACTGACAAGTCGAGCAGAGACGAAAGTCGGTCATAGTGATCCGGTGGTCCCGCGTGGAAGGGCCATCGCTCAACGGATAAAAGGTACGCCGGGGATAACAGGCTGATGACCCCCAAGAGTCCATATCGACGGGGTTGTTTGGCACCTCGATGTCGGCTCATCGCATCCTGGGGCTGGAGCAGGTCCCAAGGGTTTGGCTGTTCGCCAATTAAAGCGGTACGTGAGCTGGGTTCAGAACGTCGTGAGACAGTTCGGTCCCTATCTGCCGTGGGTGTTGGAATATTGAGAGGATCTGTCCCTAGTACGAGAGGACCGGGATGGACACATCTCTGGTGGACCTGTTGTCCTGCCAAGGGCATAGCAGGGTAGCTATATGTGGAATGGATAACCGCTGAAGGCATCTAAGCGGGAAACCGACCTCAAAACCAGTATTCCCTGAAGAGCCGTGGAAGACGACCACGTCGATAGGCCGGGTGTGGAAGCGCAGCAATGCGTGAAGCTTACCGGTACTAATCGCTCGTCAGACTTGATCGTTCTTGTTGCCTGTGCTCATCGCGTCCGCGATGAGCGGCAACTTTGTTTTTGTCCTCACGCTGTCGCGATCTTCGATCGCTTCGCTGCGGACGGCGCGCCGGACCTCCGGCGGCCCGCCATTCGCGGGCTGTTTGAAAGTCCATCGTGAGCCTGAAAAGACGTGTTCAAAGATGAAAAGCGGCAAAGCCGCCCAGCTTCTCGAAACAAGCTTCCATGCGAACAGCATGGACACTTCGGCATGCGAACCGTCTCTCTTCCAGAGCGGCGCCGCATGGTTGGCCGCGGCTGCCCTTCGAGCGTCAAGCGAGAAGGACAAGCTTAGCTGCGCCCAGCAAACAAGGCGAAGTTTGTCCATGCGGTCCGCATGGACAAACTTTGCGCTTTGCCGACCTGGTGGTCATTGCGGGGTCGCTGCACCCGGTCCCATTCCGAACCCGGCCGTGAAATGCCCCAGCGCCGATGGTACTTCGTCTCAAGACGCGGGAGAGTAGGTCGCTGCCAGGTCTGCAAAACGCAAAACACTTCTCATTCACGACAAGCCCGTCCAGGGGCCCGAGCAGCGCCCGCAAGCCCGCAGGAGGCCACGCCTTCGAGGACTTGCAAACCCGACAAACCGGGCACGCCCGGCGCTCGCAACTGACGCGGGGTGGAGCAGCCCCCGCAAGCCCGCAGGAAGGCCACGCCTTCGAGGACTTGCAAACCGGGCAACGCCCGGCGCTCGCAACTGACGCGGGGTGGAGCAGCCCGGTAGCTCGTCAGGCTCATAACCTGAAGGTCACAGGTTCAAATCCTGTCCCCGCAACCAGATCAGCCCGCCAAGTCACCGACCTGGCGGGCTTTGTCTTTTTGAGGCTCCTCGCGCCAAGCCGGCCAGGCAAAGAATGAGTCAGCAAAAGGCCGGGCCGCGTTTGCCACCGCACAGGGTCCCGGCCGCGGCCGGGCGACCGCCGACCTCTCCGGCAGACGAACGCCCGACGGCCGGAGCTCAGACTCGCTTGGCCCACCGCATCCCGCAGCCGCGATCCGCCGGCTCAATCGTTCGCAGGCGGACCGCCCCCTGTCTTCCCTATCCCGCGAAGGCGCGCTCCACCACGTGGCGCCTCGGTGCATTGCCGGCGTCTTCCCCCGACGCGGAAGGTTCTCAAGGAGCGGCCGCGTCCCGGCGGCCGCTGGTGAGGCGAGCACGTCATCAATGATATGATCTACGTGGCAAGTATGTTGCCTCGAGAGCGACACAGCGTCGAGGCCCACAATCGAGAACAGTCAGGATCAGGTTTCTACGAGGAGCCGTGGTTCTGACCGGACAGGGCACTTGGCCATGCTCTGGTCGAGCCGCGCGCGCACAGTGGTTGCGCCGTTGCCGGCAGCCTCGTCGCGGTTCAGAGCGGATAGCGCCCGGTGCCGGCGCGATCACATGCTTCGTCGAATGATCGCACGACACCTTGCGAGGGCATCATGCCCGCTGCAGCCGCCTCCGGGCCAGGCAGCTTGAGCTTAGGCCTAGCTGCTGCGGATGACCGGTCGGCGGTAGCGGGCTTGCGCCGTCAGGTATCCCGACGGGTCGTCGAAGAGGCCACCTGCAAGTGAAGCGCGGACATCGGCGCGCGTCAGGCCGATATCGGCAAGCTGGGCATCCGTGAACTCCTCCAGAAGCTGGATTTCGCCGCGGTTCCTGATCGCGCGCAGGATCGAACGGATCGCGGCAGTCACGCCGGCCAGCCGGCGCGGGGATCCCGGCCGGGCAATGTCGAGGTCGATGCCATCTTCGAACAGGCTCATGGCGTTGCTCCGTCATCTCTTCGGCCGCGACAACCACAGCCATGCCGCTCCCGCGGCGCGGGCCCCCCGGTTGGCACCCTTACATTCAGGTGACGAAGGCAGTTTCGCGATTCATGATTGATCGGTCCAACGAATGTTTTTAATCTCAAGCATCATCGACGTTGATGCGAGGACCTGACGTGAGCAATCCGCTGGACATCGACCAGTTGCAGACCTTCGTCGCGATTGTTGACGCCGGCAGCTTCACGCGAGCGGCCGACAGGGTGCACAAGACGCAGTCGGCCGTGTCGATGCAGATGCGGCGGCTGGAGGAACGGCTCGGCAAGCAGCTCTTCGTCAAGGACGGGCGCGCCAACCGTCTCACG
>JBQCEN010000080.1:0-50432 GCA_051960215.1 Pararhizobium sp.
CATGCATGATGCCCGACCAGCCGAAGCCCTCCCGGCCGACGCCGACGCCGTAGCGGATCGCGCGGTTGCCCGGCTGCACGAGGTAGAGATACTTGGTGTTGGTGTTGACGATGACGGTGCCCGGCCGCTCGTTCGTCGTCAGCCGCACCTTGGCGCGGCGGAACTTCGGCGCCGGCTCGCGCGCCGTCACGTGGCTGACATGCGGCGTGCGCACGTCCGGATGGGCCGGCGATGCCGAGGCGCCGCCGGCGACGAACAGGCACGCGGCGATGGCGCTGGCGGCAAGCGCCAGGCGGTTGAGGATCGTCATGGGTCTTCCCCTCTCCAATGGCCCCTACGGGATGCAGAATTGACTGATCGGGCGGCCGGCGCAACGATTGCGCCCGCCTCCGCTGCTCCGGCTCTACCTGACGATGACCTTGGTGCCGACCGGCACCCGGTCGTAGAGGTCGAGCACGTCCTCGTTGCGCATGCGGATGCAGCCGGACGAGACGTTGTGGCCGATCGTCCAGGGCGCGTTCGTACCGTGGATGCGGTAGAGCGTCGAGCCGAGATAGAGGGCGCGCGCGCCGAGCGGGTTTGCCGGACCGCCCTCCATGTGGACGGGCAGGTAGTGCCCCTTCGCCGCCTCGCGGCTGATCATCTCGCGGGGCGGCGTCCAGTCCGGCCATTCCGCCTTGCGGGTGATGCGGTGCGTGCCGGTCCAGCCGAAGCCGGGCTTGCCGACGCCGACGCCGTAGCGCCGCGCGACGCCGTGGCCGAGGACGAGGAAGAGAAACTTCCTCTTCGTATCGATGACGATCGTCCCCGGCGCTTCCGTCGTCTGATAGGCGACGGTGCGCGGCAGGTAGATCGGGTCCATGCGCATGTGGCGCGGGTCTTCGCCGCGCGGGATCGCCACGAGCTGGGCGGGCGAAGCGTGCATAACCGCGGCGAGTTGCTCGCGGCTCGTCACCGGCAGTCGTCGTCCGGCCTGCGGCTGCCGACCGTAGAAGACGGCGCCCGGCTGCTCGCGCACGACGTAGCGCGGATAGCGCGCCGCATAGCGTTCTGCGGTGCGTCGTCCCTGCAACTGCATCACCCAGGGGGCCGTCAGGTCCGGGCTGAGCACGACCGGCGGGCGCGCGGCATAACGGTCGCCGGCGAAGGCCGGCGAGGCGAGGGCCGCCGAAAGTGCGGCGGCGAGGAAGACGGCTTTGGTAGACATCGCTGTGCGAGCCCTTTTCACGGAAGCGCGGGCGCCGCGCGAATGTGGCGGCGATCGGGCGCAATCGTGGCGGGAAGACCCAACCGAAAGATGAATCCCGCTTTTGGACAGCCCCCTTTGCCGGCTAAAGCTCGAAGTAGGGTTATCGCCGGATTGACGAACGCGGTGAACGCGTCCTTAAGAGTCGAACGGAACCGGAGGGGAGATTGAACCATGGCGGACGGGTTGCTCGAAGGCCCGGACGGGCGCGCGCGCTGCTCCTGGCACGCCGACATTCCGGAATACACCGCCTATCACGACACCGAGTGGGGCCGGCCGATGGCCGATGATGTCCGCCTCTTCGAGAAGATCTGCCTCGAAGGCTTCCAGTCCGGCCTCTCCTGGCTGACGATCCTCCGGAAGCGCGAGAATTTTCGCGCCGCCTTCGCCGGCTTCAATTTCGAGAAGGTCGCCCGCTTCGGCGAGGCCGACATCGCCCGTCTGCTTGCCGATCCCGGCATCGTCCGCCACCGCGGCAAGATCGTCTCGACGATCAACAACGCCGCGCGCGCCATGGAAATGCGCGCCGAATTCGGCTCGCTCGCCGCCTATTTCTGGAGCCATGAGCCCGGCCAGAAGGAGCGCCCGGCGGTCGTCGACCATGCCCATCTCGTCGCCAACCCGACCACCGAGGTCTCGAAACGCATCTCGAAGGACCTGAAGAAGCGCGGCTGGACCTTCGTCGGCCCGACAACCCTCTATGCCTTCATGCAGGCCATGGGCCTCGTCAACGACCACCTCGAAGGCTGCTTTCGGCGTGAGGAGGTGGAGGCGGAGCGGACGGCGTTCAGGCGGCCGGCATAGCGATGCCGGTCGTTATTCGGCATGGTGCTCTGAAGCTCTTCTTCTACTCGAACGAGGGCAACCCTCGGGAGCCGATGCACATCCACGCCAGAGCGGCAGGCAAGGAAGCGAAGATATGGCTCGCGAATCCCGCCACCGTCGCAAAAAGCAATGGCTTCAGCGCGAGGGAGCTTCGCGCTATTCTTGAACTCATCGCAGAGCGCCGTTCTGAAATTGAAGAGGCCTGGAATGAGCATTTCGGCAACTGAGGTGCGGTTTGACGAGAACTCGATGTGGGTGTCGCTCGACGACGGCCGCACCATCGGCGTGCCGCTCGCATGGTTCCCGCGTCTTCTGGCTGCGTCGGCCGCCGAGCGGTCCGATGTCGAGATCAGCCCATACGGGCTTCATTGGGATGGACTTGACGAGGATATTTCGATCGATGGTCTTCTTGCCGGGCGAGGAGACGTGACCACGCGCCGGCCATCGGCCGCCTAGCGGTTACACTCCGCCCCACGCTTCCTCGTAGACCAGGTCCTCCAGCGGCAGGCGCTGGCGCCAGCCTTTCACGGCGAGTTCCGGCTCCAGATAGAGCCGGTCGACATAGCCGACGCAGAGATAGGCGACGATCGCGACGGGCTCCGGAATGCCGAGCAGCGCCTTCAGCTGATCCGCGTGATAGATGCTGACCCAGCCAACGCCGACGCCCTCGGCGCGCGCGGCGAGCCAGAGGTTCTGCACCGCGCAGACCGTGGAATAGAGGTCCATCTCTGGATTGTGGGTGCGCCCGAGCACGACGCGTCCGCCGCGCGAGCGGTCGCAGGTGATGCAGATGTTGAGCGGCGCGGCAAGGATGCCTTCGAGCTTCAGCGCCCGGTAGGCCGCCTGCTTCTCGTCGGGGAACAGGGCGGCCGCCTCGGCATTCGCCGCCTCGAACAGGGCGTGGACCTGCCGGCGACGCGCTTCTTCGCGGATCAGAAGGAAGTTCCAGGGCTGCATGAAACCGACGGAGGGCGCCCGATGTGCCGCCTGAAGCAGCCGCTTGACGAGATCGTCGGGCAGGGGCGCCGGCAGGAACTCGTTGCGCACGTCGCGCCGCGTCTCGATGGCGCGGTAGACGCCGGCCCGTTCGGCTTCGTCGAATGCGGCGGCAGGCGCACAAGCGCACACAATGGGGTCCAGCATCATTTGCTCCCAACAACGCTGACGGCGAGCGCCCCCGCCGTCCGCGCGGGAGCGCCTCGATCTCGTCTGGCCGGTCTTCTGACTCCGGATCGTCCGGCACCGCGCGCCTTCCCGGTTTCCCAGTGGCATGAAGCGCGGGCCGTCCCCGTCACAGCGTTGGGCACGTCTCCGACTTCCACGGAGTTCCCGAGCACCAGACGGCGGACGATAGCCTGCGGCCTGCGCATCCGGCAAGTCGTCTTGCCGCTCCCGGCCGCATCCGGTAACAAGCCGTCACCTTCCCGCCCGCAACACGTTCAGCCATCGGACCGTCGCATCATGAGCGAAAAGAAGAAGAAACCGCAGAAACTGAAGGCCCGCCTGCCGCGCGGCTTCGTCGACCGCTCGCCTGCCGATATCCGCACCACCGACGAGATGGTGGCGAAGATCAGGAAAGTCTACGAGCGCTACGGCTTCGACCCGGTCGAAACGCCGCTATTTGAATATACCGACGCGCTCGGCAAGTTCCTGCCCGACCAGGACCGGCCGAACGAGGGCGTCTTTTCGCTGCAGGACGACGACGAGCAGTGGATGAGCCTGCGTTACGACCTGACGGCGCCGCTCGCCCGCCACGTCGCCCAGAACTTCAACGAGATCCAGCTTCCCTACCGCACCTATCGGGCCGGCTGGGTCTTCCGCAACGAGAAGCCGGGGCCGGGCCGCTTCCGCCAGTTCATGCAGTTCGACGCCGATACCGTCGGCGCGCCGGGCGTCCAGGCCGACGCCGAGATGTGCATGATGATGGCCGACACGATGGAAGCCCTCGGCATCAAGCGCGGCGACTACGTGATCCGGGTGAACAACCGCAAGGTCCTCGACGGCGTGATGGAGGCGATCGGCATCGGCGGCGAGGAATACGCGGCGACGCGGCTGACGGTGCTGCGGGCGATCGACAAGCTCGACAAGTTCGGCGTCGAAGGCGTGCGGCAGTTGCTCGGCGAAGGGCGGAAGGACGAGAGCGGGGATTTCACGAAGGGCGCGGGGCTCGTTGAGGAGCAGATCGAGACGGTTTTCAAGTTAGTAGATTGGTCGAACAGTTCATTGGTCGAAGTCGATAACGAAACTCCGTTAAAGACGCAGTGGCTTGAGCGAGCGGATGGAGCGCAGAACAAGACGAACGCCGATACCCTCAAACTGCTCCACATAGGATTTGATTGGCAAAAGACGGCTTTTCAGGGGACTTCCGAGCTTTCTCAAATCTATCAAATAGTCAGGGCTGCCGGATATGACGAGAAACGCATCAAGATCGATCCTTCCTGCGTTCGCGGCCTTGAATATTACACCGGGCCGGTCTTCGAGGCCGAACTCCTGACGGAAATCCCCAACGAGAAGGGCGAGATCGTTCGGTTCGGCTCGGTCGGCGGCGGCGGGCGGTATGACGGACTGGTCAAGCGCTTCACGGGGCAGGACGTGCCGGCGACCGGCTTCTCGATCGGCGTCTCCCGCCTGATGACCGCTTTGAAGAATCTCGGCAAGCTCGGGCAGGACGAGGTGCTCGCCCCGGTCGTCGTCTGCGTCATGGACCGCGACACCGAAAGCCTCGGCCGCTACCAGCGCTTCACGCAGGAACTTCGGGGCGCCGGCATCC
Source organism: Pararhizobium sp. (assembly GCA_051960215.1). Taxonomy (GTDB): domain Bacteria; phylum Pseudomonadota; class Alphaproteobacteria; order Rhizobiales; family Rhizobiaceae; genus Pararhizobium_B. The sequence continues at coordinate 4,842 of JBQCEN010000080.1, forward strand.
GCGCCGAGATGTACCAGGGCAACCCGAAGAATTTCGGCAACCAGCTCAAATATGCCGACCGCCGCGGTGCACCGCTCGCCATCATCCAGGGCGGTGACGAGCGCGCGAAGGGTGAGGTCCAGATCAAGGACCTGATCGAGGGAAAGCACCTCTCCGCCGATATCGCCGACAACGCGACCTGGCGCGAAAGCCGCCTCGCGCAGGTGTCGCTGCCGGAAAGCGAACACGTCGCCAAGGTCCGCGAGATGCTGGCGCAGCAGACCGAGGATCGGCAGGCGACGGATCGGGTGAGGGCAGAGACAAACTCGTGATGCGTTACAACACGAGTTTTGTGGAGGGGGAATGGCGGACGATGCGACACGCCTTATTCACAATGAGAAGCAGAAGCTGATCGCCAGCGCGCTCGATCGCTTGTCGACGACGTTCGCGGCCGTCGGGATCGTGGGACCTGTCGCAACATTGCTCTATGGCAGCACGGGCGTCCATGCGCCGGCGGTCTGGCTTTTCATGACCTTCCTCGCTTGGAGTCTCATGGCCCTTGCACTACATTCCTTGGCAAGAGAGGCGCTGGAGAAACTGCGATGAGCGATATGGCGCTTTACCAATGGGCCTTCACCGCTCTTCCGGTCGTGATCGTGGCGGCGATCTGGCTCGGGTTGAAGTTTGAGCATCGCATCTAGCGATTCCACTCTTCTCCCTTCTTCTCTGCATGCGATTGTCCAAACGTGACCGCGTACGTTATAGGCTGGCTGCGCACCGGATGACGTCTGTCTTCCGATAAAACGACGACGCCGACGGATCAGCCTTTCTTATGCCTCTTCTGGCCCTGCCGAATTTTGCCGAGACGCTTCAGTCCGCGCTGGCCGCGTGCGGCACCGAGACCATTACGGTGCCGATGATCCAGCCCGCCGAGCCCTTCCTCGACACGGCGGGCGAGGACCTGCGGCGGCGGATCTTCATGACCGAGAGCGAGACCGGCGCGAGCCTCTGCCTGAGGCCGGAATTCACCATCCCCGTCTGCCGCGCGCACATCGCGACGGCGGCCGGCACGCCGCGGCGCTACTCTTATCTCGGGCCGGTCTTCCGCCAGCGCCGCGATGGTCCGAGCGAGTTCCACCAGGCCGGACTCGAGGACCTCGGCGAGGCGGATCATGGCACAGCCGACGCGCGGGCGATCGCCGATGCGGTCGCCGTGCTTTCCGGCCTTCTTCCGGAAGCGCCGCTGTCGGTGACGGTTGGCGACCAGGCGGTCTTCGAGGCCGTGGTCGCCGCCCTCGGCCTGCCCGCCGGCTGGCAGAAGCGGCTGATCCACGCCTTCGGCAATCCGTTGGCGCTGAAGGGCATGCTCGACCGTCTCTCCCGGCCGTATCCTGAAACCGGCCTTGACGGCGCCGTCGCCAGCCTGCTGGCGACGGGCAGGGAGGCGGAGCTTGCCCATTATATCGCGCAGACGATGATCGATACCGGCTATTCCACCAAGGCCGGACGCACTCCGCTCGAGATCGCCCGGCGGCTGAAGGAGAAGGCCGATCTCGCCCGCACGCGGCTCGATCCGAAGGCTTCGGCCGTGCTTGAGGAGTTCCTGGCGCTCGAGGTGCCGCTCGGCGAGGCGCCGGCGGCGCTCGCCGGCTTTGCGGATGCGGCGGGCCTCGTCCTCGGCGAAGCGGTCGCCGCCTTCGGCGCGCGCGTCGCCGCGCTCGAGAAGCGCGCCCTAGACATCGCCCGCATGCGCTACCGCGCCGCCTTCGGCCGCCCGCTCGACTATTATACCGGCCTCGTCTTCGAGGTCTCGACGCGCGGCGGGCCGGTGCTTGCCGGCGGCGGGCGCTATGACAGGCTGCTGACGCTCCTCGGCGCAAAGGGGCCGATCCCGGCCGTCGGCTTCTCGCTCTGGCTCGACCGGATCGAGGCTGCGGGGAGGCCGGCATGAGCGTGACCGTGGCCTTGCCGTCGAAGGGCAGGATGAAGGACGAGGCTCTGGCGGTCTTCGAGAGAGCGGGCTTCCGGGTCGCGCAGATCGGCACCGACCGCTCCTATCGCGGCCGCGTCGAGGGCATCGACGACATCGAGATCGCCTTCCTGTCTGCCTCCGAGATCGCCCGCGAGCTCGGTTCCGGCGGCGTCGATTTCGGCATCACCGGAGAGGACCTGATCCGCGAGGGGCTGGCGGACGCGGACGCCCGCGTCGAGATTTGCGCGGGCCTCGGCTTCGGCCGGGCCGATGTCGTGGTCGCGGTGCCGGACGTCTGGCTCGACGTCGAGACGATGGCCGACCTCGGCGATGTCGCGGCCGATTTCCGCGCCCGCCACGGCCGCCGGCTGGCGATCGCGACGAAATACTGGCGCCTGACCCAGACCTTCTTCTCGGCGACCCACGGCATCCAGCTCTACCGGATCGTCGAGAGCCTCGGCGCAACGGAAGGCGCACCCGCCTCCGGCTCCGCCGACATCATCGTCGACATCACCTCGACGGGGTCGACCCTGAAGGCGAACCACCTGAAGGTGCTTGCCGACGGCGTCATCCTGCGCTCGCAGGCCTGTCTCGTCAGGGCCCGCAAGGCCGAGCACGAGGGCCACCCGGCGGTGGCGCGGATTTTGCAGGCGGTGGCGTCGGTCTGATCGCTCATACCGGCAGGCGATGGCGCCTCGCGGCCGGCGGCTCATCCTCCTCCGTCATTTCTGTGCTTGTCACAGAAATCCACACCGTTCCGCTTTCCTCATGGGGGACTCGTCGAGCGTGTCCCCGAAAAGGCAGCGGATAGGAATGGGTCCCTGTGACGAGCGCAGGGACGACGGAGGAGAGCGAGGTGGCTCAGTGCGCATTCTCAGGCCAGCGACGTCCGCGCGGGTCCGCGGCCGAGAAGGCGGGCGTCGAGCGAGATCGAGCCGGGCCCGGTGGCGGCGAGAAGCAGGAAGCCGCCGGCGATGCCGATGTTCTTCAGGAGCTGCGTCGGATCGCCGAGGTCGAGATGCGCGACGGCGGCGGTGCCGAAGCAGAAGAGCATCAGCGCGATCGCGACGGGCCGCGTGGCGAGGCCGACGAGGATCGCCAGACCGCCGAGCAACTCGAGCGCCGTCGTTGCCCAGGCGAAGAAGAGGGGGGCCGGAAAGCCGTGCTGGACGAGGTAGCCGGCGAAGTTGGCAGGGCCGCCGACGAACTTGCCATAGCCGGAGACGATGAAGAGCGCGGCGAGGAAGATGCGCGCGACGAGGAGAAGCGTGTTGCTGGGCATGGATGCCGGTCCCTGTTTCGAGGCCCCCGTCATCCCAGAAATCGGCCTGCCGGCATAGCCGCCGCCTCGGCGACGCAGCGTAGCCGGAAAGTGAACGCCGCTCTTTCAGCGTTCACTTGAACACGAGCCGACGCCGAATGCGATGACCTCACTTCGGGCTGGTCATCGCCTCCGGCCGCACGAGCCGGTCGTATTCCTCCGCCGTCACATGGCCGCTCTTCACCGCTTCCTCCTTGAGCGTGGTGCCGTTCTTGTGCGCGGTCTTGGCGATCTTCGCGGCATTGTCGTAGCCGATGGTCGGAGCAAGCGCCGTGACCAGCATCAGGGAGCGCTCCATCAGCTCCTTGATGTGGCCCTCGTTGGCGACGATGCCCGAGACGCAGTTGTCGGCGAAGGAGACCATCGCGTCGGCGGCGATCCGGATCGACTGGAGCACGTTATAGGCGATCACCGGCTTGAAGACGTTGAGCTCGAACTGGCCCTGCGAGGCGGCGATCGAGACGGTGGTCTGGTTGCCCATGATCTGCGTCGCGACCATGGTCAGCGCCTCGGCCTGCGTCGGGTTGACCTTGCCGGGCATGATGGACGAGCCCGGCTCGTTCTCCGGCAGGGAGAGCTCGCCGAGGCCGGAGCGCGGGCCGGAGCCGAGGAAGCGGATGTCGTTGCCGATCTTGAAGAGGTCGGCGGCGAGCGCATTGAGCGAACCGTGGAAATTGGCGAGCGCCCCGTGCGAGGCGAGCGCCTCGAACTTGTTGCAGGCCGTACGGAAGGGCAGGCCGGTGATCTCGGCGACGGCCGCCGCGAAGTCCCGGTCGAAGCCGACCGGTGCGTTGAGCCCGGTGCCGACGGCCGTGCCGCCCTGCGCCAGCGCGTAGACGTCCTCCAGCGCCTTCCCGAGCCGCGCCTTGCCGAGTTCGAGCGCTGTCGCATAGCCGGAGAATTCCTGGCCGAGCGTGAGCGGCGTCGCGTCCTGCGTATGCGTGCGGCCGATCTTGACGATGTCCTTCCATTCGTCCGACTTGGCGGCGAGCGCCGCATGGAGGTGGTCGATCGCCGGCATGAGCCGGTTGACGGCGTCCATCGCCGCGGCGATGTGCATCGCCGTCGGGAAGGTGTCGTTCGACGACTGGCTCATGTTGACGTGGTCGTTCGGATGGACCGGCTTCTTCGAGCCCATCGTGCCGCCGAGGAGCTCGATGGCGCGATTCGAAATCACCTCGTTGGCGTTCATGTTCGACTGCGTGCCCGATCCCGTCTGCCAGACGACGAGCGGGAAGTGGTCGTCGAGCTTGCCCTCGATCACCTCTTCGGCCGCCGTGACGATGGCGTCGGCGAGAGTGGGGTCGAGCTTGCCGAGCTTCCTGTTGACCGTCGCTGCCGCCTTCTTGACGATGCCCAGCGCGTGGACGAGCGGCAGCGGCATGCGCTCGCCGCCGATGCGGAAGTTCGACAGCGAGCGCTCGCTCTGGGCGCCCCAGTAGCGGTCGCTCGCGACCTCGATCGCGCCGAAAGTGTCGGTTTCCGTCCTCGTCGTCATTTTCGATTCTCCTGCTGCCGAGGCCGTCGGGGCTCCGGGCGTCTTTCGTCGATGTCGGCGCTTCTTGGCGCGCCCTTGCGTCCTATGTGCTGTCGGGAACCGTCCCCACGCAGGGACGATCGGGACGCATCAAGGGAGCATTCGCCTATGGCCAATTTGTCCGCATTTCCAATAACCAAACGCTGGCCGGCCTCCAAGCCCGACGTCATACAACTTTATTCCTTTCCGACGCCGAACGGGGTGAAGATATCGATCGCGCTGGAGGAGCTCGGCCTTCCCTACGAGGCCCATCGTGTCAGTCTGGCGGACGACGACCAGAAGACGCCGGAGTTCCTGAGCCTCAATCCGAACGGCAAGATCCCGGCGATCATCGACCCGGACGGCCCCGACGGCGAGCCGATCGGCCTGTTCGAATCCGCCGCGATCCTGATCCACCTCGCGGAGAAGACCGGCCGCCTGATGCCGGCAAAGGCCTCCGCGAGGCTCGAGACGATCGAGTGGCTTGCTTTCCAGGTCGCCGGCATCGGCCCCATGTTCGGCCAGTTCGGCCACTTCCACAGGCTTTCCGGAGACAAGGATGCCGGCAGCTATCCGAAAAAGCGCTATGCGAAGGAGACGCGAAGGCTGCTCGGTGTGCTGGAAGGGCGGCTGCAAGGCCGCGACTGGATCATGGGCGACGTCTATACGATCGCCGACATCGCGACGTTTCCCTGGGTGCGCGCGTTGAGCGCGAGTTATGAAGCGGACGAAATCCTCGGCCTCGACGCCTTTCCGCGGACGATGGACTGGGTCGGCCGTTGCGAAGCACGCCCGGCGTCGCAGAAAGGGCTGAACATCCCGCCGCGGTAGCGGCGCGGCTCGTCGGGCTACAGGTGCGGAAAGATGAAGACGCCCGACAGGGCGCCGGCCTCCTGCCCGCCATGGCCAAAGGACCGCCCGATGCAGAAAATCGCCTGGCCCGTGCGCGGGCCGGCGGCGACGGCGGTCGAGAAGCTGAAGCTCGTGGGTGTGGTCGCTGCCTGCTCGAACTGGTCGATCAGCCGCCGCCGGTCGGTGATGTCGAAGCACTGGATCAGCGACAGGAGTCCCTGATCGGCGCCGCCGGCGAGCTGCAGGATATGGCGCGTCATGGTGCCGATCCTGAGCAACCCCGTATCGAGGCTGCCGTGCCAGGGATCGCTCGCGCAGAACTCCCTCATCCCGTAGGCGCCGTGGATGCCGGGAAGCTCGATTTCGCTGGCGAGAGGCATGAGGCGCTCCTCCGGGAGTGACGGGGCTTGCTCTTCCGGCGACCCGCATCCGAAGCCGGCTCTCCGCGCGCCCGTCCGAAGGCGGGACATTCGGTCCGTCCTCTTTCGGGACAACCCGGGATTGGGGCGGTCGATGATGTTCCGGAGTGGATCAGAGCCGTGAAATGCATGGGAAGTCCGGAATTCTGGTCTTCAGTCAGCCTGGCGGCGAGATAAGGCATACACGGCCTGCGCGTATTTTCAACGTCATGGCTAATATTAGGTTAACACGCGTCACGCGCGGGCGGCGAGGCTATATGCGCTAAGTCTTGAGAACGAAAAGGGGCGGCCCGAAGGCCGCCCCTTGATTGGATCGTCGAAGACGCTTCTGCCGGAAGGCAGAAAGCGTTCTTACATCATGCCCATGCCGCCACCTGAAGGCGCTTGCCGCCTTCAGGCATCTCGGATTCATGGGCGAGGACGAATGAGCCTGATTTCAGAACGCTGGAAGCGTTCTTACATCATGCCCATGCCGCCCATGTCGGGCATGCCGCCGGCGGACGGGCTATCCTTCTTCGGAAGCTCGGCAATCATCGCTTCGGTGGTGACGAGCAGGCCCGCGACCGAGGCCGCATCCTGCAGCGCCGTGCGCACCACCTTGACCGGATCGACGATACCCATGGCGATCATGTCGCCATACTCGCCGGTCTGGGCGTTGTAGCCGAAGTTGTCCTCGTTCTTCTCGAGGATCTTGCCGACGACGATCGAAGCCTCATCGCCCGCATTGGCAGCGATCTGACGGGCCGGAGCCTGCAGGGCGCGGCGGACGATGTTGATGCCCGCGTCCTGATCGGGGTTGACGCCCTTGACGTTGAGGTTGGCCGAGGCGCGCAGCAGCGCGACGCCGCCACCCGGGACGATGCCTTCCTGGACGGCCGCGCGGGTCGCGTTCAGCGCATCGTCGATGCGGTCCTTCTTCTCCTTCACCTCGATTTCCGTCGAGCCGCCGACGCGGATGACGGCGACGCCGCCCGCGAGCTTGGCGAGGCGCTCCTGCAGCTTCTCGCGGTCGTAGTCCGAGGTGGTCTCCTCGATCTGCGCCTTGATCTGCGCGACGCGGCCCTCGATCTCGGCCTTCTGGCCGGCGCCGTCGACGACGGTCGTGTTTTCCTTGGTGATCGAGACCTTCTTGGCACGGCCGAGCATGTCGAGCGTGACGTTCTCGAGCTTGATGCCGATGTCCTCGGAGATCACCTGGCCGCCCGTCAGGATCGCGATGTCCTCGAGCATCGCCTTGCGGCGATCACCGAAGCCCGGAGCCTTGACGGCAGCGATCTTGAGGCCGCCACGCAGCTTGTTGACGACGAGCGTCGCGAGAGCCTCGCCCTCGACGTCCTCGGCGACGATCAGCAGCGGCTTGCCCGACTGGACGACCGCCTCGAGGACCGGCAGCATGGCCTGGAGGTTGGAGAGCTTCTTCTCGTGGAGAAGGACATACGGATCATCGAGCTCGGCGACCATCTTCTCCGAGTTCGTCACGAAGTAGGGCGACAGGTAGCCGCGATCGAACTGCATGCCCTCGACGACCTCGAGTTCGGTCTCGGCGGTCTTGGCTTCCTCGACCGTGATCACGCCCTCGTTGCCGACCTTCTGCATCGCAGCCGCGATGTCCTTGCCGACCTGCTCTTCGCCGTTGGCGGAGATCGTGCCGACCTGCGCGACTTCGTCGGAGGTGGAGATCTTCTTCGCCTTCGAGGCGAGCTGGGCGACGACGTCCTTGACGGCGAGGTCGATGCCGCGCTTCAGGTCCATCGGGTTCATGCCGGCGGCAACGGCCTTGGCGCCTTCGCGGACGATCGAGGCGGCGAGAACGGTCGCGGTCGTCGTGCCGTCGCCGGCGATGTCGTTCGTCTTCGACGCGACTTCGCGGACCATCTGGGCGCCCATGTTCTCGAACTTGTCCTCAAGCTCGATTTCCTTGGCGACGGAGACGCCGTCCTTGGTGATGCGCGGCGCGCCGAACGACTTGTCGATCACGACGTTGCGGCCCTTCGGGCCGAGGGTGACCTTCACGGCATCGGCGAGCACTTCGACGCCGTGCAGCATCTTCTCGCGGGCCGTGCGGCCGAACTTGACTTCTTTAGCAGCCATTTCGATGAACTCCCGGGCTTCGAGCCCTTACATGATTGCTTGAGCGGATGAGGGGCTTTCGGTTCAGCCGATGATGCCCATGATGTCGGATTCCTTCATGATCAGAAGGTCTTCGCCATTGAGCTTCACTTCCGTGCCCGACCACTTGCCGAAGAGCACGCGGTCACCGGCCTTGACGTCGAGCGCAACGATCTTGCCGCTCTCGTCACGCGCGCCCGAGCCGACGGCGATGATCTCGCCTTCCTGCGGCTTCTCCTTCGCGGTGTCGGGAATGATGATGCCGCCCTTGGTCTTCTCCTCGGACTCGACCCGGCGGACCACGACGCGGTCGTGCAGCGGGCGGAAATTGGTGGTTGCCATTGTCTTTACCCTCGATCGAATGACATATGCGGGCGTGGCCCGCGTCGGGTTGGCTGGCACTCCTCCAGGGAGAGTGCTAGCGGCGCCGAAATAGGATCGGGCGGAAGGGGAGTCAAGGCGGGCGCGGCGAAAAGCGTTCCCATGCCACGTCGGCTTCGGACTGTGGCTCCCCGGGCCTTGTATTCTCGCCGCGTCTGCGCAATGTCGTCGCCGCAGGCCAAACCCTCCCGCAGGAACCCGTGAACCCGATGCTCAAGCAGACCCGGCACCTCGCCGACATCACCGCCGATTACGACGTGATCCTGAGCGACGTCTGGGGTGTCGTGCACAACGGCGTAAGCTCCTTTCCGCAGGCCTGTGCGGCGCTCGCCGCGGCACGCGCCGCCGGCAAGACGGTGATCCTCATCACCAACTCGCCGCGGCCCTGGAAGAGCGTCGCAGAGCAGCTCGATGCGATCGGCGTGCCGCGCGAGAGCTTCGACCGCATTGTCACCTCCGGCGACGTGACGCGCCACCTGATCGCCGACGGCCCGAAGCGCGTCGTGCTGATCGGCCCGGAGCGCGATTGCGAGCTCGTCGCCGGCATCGACGTCGAGCTGGTTCCCGAAGCGGAGGCAGAGGTGGTGCTCTGCACCGGGCTTTTCGACGACGACACGGAGCACCCGGAAGAATATCGCGCCATGCTCGAACGCCTGAGCGGCCGCGGCTTGCCGATGATCTGCGCCAACCCTGACCTCGTCGTGGAGCGCGGCCACCGGCTCGTGCCCTGCGCCGGCGCGCTCGCCACGATCTACCGCGAGCTCGGCGGCGAGACGCGCATTTCCGGCAAGCCGCACCGTCCGATCTACGAGGAGGCGATGGCAACGGCCCGCGCGCTCGTCGGCGACGTCGACAAGCGACGTACGCTCGCGATCGGCGACAGCATCCTGACGGACGTCAAGGGTGCGGCGGACTACGGCCTCGACATCCTCTATATCGGCGGCGGCATCCACGCGAAGCACTACGCCGGCGGCGACACGATCGATGCCGGGAAGCTGGAAGCCTACCTCGCCGAGCAGGGCGTGGCGCCGCGCTTCTGGATGCAGCGTCTTGTCTAGCTGACCCTCCGATGCCCGACCTGCTGAAGCACGGCACCTCACCGATCCCGCGCATCGCTCCTGGCGGCGGACCACCGGGCGCGCCGAGGGGCGCGGTCGTGGCGATCGGCAATTTCGACGGCGTGCACCGCGGCCACCAGTGGGTGCTGGAGAAGGCGCGCGCCCTTGCCGCCTCCGAGAGCCGGCCGGCCTGCGTGCTGACGTTCGAGCCGCATCCGCGCACGGTGTTTAGGCCCGGGGAGCCGGTCTTCCGGCTGACGCCGGCGCCGCTTCGCGCCCGCATCCTCGGCCTCCTCGGCTTCCATGCCGTGGTCGAGCAGCCCTTCACCCGCGCCTTTTCGGAGAACTCGGCGGAGGTCTTCGTCACGCATGTGCTCTGCGAGCAGCTCGGCGCCGCCCATATCGTCACCGGCTTCGACTTCCATTTCGGCCACGACCGCGAGGGTGGCCCGGCTTTCCTGGTGGCGGCCGGCGAGCGCCATCGCTTCGGCGTCACGCTGATGGACGCCTATCGCGACGAGAACGGAGGGGTCGTCTCCTCGAGCCGCATCCGCGCCGCACTTGGCGCGGGCGATGTCGTGGCTGCAGCCGGCCTGCTCGGCTACCGCTTCACGGTCGAGGCGGCTGTGGAGGCGGGCAAGAAGCTCGGCCGCACCCGCGGCTATCCGACGGCGAACATGACGCTGCCACCCGAATTCGGCCTCAGGCCCGGCATCTATGCGGTGCGCCTGCGCCGCGCCGACGGCACGCTTCATGACGGCGTTGCGAGCTACGGCTATCGCCCGACCGTCGATGCCGACGGGGCAGCGCTTCTGGAGACCTACGTCTTCGATTTCTCCGGCGACCTCTACGGCGAGACCTGCAGCGTCTCCTTCTTCGGTCATCTGCGCGACGAGGCGAAGTTCGCCGGCCTCGACGCGCTTGTGGCGCAGATGAAGGCCGACGAGGCGGAGGCGCGGGCGCTGCTTTCCGGCGTGCGGCCGCTCTCGCCGCTCGATCAGGGCCTGTGTTTCTAGCCGCAGGGCGCGGCGGCCTTTTCATCAGGTCCAAAACTGTCTAAGGAACGCCGCGATATGACAGGATCGCGCCCCGCCCTCGATCGGCGAATTACCGGCCCGGCCTTCCGCGCGCGCTCGGCCAGCGCCGGGAAGGTCCGGGAGCGACCGGCGCATGTCCGACGCGCCATTTCCGTCACGACAGATCAAGCCACGCGCGCCCGGCGCGCCAACCCCTGGCGAAACCATGACCGATACCGCCGAAAAGATCGACTATTCGAAGACCCTCTACCTGCCCGAGACCGAGTTCCCGATGCGCGCCGGCCTGCCGAAGAAGGAGCCGGAACTCGTCGCCCGCTGGCAGGAGATGGACCTTTACAAGAAGCTGCGCGAGGACGCCGCCGGCCGGACGAAATACGTCCTCCACGACGGCCCACCCTATGCCAACGGCAACATCCACATCGGCCACGCGCTGAACAAGATCCTGAAGGACGTCATCACGCGCTCCTTCCAGATGCGCGGCTACGATTCCAACTACGTGCCCGGCTGGGACTGCCACGGCCTGCCGATCGAGTGGAAGATCGAGGAGCAGTACCGCGCCAAGGGCCGCAACAAGGACGAAGTGCCGATCAACGAGTTCCGCCAGGAGTGCCGAGAGTTCGCGCAGCACTGGATCACCATCCAGACCGCGGAGTTCCAGCGCCTCGGCATCGAGGGCGACTTCAAGCACCCCTACACGACCATGGCCTTCCACGCCGAGGCCCGCATCGCCGGCGAACTCCTCAAGTTCGCGATGTCCGGCCAGCTCTACCGCGGCTCCAAGCCGATCATGTGGAGCGTCGTGGAGAAGACCGCGCTCGCCGAGGCCGAGGTCGAGTACCAGGACTACGAGAGCGACACGATCTGGGTGAAGTTCCCGGCGGTCTCGGGGCCGGACACGCTGCGTGGCAGCGCCGTCGTCATCTGGACGACGACGCCTTGGACGATCCCCGGCAACCGCGCGATCTCCTATTCTCCGCGCATCGCCTATGGCCTCTATGAAGTGACTGCAGCCGAGAACGACTTCGGGCCGCAGGCTGGCGAGAAGCTGATCTTCGCAGATGCGCTGGCGGAGGAAGCTTTCGCCAAGGCGAAGCTTGGATACAAGCGCCTGCGCGACGTTCCTTCCGACGAGATTTCAACGATCGTTTGCGCCCACCCGCTCGCCGGCTGGCACCCATCCTCCCCCCTTGCGGGGGAGGTGGCCGCGCAGCGGCCGGAGGGGGGCTTGGGTAGCGCCGTGCCGTATGGCTTCCCCGTGCCGCTTCTTCCCGGCGACCACGTCACCGACGACGCCGGCACGGGCTTCGTGCACACGGCGCCCGGCCACGGGCGCGAGGACTTCGACGTGTGGATGGACCACGCGCGCGATCTGGAGGCGCGGGGGATCCCGACGCAGATCCCGTTCACCGTCGACGACGACGGCTTCTATACAAAGGATGCACCGGGCTTCGGCCCGGATGCGCCGGAGGGGGCCGCCCGCGTCCTCGACGACAAGGGCAAGAAGGGCGACGCCAACAAGCGCGTGATCGAGGCCCTGATCAAGACGAACACGCTCTTCGCCCGCGGCCGGCTGAAGCACACCTATCCGCATTCCTGGCGCTCGAAGAAGCCGGTGATCTTCCGCAACACGCCCCAGTGGTTCGTCTATATGGACAAGGATCTCGGCGGCTATGGGCTTGGCAGCTCGCCGATCTCCCCCCTTGCGGGGGAGATGCCCGGCTGGGCAGTGGGGGGTGAGGGCGGTGCGGCAAACGCGGATGGTGGTGCGGGTCGAGAGGCTGCAACACCCCCCTCTGTCACCTCCGGTGAGATCTCCCCCGCAAGGGGGGAGATCGGGGCCCGACCGGACACCCTGCGCAACCGCGCCCTTGCCGCCATCGACGCGACGCGCTTTGTGCCCGCGGCCGGGCAGAACCGCCTCCGCGGCATGATCGAGGACCGGCCGGACTGGGTTCTCTCCCGCCAGCGTGCCTGGGGCGTGCCGATCTGCATCTTCGCCGATGCCGACGGCAACGTGCTCAAGGACGAGGCGGTGAATGCGCGCATCCTCAAGGCCTTCGAAAAGGAGGGCGCTGACGCCTGGTTCGCCGAAGGCGCCAAGGAGCGCTTCCTCGGCAACGACCATGATCCGGCGGAATGGCGCCAGGTCATGGACATCCTCGACGTCTGGTTCGATTCCGGCTCGACGCACACCTTCACGCTGGAAGACCGCCCCGACCTGAAATGGCCGGCCGACGTCTATCTCGAAGGCTCCGACCAGCATCGCGGCTGGTTCCATTCCTCGCTTCTGGAAAGCTGCGCCACGCGCGGCCGTGCCCCCTACGACACCCTCGTCACCCATGGCTTCACCATGGACGAGAAGGGCGAGAAGATGTCGAAGTCGCGCGGCAACGTCGTGACCCCGCAGGAGGTGATGGCCCAGTCGGGCGCCGATATCCTGCGGCTCTGGGTGATGACGACGGATTACGGCGAGGACCAGCGTCTCGGCAAGGCGATCATCCAGACCAACATCGACGCCTACCGCAAGCTCAGGAACACCGTGCGCTGGATGCTCGGGACGCTCGCCCATGACGAGGGTGAGGACGTGCCGCTTGCCGAGATGCCGGAGCTCGAGCGGCTGATGCTGCACCGGCTCTCCGAGCTCGACGGGCTGGTGCGCCAGGGGTACGATGCCTTCGACTTCAAGCGCATCTCGCGTGCGCTGATCGATTTCGCCAATATCGAGCTTTCGGCCTTCTATTTCGACGTGCGCAAGGACGCGCTCTATTGCGACGCCCCGTCGAGCGTCCGCCGCAAGGCGGCGCTGCAGGTGATCCGCACGCTCTTCGACTGCCTCGTCACGTGGCTCGCGCCGATGTTGCCCTTCACCATGGAGGAGGCCTGGCTGTCGCGGGACCCGCAGGCTGTCTCGGTCCATCTTCAGCAGTTCCCCGACCTGCCCGAAGGCTGGCGGGACGACGCGCTCGCGGCGAAATGGCGGAAGATCCGCACCGTGCGGCGCGTCGTCACCGGCGCGCTGGAGGTCGAGCGGCGGGAGAAGCGCATCGGCTCGTCGCTCGAGGCCGCACCGGTCGTGCACGTCACCGATCCGGAGCTCCGCGCCGCCCTGGAAGGGACGGATTTCGCCGAGATCTGCATCACCTCCGGCATCACGATCCGCTCCGACGCAGCGCCGGCGGATGCCTTCCGGCTCGACGACGTCCCGGCGGTCGCCGTCGTTCCGGCGCTTGCCGAGGGACGCAAGTGCGCGCGCTCCTGGCAGATCACCGACGACGTCGGCTCCGATCCGGAGTTTCCGGACGTCTCGGCGCGCGACGCCGCCGCGCTTCGTGAATTGCGGGCGCTCGGTCGCCTGTGAGTGGCGGCCGCGCGATGATTGCGGGGATTGCCGCGTTCCGCTAGAAGCGTGTCAACAAATGGCCGGAATTGTCGGCCAGCAGCGAATGTCGACGCCTGGATTGGCCGGCGGGGGCGGGAAAGATCGTATGGAAATGACTGCGAAGCTTCGACATGCAGCGAGCGCCCTGGCGCTGGTGGTCGCCGGCGTGGCGCTTTCCGGCTGCCTCGGCGATCCGACCTACGGCACCGACAAGAGCCAGATGGGCCACCTTGCCGACGACCTCGGCAACGTGATCTCGCTGCCGAAGAACAAGGCCGCCGACATCACCTACCAGCCCCGTCCGGGGATCGTCCAGCCGCCGAAGGGCGAGGGGAGCGTCCTGCCGCCGCCCGAGCAAAGCGTGGCGAGCAAGGGTAACCAGAATTGGCCGGAATCTCCGGAGGAGACGCGCAACCGTCTCGTCGCGGAAGTCAACGAGCAGAACGGCATCCATCGGAACATCCAGCTCGGCGAATCGCCGCGCGCCTTCGATACCGGCGGCCACAGCAGCGTCTCGGATGCGCAGACCAAGCAGTTTCGCCAGGCGCTCAACGTCGAGAACCACAGCTACGCCGACCGGCGCTTCCTGAGCGATCCGCCGGAGGGGCTGCGCCAGCCGGCGCCGACCGCCCCGACCGACGAACTCGGGACCCCGGAAAAGCAGAAGGAACGCGAGCGCACGGCCGCGGCCAAGAAGGAAAAGTCCGGCAAGAGCTGGTGGCCTTGGTAATCCCGCTCGGACCTGAGGGGCTCCGATAAAGGCAGCGCGATGGGGGCCGCGCGCTGTCGTGGGTCTTGCTCTACCGGCGATCCTCGAAGAACGTCCGAAGCAGCGCGGCGGCGCGGCCCTCGCCGATGCCGCCATAGATTTCGGGGGCATGGTGGCATGTGGGTGAGCCGAAGAAGCGCACGCCGTTGACGACCGCGCCGCCCTTCGGGTCCTCTGCGCCGAAATAGAGCCGGCGGATGCGGGCGAAGGAGATCGCCGCCGCGCACATCGTGCAGGGTTCGAGCGTGACGTAGAGGTCGGCGCCCGTCAGCCGCTCGCTTCCAAGCAGGCGCGCAGCCTCGCGGATCGCCCCGATCTCGGCATGTTCGGTCACGTCGTTCAGCAGGCGCGTGCGGTTGCCCTGCCGGGCGACGATCTTGCCGTCGAGCACGATCACCGCGCCGACCGGCACCTCGCCGCGCGCGCCCGCCGCTTCCGCCTCGCAGAGCGCGATGTCCATGAAGCTCGGTCGAGGCAAGCCCGTGATCTTTCCTCTTAACCCTCTCCGCCCGACCTGATAGGACGTCGGCAAAAGGCAGGCAAACGCAAATGACACCGACAGACAAGCCCCGTCGCCCGCGCACGAAGCCGGCCGAAGGCCAAGGGCCACACGCGCAACCGGCCGCCGGCGCGGAAGTCCAGGGTGCGCCGGAGCGGATCGCCAAGATCCTGGCGCGCGCCGGCGTCGCTTCGCGCCGCGATGCCGAGCGCATGGTCATGGAGGGCCGGATCGCCGTCAACGGCACGGTGCTGACGACGCCGGCCTTCACGGCGACGCTCGCCGACCGGATCGAGGTCGACGGCCTGCCGATCCGCGGCATCGAGCGCACCCGGCTCTGGCTCTACTACAAGCCGGCGGGCCTCGTGACGACCAACAGCGATCCGGAAGGCCGCCCGACCGTCTTCGAGAACCTGCCTGCAGACCTGCCGCGCGTGCTCTCCGTCGGCCGGCTGGACATCAACACGGAAGGCCTGTTGCTGCTGACCAACGACGGCGGACTGGCGCGTGTGCTCGAGCTGCCCGCGACGGGCTGGCTCAGGCGCTACCGCGTGCGCGCGCATGGCGACGTCGATCAGGCCGCGCTCGACAGGCTGAAGGAGGGGATCGCCGTCGACGGCGTGCTCTATGGCGCCATCGACGCGACGCTCGACCGGACGCAGGGTTCGAACGTCTGGATCACGATGGGGCTCCGCGAGGGCAAGAACCGCGAGATCAAGAACGTGCTCGGTGCCCTCGGCCTGGAGGTGAACCGGCTGATCCGCATCTCCTACGGCCCCTTCCAGCTTGCCGATCTCGCCGAGGGCGCGGTGCGCGAAATCCGCGGCCGGACGCTCCGCGACCAGCTCGGTCCGCGACTGATCGCCGAGTCCGGCGCGAACTTCGAAGCCCCGGTCTTCGAGCGCGAGGATGCCGGCGGCGAGCCGGCGGCGCCCGCTCCCGAAAAGGGACGGCCGGAGAAGGAGCGTCCCGCTCGGCGCGACGACCGATCACCGGAGGACAAGCGCGAGCGCGCGCTCGCGCGCCTCGACACGCGGCGCGACGATCGGAAGAAGGACGACCGGCCGAAACACCGGCCGGTGAGCCGCAACCGGTCCTCCAACGTCTGGATGGCGCCGGGCGCCCGGCCGCTTGGGCCGAAGCAGGCCGAGGCCGCCGAAAAGGCGCGCGAACGCGCCGAACGGAAGAGTTCAGGGCGCGCCGGCCGCCCCGCGTCCAAGGCCGCGCGGTTCGACAACGCCGTCGCCAAGGACGGCCCGCGCAAGCCGAAGCCGCGCAGCGCCGACGGCTTTGGTCATGGCGGGGAGGGGGGACATCGCGCTTCAAGCGGCGGTTCTGCCGGGAAGAACGCCACGAGCCGTCCCCGGGAGCGTGGCGAGCGCGAGGAAGCCCGATCGCCGCGTGGCGCGCCATCGGGCAAGACTGCCTTCTCCGGCCGTAGCAAGGACGCACGGGGCGCCTCCGCCGGATCGCAGCGCGAGGAGGGCTTCAGGCCGGAGCGCAGGGGCGGGAAGAAGAGCTTCGGAAAACCTGACGCTGCGGGCGGCGCGCGCTCGCAGGGCGACGGGCCTGCCAGGTTCGCCGGCAAGGGCGGCCGGCCCGGGAAGCCGGGCGGCAAGGGCGGCCGACCCGGACAGCCGGGCGGCGCGGGCGGCCGGCCGCGTGGCGGGGCGCCGCGGGGAGGAAAGCCGGGTGCGGATCGTCGGCGGTGAGTTTCGCGGGCGCGTGCTCGCGACGCCGAAGAGCCAGGCGATCCGGCCGACGACGGATCGCACCCGCGAGAGCCTGTTCAACATCCTGGCGCACGCCTATCCGGAGGCGCTTGTCGGTGCCCGGGTGCTCGAGCTTTTCGCCGGCACTGGCGCCGTCGGGCTGGAGGCGCTCTCGCGCGGCGCGGCGAGCGCGCTCTTCGTCGAGACGAGCGTCGAGGGCCGGGGGCTGCTGCGCACCAACATCGAGGCGCTCGCCCTCCAGGGCCGCGCACGCATCTTCCGACGCGACGCCACGGCGCTAGGCTCGGTTGGCACGATCGAGCCCTTTTCGCTGCTCTTCGCCGATCCACCCTCCGGCACGGGCGTCGGCGAGAAGGCGCTGCGCGCCGCGGCCGCAGGCGGCTGGCTGATCCCGGGAGCGCTCGCCATCATCGAGGAACGGGCCGACGTCGAGCCGGATATGAAGCTCCCCTTTCGCCGCCTCGAAGAACGCAGCTTCGGCGACACGAAGATGCACTTCTATCGATTCGAATACGCCTATGCGGGCTACTCCTCGACCGGGCCGGCGGCCCTCGTCTCCGCCTTCGGCTCCTTCTCGCCCTCCCGGTCGAAGACGTCGCTGCTGCGTTTCGGCTTTAGCAGCGGCTCCGGCGTCACCGGGCGGTTGAGCAGCATGTTGGCGCCGGCATAGATGCCCTCGATCGCCTGCAGCGTCAGCCGTTCCTCGTCGCGCCGGCGGATGTCCTCGCCGATGGCGAATGCCGTCGCCTCGTCGAGGCCGAGGCCTTCGAGCGTCCGGCGGCCGAAGAGAAGGCCCGACTCGAACGTCTCGCGGAGTTCGTAGTCGACACCGCGCTCGCGCAGCGCCAGCGTATGGACGCGGTCATAGGAGCGGGCGAAGATCCTCGCGCCGGGATAGTCGGTCTTGATCAGGTCGACAATCCGGTCGGTGATCTCCTTCTTGTGCGTGCAGACCGCGACGATCTTCGCCTTCTCGATCCCCGCTGCCTGCAGCACGTCCTTGCGCGCCCCGTCGCCGTAGTAGATGCGGAAGCCGAAGCGCATCGCCTGGCGCACGCGGTCGGCCGAGTGGTCGATGACCGTCACGTCGATGCCGCCGGCAAGCAGGATCTGGCAGGCGATCTGGCCGAAGCGCGAGAAGCCGATCATCAGCACGTCGGAGCCCGCGCCGTCGAAATCCTCGTCGAGCTCCTCGACGGCTTCGCCCTCGCGGAGCAGGCGCTTGGACAAGAGCGCGACGACCGGCGTCAGCGCCATGCTCAGGGTCACGACGACGATCAGCAGCGACGCCGTCGCGGCCGGAAAGATGCCGGCGGCCGCCGCGGCTGTGAAGATGACGAAGCCGAACTCGCCGCCCTGCGGCAGAAGGCCCGCGATCTGGACGCTGTCGTTGTGATCCGACCCGAAGAGCCGGCAGACGCCGTAGACGGTCGCGAACTTCGCGATGAGCACCGCCGGAACGGCGAGCAGGATGGCGACGAGGTTGCCGGCGATGACGTTCAGATCGAGCGACAGGCCGACGCCCATGAAGAACAGTCCGAGCAGGATGCCGCGGAACGGCTCGATGTCCGCCTCGAGCTCGTGCCGGTAGGAGGATTCGGCAAGCAGCACGCCGGCGAGGAAGGCGCCCATCGCCATCGAAAGCCCGGCGAGCTGCATCACCATCGCGGCTGCGAGCACGACGAAGAGCGCGGCGGCGATCATCGCCTCGCGCGCCCCGGTCTTCGCGATCACCTGGAAGAGCGGGTTGAGCAGGTAGCGCCCGGCGAGGATCAACGCGACGATGGCGAGGACCGCGACGACGAAATGCAGGAGCGGCGAGCCGCTGGTCTCGCGGATGGGGGCGAGCAGCGGCAGGAGCGCGAGCAGCGGCACGATCGCGAGGTCCTGGAAGAGCAGGATCGAGAAGGACCGCTGGCCGTAGCGCGTGTTGACGTCGCCGCCGGCTTCGAGGATCTGCATCGCGAAGGCCGTCGAGGAGAGCGCCAGGCCGAAGCCGATGATGATCGCGCCGCGAACGGTCTGCCCGGCGAGCCCGACCGCAAGCCCCGTCAGCACGGCACCGGTGACGAGCACCTGGATCAGCCCGAGGCCGAAGATGTCGCTGCGCATCTGCCAGAGCCGCGACGGCTTCAGCTCGAGCCCCAGCACGAAGAGCAGGAAGACGACCCCGAGCTCGGCGAATTCGAGCACCTCGCGGCCGTCGATGATCAGCCGGAAGACCGGACCGATGACGACGCCGGCCGCCAGATAGCCGAGGATGGTACCGAGCCCGATGCGTTTGAAGAGCGGTGCAGCGACCACTGCGCCGCCGAGCAGCAACAGGGCTTCGCTGTAGAAGGTCGGTCCCGCAACCGTCATCGTTCACCTTGGAGAAGAGGAGAGCATTCCGGCCCGCGACGAGATGCGAGCCTTGATGCGAACGCAGCTGCACAATAAATGGTCCGGCAACGAAAGGCCATCTCCATGTCAGATACGATCGATGCGAAGGACCTGCTCGACCGCGCCGAGCAACTGATTGCGCAAGCCAGGAGGGCCGGGGCCGACGCGGCCGACGCCGTCGTGGTGCGCGGCCGCTCCAAGGGCGTCTCGGTTCGGCTCGGCAAGGTGGAGGACACGGAGGCTTCGGAGAGCGACGACTTCTCGCTCCGGGTCTTCGTCGGCTCGCGGGTGGCGAGCGTCTCGGCCAATGCCGCCTTTGATCCGCAGGCGCTCGCCGAGCGCGCCGTCGCGATGGCAAGGGTCTCGCCCGAGGATCCCTTCGCCGTCCTTGCCGACGCCGACCGGCTGGCGCGCGAGATCCCCGACCTCGACCTCTTCGACCCGACCGAGGTCGAGGCCGAGAGGCTGACGGAGGTCGCGCTGGCAGCGGAGGCGGCCGCCCTTGACGTTCCGGGCGTCACGAATTCGAGCGGCGCCGGCGCATCGGCCGGCATGGGCGGCATGGTCCTCGTCACCTCGCATGGCTTTTCCGGTTCCTATATGGCGACCCGCTTCGGCTGTTCGGTGAGCGTGATCGCCGGCGAAGGAACGAAGATGGAGCGCGACTACGACTTCGACAGCCGCATCCATCACGGCGACCTCGACGCGCCGGAGATGATCGGCCGCTCGGCCGGTGAGAAGGCCGTGCGGCGCGTCGGGCCGCGGCAGGCCGATACCGGCGCCAACATCACCGTCGTCCTCGATCCGCGGGTTGCCCGCGGCTTCGTCGGCCATCTCGCCGGTGCGATCAACGGCGCCTCGATCGTCCGCAAGACGAGCTTCCTGCGCGACATGATGGGCAAGCCGGTGATGAGGCCCGGCATCGTGATCACCGACGACCCGCTGGTGGTGCGTGGTGCCGCCTCCCGTCCGTTCGATGGAGAAGGCGTGAAGGGCGAGCGCCTCGCGATGGTCGAGGACGGCGTCCTCAGGCACTGGTTCCTCTCGACCGGCACGGCGCGCGAGCTTGGCCTCGAGACCAACGGCCGTGGGGTGCGCGGCGGGTCGAGCGTCACCCCGTCCTCGACCAATCTGGCGCTCGAGCCGGGCGAGATCTCGCGCGAGGACCTGATCGCCGGCGTCGGCACCGGCTTCTATGTCACCGAGGTCATCGGCCAGGGCGTCGACCTCGTCACCGGCGAATACAGCCGCGGCGCCTCCGGCTTCTGGATCGAGAATGGCGAGCTTGCCTACCCCGTCTCGGAAGTGACCATCGCCTCGAACCTCAAGGACATGTTCATGCGCGTCACGCCGGCAAGCGACATCGACCGGAAGTTCGGCACCGCCGCGCCGACGCTCGCCATAGAAGGCATGACGCTTGCCGGGCGCTGACATATCGCCGGAGGAGGCCGCCGCCGACCTCGCGCTGATCCGCGACGCGGCGATCGATGCCGGCGACATGGCGCTTGGCTATTTCCGGCAGAACCCGGACGTCTGGTACAAGAACCATGACCGCTCGCCGGTCAGCGCCGCCGATCTTGCGATCGACGCGATGCTGCACGAGCGGCTCGGCCGCACCCGCCCCGACTACGGCTGGCTGTCGGAGGAGCGGGAGGATACGCCGGAGCGGCTGTCGTGCGACCGGCTCTTCGTCGTCGATCCGATCGACGGCACGCGCTCCTTCATCTCCGGCAAGGAATTGTGGTGCATTTCGGTGGCCGTCGTCAGCGGCGGGCGCAGCGTCGCAGGCGTGCTCGTGGCGCCGGCGACGGGCGAGGTGTTCGCCGCCCATGCCGGCGGGGCGGCCAGGAAGAATGGCTCCGTTATCACCGTCCGGCCCGCGCCGCAGACGGGGGAGAAGCTTGTCGTCGCCGCGCCGACGCGGCTTACGTCCCGCCTGCCGGCGCCGCTCGCGCAGATGATCGCGTCTGTGGGCCACATCCCGTCTCTCGCCTACCGGATCGCCATGGTCGCGGACGGACGGCTCGACGCGACGCTGGTGCGCGAGGACGCCAACGATTGGGATATCGCTGCCGCCCATATCATCCTCGAATGCGCCGGCGGCGGCCTCGTCAAGGCGACTGGCGAGGCGGTCACCTACAATCGCGCCCAGACGCGACACGGCATCCTCATCGCGGGCTCCGGGGCGGTGCTGCCGCGGCTGGCGGCCGCCTCGGGCGAACTGGCCGGCCATTGACCTTTCCGGGGTTTTGTCTCAAACCCGCGACCTCGACAATCGGACAGTTCACGGAGCGAATTCCATGGCCGGGGAACACCCGAAGCAGCTTCTGCATCTCGTCTTCGGCGGCGAGCTTTCGAACCTCAAGGAGATGCAGTTCCGCGATCTCGACAAGCTCGACATCGTCGGCATCTTCCCGAACTACGCGACGGCGCTCGAGGCATGGAAGTCCAAGGCGCAGATGACGGTGGACAACGCCCACATGCGCTATTTCATCGTCCATATGCACAGGCTCCTCGATCCCGAGACGGGCGACAAGATCGGCGGCTGAGATGGCCGCTTCCGGGCCGCGAGCAGATGTGAGCGCCACTGTGCCGGCGAAAGTCAAAGAGAACAGCGACGGGACGCCCCGCCGCTCGCTTGCCGACCGGCTCGGGAGAGCCGTTCTCGGCGCGCCCCCCTTTCAGGCAGCCGCAGCCTTCGTACTGCATCGCGCCCTCACCTTTATCTATCGCACCAATCCGCCTGTCGCCGGTTCTCAGGACATGCTGGCGCATGTCGAGGCGCATTCGCCGGTCATCATCGCGATGTGGCACGGCCAGCAGATGCTCGCCCAGTTCACGCGGCCGAGGGGCGAGCCCGTGGCGGGCCTCGTCTCGCGCAGCGTCGATGCGGAGATCAATGCCCGCCTCATCAAGCTCGCCGGCAACGAGGTCGTGCGCGGCTCCGGGGGCCGGAGCCGCAAGGCGGCGGGGCGCAAGGGTGGCGTCGCGGCGCTGATCGCCATGAGGGACGCCTTGCGCCGCGGCCGCCACGTGGTGATGATCGCCGACATCTCGAAAGGTGCGCCGCGCGAGGCGGGCGAGGGGATTGTCGCGCTGGCCCGCATCTCGGGGCGGCCGATCGTGCCGCTGGCGCTCGCCACGAGCCGCCATTATGTCGTCAAGAGCGCGTGGGACAGGATGACGATCAACCTCCCGTTCGGGCGGCGGTGCCTGCGCCTCGGGGAGCCGATCTACGTGCCGGCCGATGCCGACGAGCAGATGCTTGCCGACATCCGGCGGAGAGTGACCGAGGACCTGAACCGCGTGACCGCCGAAGCCTATCGCCTCGTGGGGCGTGCGCCATGAGCAGCGGCTGGGCCCGCCTTGCCCTGACCGGCTATCGCTGCGTCGGCGCCGCGATCTATCCTTTTCTCGGGACCTATCTCGCCTACCGCGCCGCCCGCGGCAAAGAGGAGCGCCCGCGCCGCTACGAGCGCTACGGCGTGGCGAGCGTCGCCCGCCCCGCCGGCCCGCTCGTCTGGTTCCATGCCGCGAGTGTCGGCGAGACGACGGCCGTCGTGCCGCTCATCGAGGAAGTCCGCCGCCGCGGCATCTCGATCGTGCTGACCACGGGCACGGTGACGTCCGCCACGATCGCCCGCGACCGCCTCGCCGAGACGGTGATCCATCAGTATGTCCCGCTCGACCTGAAGCCGGCCATCCGCCGTTTCCTCGACCATTGGCAGCCCGACCTCGCGATCATCGCCGAATCGGAAATCTGGCCGATGACGATCCTCGAGCTCGGCGCGCGGCGCGTGCCGCAGGTTCTGGTGAACGGCCGCTTGTCGGACCGCTCATTCCGCAACTGGAGCCGACGGCCGGGACTCGCCGATGCGCTCTTCGAGAACATGTCGCACGTCGTCGCCCAGTCCGACCTCGACGCGGAGCGCTTCCGCGCGCTGGGCGCCCGGCCGGTGACGGTGTCGGGCAACCTCAAGGTCGACGTGATGATGCCGAAGGCCGATCCCGCCGCGCTCGAACGGCTCAAGGGCGAGATCGGCAGCCGCCGCACCTGGGCGGCGATCTCCACCTTCGACGGCGAGGAGAAGGCGGCCGCCGACGTCCATCTGCATGTCCGCCAGCGCCACGGCGCCCTGACGATCATCGTGCCGCGCCATCCGGACCGCGCCGACGGCGTCGAGCAGATGCTCCTTTCCAGGAACCTCAGCGTCGCCCGGCGCAGCCGCAACGATGCGATAACGCTCGAGACCGACATCTTCCTCGGGGACACGATCGGCGAAATGGGGCTCTACCTGAAGCTCGCCGAGATCGTTTTCGTCGGGAAGTCGCTGAAGAACAAGGGCGGGCAGAATCCGCTCGAGCCGGCCATGGTCGGCTGCGCCGTGCTGAGCGGCCGGCATGTCGAGAACTTCCGCGAGCCGTACCAGAAGCTCCTGAACTCCGGCGGCGCGAAGATCGTCAAGGACGAGGCGATGCTGGCGCGCGGCGTCGACTACCTGATGACGAACGACCACACCCGCGCGGCGATGATCGAGTCCGGCAAGGCGACCGTCGCCGCCATGCGCGGCGCGCTGCCGCGCACCATCGCCGCGCTCGAGCCGTTCATCAACCCGCTGACGATGCAGGCGCGCCTGCAGGCGCAGGAAGCCCGCGCGGCGGAAGGCTGACCGCCGGCGATGGTCTCCGAAGCGCCTCCCTTCTGGTGGACGGAGCCGGGCTGGCAGGCCCGCGGCCTCTCGCCGCTCGCCTATGTCTATGGACGCGTCGCCCGCCGCCGGATGGAGAATGCGCCGCGCGCGCGGGTCGGCGTGCCCGTCCTCTGCGTCGGCAACTTCACGGTCGGAGGAGCCGGCAAGACGCCGACGGCGATCGCGCTTGCCGCGCGCGCGGCAGCACGCGGGATGAAGCCCGGCTTCCTGTCGCGCGGCTATGGCGCTGCGGTGACCGGCACCGTCCTCGTCGACCCGCATCGCCACCACGCCCACGGCGTCGGCGACGAGCCGCTGCTTCTCGCCGCCGCTGCGCCGACGGTCGTCACCCGCAACCGCCTCGACGGTGCGAAGCGGCTGATCGCCGAGGGTGCCGGCCTCATCATCATGGACGACGGCTTCCAGAGCGCGCGGCTCGCGATCGACTACGCGCTCCTCGTCGTCGATGCGCGCCGCGGCCTCGGCAACGGCATGATGATACCTGCAGGCCCTGTCAGGGCGCCCGTCGTCGACCAGCTCCGCCGTGCCTCGGCGCTGCTGACCATCGGCGAGGGGGCAGCGGCGAGCTCCGTCGTGCGGCTCGCCGGCCGGGCCGCAAAGCCCGTCTACGAAGCTTACCTCAAGCCCCGGCCCCTGCCCGAAATTGCAGGCCGGCAGGTGCTCGCCTTCGCCGCGATCGGCGATCCGGAGAAGTTCTTCAGGTCGCTCGAAGGCGAGGGCGCCACGATCGTCCAGCGCCGCAGCTTCGCCGACCACCACGTCTTCACTGCCGAGGAAGCCGCCGACCTGATTGCGGAAGCCGACCGGCTCGGCCTTCTGCCGGTGACGACGGCGAAGGACATGATGCGGCTTTGCGATTCCCACGGCGCCGTCGCCGACCTCGCGCGCCGCACCGTCGTTCTCGAGGTCGATCTGGTCTTCGACGAACCGACCGTCCCGGACACGATCCTCGACGCGACGGTCGCCGCCTTCAGGAAGTCAAGGCTCGCGGGTTGAGGTCGGCCGTTATGGCTGACGGCCGGAGACGGGCAGGCCGCCGGCCCTCTGTTCGGCGGCGTAGGAGGCGGCGACGTCGAGATAGGGCTCCTGGCGCGCCACGCTCCAGTATTTGAGCTCCTCCAGCGGGATGACCTCGCCGGTGACGGCGCAGACCACATGGGTGCCGGGGACGATCACCTGGAAGTCGCCGTCCAGATATCGGACCTTCGCCGGCCGCGCGCCCGGCCCCTCGAAACGGTTCATCCTCGCTGTCCTTTCCGGCATTTCCCGTCTTTCCGTCGGAACCTTCGATGCTTAACCCGGCGACGGGCGGTCCGGCAACCGTGGCTTCTTCAGCGCCGGCCGAACAGCCGCTCGATGTCGTTCAGCTTCAGCTCGATATAGGTCGGCCGGCCGTGATTGCACTGGCCGGAGCCGGGCGTCGCCTCCATCTGCCGCAGGAGCGCGTTCATCTCGTCCGCCCGCAGCCTTCGGCCGGAGCGCACGGAGCCGTGGCAGGCCATTGTCGCGGCGACATGCTCCAGCCGGTTGGCCAGATGCGAGGCGTCGTCCCATTCGGCGATCTCCTCGGCGAGGTGGCGCACCAGCCCGGCCGTATCCACCATGCCGAGCATCGCCGGCGTCTCGCGTACGGCGACCGCCCCCGGACCGAAGCGCTCGACCGCCAAGCCGAGCCGCGCAAGCCCGTCGGCATGGGCCATCAGTCGGTCGCAATCCTCCTCCGGCAGGTCGACGATCTCGGGGATGAGCAGCGCCTGCGCCGCGATCGTGCCGGAATGCAGCGCCTTCTTCATCGCCTCGTAGACGAGCCGCTCGTGGGCGGCGTGCTGGTCGACGATGACGAGGCCGTCCGTCGTCTGGGCGACGATATAGTTCTCGTGGAGCTGCGCGCGCGCCGCGCCGAGCGGATACCCATCGGCATCGCTGCGAACGGGCTCCGCTTCGGCGCGCGCCGACGGGCTCACCGCGGAGAGAAACGGCGCGGCGGCGTCTTCGGCGAACCCGGCGGGGGCGGGCACATCGAGATCGAGCGGCCGGTAGGGCGAGGCGTCCGGTGCATAGGTCGCCGCACCATGACGCGCGGAATAGGCCGGCCGGTAGGGCGGCTCCGGAGCGCGGGCGCCGAAGCCCGGCCGGAAGGCCGCCATCATGCCGCCGGTGCCGAGGCTCGAGGCGCGGTCGCCCTCCCGCGCCAGTGCCTCGCGGATCGCGCCGACGATGAGGCCGCGCACCAGCCCCGGGTCGCGGAAGCGCACGTCGGCCTTCGCCGGATGGACGTTGACGTCGACGAGCCCCGGATCGAGGTCGATCGAAAGCACGGCGACGGGATAGCGCCCGCGCGGCATCGTGTCCGAATAGGCGCCGCGCAGCGCCGACCAGACGAGCTTGTCCTGCACCGGCCGGCCATTGACGAACGCGAACTGCTGCAGCGAGTTCGCCCGGTTGAAGGTCGGGACGCCGCAGAAACCGGTCAGCCGCACGTCCTCGCGCAGGGCGTCGAGCGGGATCGCGTTCTCGACAAAGTCGCGGCCGAGGACCTGGCCGATCCGCGCCAGACGGTCCTCACCCGCCGCGGGGAATTCCAGCGTCGAGCGGTCGCTGCCGGAGAGGACGAAGCGGATCGCGGGGAAGGCGATCGCCATGCGGCGGACGACCTCGGCGATGGCCCCGGCCTCCGCCCGTTCGCCCTTCATGAATTTGAGCCGCGCCGGCGTTGCGAAGAAGATGTCGCGCACCTCGACGACCGTGCCGGGGTTGCAGGCCGCCGGCCGCACACGCTCCGCCGAGCGCCCGGCGAGCAGGATCTCGTAGCCGGTGTCGGCGCTCGCGGTGCGGCTGCGGATCGAAAGCTTGGCGACGGAGCCGATCGAAGGCAGCGCCTCGCCCCGGAAGCCGAGCGAGCGGATGTCGGCGAGGCTGTCGCTGATCTTCGAGGTGCAGTGCCTGAGAACCGCGAGCGACAGGTCCTCCGGTGTCATCCCGCAGCCGTTGTCGCTGACCCGGATCAGAGACTTGCCGCCACCCGCCGTGGCGATCTCGATGCGCGTCGCGCCGGCGTCGATGGCATTCTCGATAAGTTCCTTCACGGCGCTCGCCGGCCGTTCGATGACTTCGCCGGCGGCGATCTGGTTGACGAGGGTTTCGGAGAGCTGGCGGACGGGCATGCTTCCATTCTCGCGGATTCGGCTGCCGGAGGAAAGGCGGGCCGGCTGCCTGCGCAACGAGTTCAAGTATTGTAGCCCCTGCGAATTGAGGGTGTGGCGATATCAGAACATTAAGACTTTCACGCCACTGTGATTGCCCGGTGGGGACTGTGAATTGAAAGCAAAGGGAACGGAATACGATGTCTTCCGGTACCGAGTACGAGGGTGAGGCAGGTGAAGAGCACAGGATGGCTTTCACCGACCCGCTGACGGGCCTCGGAAACCGCCGTCGTCTCCGCGACAAGATCGAGAAGCTCGCGGCCGAGCGGGCCGACGATCCGGCGCCCTTCACGATGGGCGTCGCCAATCTCGACGGTTTCAAGCCGATCAATGACCTCTTCGGCCACGATGCCGGCAACGACATCCTGAGCCAGGCCGGCCATCGCCTGCGCGCCTGCATGCCGGACGGCGCCTTCGTCTCGCGACTTGAGAGCGACGAGTTCGCATTCGTCCTGCCGCTCGTCTTCGAGCGCAAGGGAGCGGAGCGGATCGGCCAGATGTTCAAGGAGGTCCTGTCGGCGCCCTACGACCTCGGCGACCGCAGCGTGCGCCTCTCCGCTTCCTTCGGCTTCGCCGTCTATCCCTTCGCCGGCAGCACCTTCGGCGAGCTGATGAAGAGCGCCGACACCGCCCTCTACCGCTCGAAGCGCCGCGGCCGCGGCCAGATCACCGTCTATTCCGAAGAGATCGCCGCGGAGATGAAGCGGGCGACGCAGCTCGAGCAGGCGCTCCGTCGCGCGATCATCGCCGACGAGGTCGAGGTCCATTTCCAGCCGATCGTCAATCTCGCCGACGGTCGCGTCGTCGGCTTCGAGGCGCTGGCGCGCTGGCTCGATGCGGAGCTCGGCGTCGTGCCCCCGGACGTCTTCATCCCGCTCGCCGAGGAGCGCGGCTTCATCGACTCCCTGACGGAGGTGCTCCTGAAGAAGGCGGCGCGCGCCGCGCTTTCCTGGCCGCGCGACCTCTTCCTGTCGTTCAACCTCTCCTCCGCCCAGCTCATGGACCCCGCGACGAGCTTCAACATCCTGTCGGTCCTGAACCGCGTCGGGCTCGATCCGCGCCGCCTCGAGCTGGAGATCACCGAGACGGCGATGATGAGCGACCCGGAGACGGCGCAGAAGATCGTCGCGGAACTGCGCGCCGTCGGCGTGCGCGTCTCGCTCGACGATTTCGGCACCGGCCAGTCGAGCCTCGGACGTCTGCGCGACTTCGCCTTCGACAAGGTCAAGATCGACCGCGCCTTCGTTTCCGAGATCACCACCGACCGGCCGTCGGAGCACATCATCAAGGCGATCCTCGCCATGTGCGACGGGCTCGACCTCAAGGTGATCGCCGAGGGAATCGAGGAGGAGGCGCAGGCCGACCGCCTGATCGCCTTTGGCTGCCGCTCCGGCCAGGGCTTCCTCTACGGTCGCCCGATGACCGCCGAGCACGCCCTTGAATACATCCAGCGCCAGCGCGCGGCCAACAACGTCACCCCCATCCGCCGGGCCTGAGCGTTCCGGACAAGGGCACCTGATCTCTCGCTCCGCGACGGGTAATCAGCCCCGCCCGCGGTAGGCCGGTATGCCCGTTTCCGGCAGCCAGGCGCCCTTCGGCGGCTCGCCCGTCTGCCAGAAGACGTCGATCGGGATGCCGCCGCGCGGATACCAGTAGCCGGCAATCCGCAGCCACAGCGGCTTCGCCGCCTCGACGATCCGCCGGCCGATCGCGATCGTGCAGTCCTCGTGGAAGGCGCCGTGATTGCGGAAGGAGACGGTGAAGAGCTTCAGCGATTTCGATTCGATGAGCAGCCTGTCCGGCGCGTAGTCGATGACGATATGGGCGAAGTCGGGCTGCCCCGTCACCGGGCAGAGCGAGGTGAATTCCGGGCAGGTGAAGCGGACGATGGCGGGCGCGCCGTCTCCCCGGGTGAACGGAACCGTTTCCAACGCTGCTTCCTCGGGGGAAGAGGGCTGTTCCGTGTGGCGGCCCAGTTGCGTGAGCCCCTTGGTCTCGGTCATGGTCTTAAAAACTCTCTAAGGCGTTTGACGCCTCTTAGACCCTCACGGGCATCAATGGAATGCGCACGATGGCGAGCAACGATCCGCTTCTTCAGCCCTATCGCCTGAAGCACCTGACGCTGAAGAACCGCGTGATGTCGACGGCGCACGAGCCCGCTTATTCCGAAGACGGCATGCCGAAGGAGCGCTACCGGCTCTACCATGTCGAGAAGGCGAAGGGCGGCATCGCGCTGACCATGACGGCCGGCTCGGCGCTGGTCGCGGCGGATTCGCCGCCCGCCTTCGGCAACCTCTTCGCCTACAAGGACGAGATCGTGCCGTGGATGAAGGCGCTCGCCGACGAATGCCACGAGCACGGCGCCGCCGTCATGATCCAGCTTACCCATCTCGGCCGGCGCACGCGCTGGAATGCCGGCGACTGGCTGCCGGTGCTCTCCGCCTCGCCGGTGCGCGAGGCCGCCCACCGCTCCTTCCCGAAGGAGGCGGAGGACTGGGACATCGAGCGCATCGTCAAGGACTATGCGGCGGCGGCGAGCCGCATGCAGGCCGCCGGCCTCGACGGCATCGAGTTCGAGGCCTACGGCCACCTGATGGACTCCTTCTGGTCGCCGGCGACGAACCACCGCACCGACGCCTATAACGGCAGCCTGGAGAACCGCCTGCGCTTCACGCACGCCGTGCTCGATGCCGTCCGCGCGGCAGTCGGCCCGGATTTCATCGTCGGCATCCGTATGGTCGCCGACGAGGATTGGGAGAGCGGCCTTTCGCGCGAGGAGGGGGTGGAGATCGCCCGCCGGCTCGCGGCCTCCGGTAAGGTCGATTTCCTCAACATCATCCGTGGCCACATCGACCACGACGCGGCGCTGAACGCGGTGATCCCGATCCAGGGCATGCGTTCCGCGCCGCATCTCGACTTCGCCGGCGCGGTGCGGGCAGAGACGAAATTTCCGGTCTTCCACGCCGCGCGCATCGCCGATGTCGCGACCGCCCGCCACGCGATCGCCGAGGGCAAGCTCGACATGGTCGGCATGACCCGCGCCCATATCGCCGACCCGCATATCGTCCGGAAGGTGATGGCCGGCGAGGAGCACCGGGTCCGCCCCTGCGTCGGCGCGACCTACTGCCTCGACCGCATCTATGAGGGTGGCGGGGCGCTCTGCATCCACAACGCCGCGACCGGCCGCGAGGCGGTCGTCCCGCATGTGATCTCCCGCAGCGACGGGCCGCGGAAACGGGTGGTGGTGGTCGGCGCCGGCCCGGCCGGTCTCGAGGCGGCGCGCGTCTCGGCCGAGCGCGGGCACGAGGTGCAGGTCTTCGAGGCGGCGGGTGATGCCGGCGGCCAGGTGCGGCTCGCCGCACAGAACCCGCGGCGCAAGGAGCTGATCGGCATCGTCGACTGGCGCCTTTCGGAGCTTGAGCGTCTCGGCGTCGCGATCACCTATAACATCGTCGCGGAAGCATCGGACGTCGAGGCTCTGGAGCCGGACGTCGTCGTCATCGCGACCGGCGGCATGCCGCAGAACCCGCCGCTTGCGTCCGGCGACGATCTCGTCACCTCGAGCTGGGACATCATCGCCGGCGCGGTCAAGCCGGAAGGCCCGGTGCTGCTCTACGACGACAACGGCGGCCATCCCGGCATGACGGCGGCCGAGCTCATCGCCGATGCCGGGGTGGCACTGGAGGTCGTCTCGCCGGAGCGCCTCTTCGCGCCGGAGATGGGCGGCATGAACCACGTGCCCTACGCGCGCACCTTCTTCGAGAAGGGCGTCACGGTGACGATCAACACCAAGCTCCTCGCCGTCCGCCGCGAGGGCAACGGTCTCGTCGCCGTCCTCGGCTCCGATTTCGCGCCGGGCGTGAGGCAGGAACGGCGTGTCGCGCAGGTGGTCGTCGAGCACGGCACGCTGCCGATCGAGAATATCTATTTCGACCTGAAGCCGCGCTCTCTGAACCTCGGCGCCGTCGACTACGAGGCGCTGATCGGCCGCCGCTCGCCCTTCATCGAGAAGAACCCCGACGGCCGGTTCATCCTCTTCCGCATCGGAGACGCGGTCGCCTCGCGCAACATCCATGCCGGCATCTACGATGCGCTGAGATACTGCGTCCTGCTCTGACCCTCAGAGCGCGATCACCGTCACGCCCGAGGGCGGCACGACCTCCTCGCCGAGCACGACGCGCCCGGGGAGCTTGAGCGGGCCGATGTCGAACGGCTCTTCGTCATAGTTGGTGACGAACAGGTTCCTGCCGTTCCGCCTGAGACGCAGGCCGTCCGGCAGGTGGATCGTGGCGAGTCGCGCCTCTTCGGCGAGTTCGTCGAGCGTCGCCATCAGCAGGTTCTCGTCGCCCCAGCCGGTCAGGTATTGGAGGTTCCCCTGCCGGATCAGCACCGGCCAGCCGTCGTCCGCCTTGAGTACGGCGCGGGCCTTCGCGCCGACGGCGACATATTCGCGCCAGAAGCGGATATTGACCGGTCCGACCGGCACCGGGCAATCCTCCCGCAGCGTCTCGACGCGCGAGACGACGACGTCGAGCATGTCGGCCGGCAGGCCGGGCGGCATGGCGGCGGCGATGGCGAAATCGGCCGTTTTGGAGCCGCTGCGCGGGCCGATGAGGGCGAGGCCCTTGAAGCTGCGGAGAGCCTCGACCAGCGCCTCGTTCCAGGCGAAGAGCCCGGGGACCGCGACGAGTCGGTAGGGCGTGAGATCCGGTGCGGAGGCCGGGACGATGTCGATCGAAAGCCCGAGCCGCCGCATGGCGCGGTAGGTGTCGAAGACGAGGCGGAAATAGTCGAACTCGCGGCCCTGCGGCTGGATCGACCAAGCCCAGGCGGACGGATAGTCGAAGACGATCGCGACATCCGCCGGCGCATTCGCCGAGAGATCGGCGCCGACGAGCTTCAGTTCCTCCGCCACACGCCCGGCCTCGGCGAAGCCTTCCGCCTCGACGGAATCGGGGCGGAGGAGGCCGGCGTGCATCTGCTCCTGCGCGAAGGGCGCCTGCCGCCAGCGGAAGTAGCTGACGACCTCCGCCCCGTGCGCGAAGGCCTCCCACGTCCAGAGCCGCACCTGCCCGGCCCGCGGCACCGGGTTGTGCGGCGCCCAGTTCACCGGGCCCGGCTGCTGTTCCATCACCCACCAGCGGCCGTTCGACGTGGCCCGGTAGATGTCGTGATGAAAGGCTTGGAAATCGGGATCGCCCGTGCGCAGGAAGCGCTTCTTCCACGCCGCATCCTTGTCGACGCGGTCCTCGAGGAAGCCGAGCGGATAGGAATCCCAGCTTGAGACGTCGAGGTCGGCGCCGAGGTCGAAATGGTCGAAGGCGAGCGTCCGGCCCATGAAGTTG
Organism: Pararhizobium sp.; assembly: GCA_051960215.1. Taxonomy (GTDB): domain Bacteria; phylum Pseudomonadota; class Alphaproteobacteria; order Rhizobiales; family Rhizobiaceae; genus Pararhizobium_B. Next base: position 37,508 of record JBQCEN010000080.1, read on the forward strand.
TGGATCACGTCGCGTCCCGGCGAACGGGCGCGGATGATGTCGGCCTGCTGCCTGTTGAAGGTCACCACCTGATGCGAGGCGAAGCGGCGGAAGTCCATCCGCGCGGCCGGATTGGCCTCCGTCACCGTGCCGGCCGGCAGCTCGATCTCGTCGAAGTCGCCGATCTCCATCGACCAGAAGACGTTGCCCCAGGCCCGGTTCAGCGCGTCCGGCGACTGGTATTTTTGCTGCAGCCAGACCCGGAAGGCGCGCAGTGCCGAGTGTGAATAGGAGAGCGTCGTCGCGTGGCAGTCGTATTCGTTGTCGGTCTGCCAGGCCGCCACGCCCGGATGCTCGCCGAAGCGTTCGGCAAGCGCGGTGACGATCCGCCGGCACTCGCGGCGATAGCCCTCATGCGAGAAATCGTAGTGGCGGCGCGAGCCGAAGCCGCGCGTCCGCCCGTCCGCTCCGACCGGCAGCATGTCCGGGATCTCATCGATGAGCCATTTCGGCGGCGTCGCCGTCGGCGTGCCGAGGACGACCTTGAGGCCGGCCGCGTGTAGCGTGTCGATCGCTAGCTCCAGCCAGTCGAGTTGCAGGTCGCCGCGCTTCGGTTCGAGCCGCGACCACGCGAATTCGCCGATGCGGACATAGGTGATGCCGAGGGCGGCCATACGGCGGGCATCCTCCGCCCAGACCTCTTCCGGCCAGTGTTCCGGGTAATAGCAGACGCCGAGCGCGCGAAAGGGCATGGGGAAGGCTCTCTCAGGAGGATCGGTCAGAGAATCATGCGAGGGTCGTGCCGGCCTTTGACCGGCGCGTCGAGCAGGAAGGTCGCGCCCGCGCGCGGCTCCGCGGCCCGCGCCGCCGCGTCCATGTCCTCATGCGCAGAGGTGACGAGCAGCCGGTCCGCCCCGGCGCCGACGAAGGCGGGGCAGGTGACCTTGCTTGCCGGCACCGTCAGAGAGCGGACGCGCTCGCCGTCCGGAGCGTAGCAGTCGACGGCGCCCACGCCCCAGCGGGCGTTCCAGAGGCAGCCGTCGGCATCGACGACTGCGCCGTCCGGGCCGCCGTCGTAGCGGCCGGCCGGGACGAAGACGGAAGGTTCGCCGGCAGGCAGGCCGGTCGCCGGGTCGAGAGCGACCCGCAGGATCGAGCCCTCGCGCGTATCGGTGTAGTAGCCGGTGGTACCGTCGGCGGAAAAGCAGATGGCATTCGGGATCGAGATCGCGGCCACGATGACGGTCAGCTTGCCCTTGAAGACGTGGTAGATCCGGCCCGCCTTGTCCTCCGCCTTCTTGCCCATCGTGCCAAGCCAGAGTGCGCCGCAGGGATGGACGCGGCCGTCGTTCGAGCGCGTCTCCGGCCGGTCGGACTCGATGTCGAGGTAGCGCTCCATCATGCCGCTCTTCGGGTCGCGGATGCAGAGCCCGTCCTCGCTGGCGACGACCTGCCGGCCGTCCTCGAGGAAGGCGAGTGCGCTCGCCATCATCGGCAGGTCGTAGATCCTGGTCTCGCCGGTTCCGAAGCGGTACTTGACGAGCTTGCGGCCGAGGATGTCGAACCACCAGGCGGTGTCCGTCGCGGGGTCGTAGGTCGCGCCCTCTCCGAGGGTGAAGACGTCGCTGCCGATGACCTGGCCTGCAAAGGAAGTGCCCGCCTCGCTCATTCCGCTCCCCCGAAGACGCCGTCATAGGCCTTGATCGTCGCCGCGGCGCGCGCAGCGACCTCGTCGGCCGCCATGCCGGCCTTGTAGAGGCTCGAGCCGAGGCCGAAGGTCCGCACGCCGACCGCCGCATAGTCGGCGAAGTTCCTGTCCGAGACGCCGCCGACGGCGCCGATCTCGATCTCCTTCGGCAGCACCGCCTTCATCGCCGCGATGCCCGACGGGCCGACGACATTCGCGGGGAAGAACTTGAGCGCCGAGCAGCCGGCCTCGATCGCGCCGAAAGCCTCGGTCGGCGTCATCACGCCCGGCATCGTCACCATGCCGCATCCGGCGGCGCGCGCGATGACCGCCGGATTGGAATTCGGGCTGACGACGAGCCGGCCGCCGACGTCGTTGAGCCGGTCGACGTCCACAGGTGACAGCACCGTCCCGGCGCCGATGAGACAATCACCCGGCGCGAGCTTCACCGCCGCCTCGATCGAGCGGAACGGGTCCGGTGAATTCAGCGGGATCTCGATCGCCGTGAAACCGGCCTCGATCAGCACGGCGAGCGTCGCCTCTGTCTCGTCCGGCTTGATGCCGCGCAGGATCGCGACAAGCGGGCGCTTCATCGTCGGCCAGGGAATCCGGGTCATGCGCTGCGCCGTCCTTCGCCGGGGTTGAAGAGCGTTGCGGCGGCATAGGCAAGGCCGTCGCGCACGCAGGTTTCGGCGTCGATCGTCCGGAAGGCGATGCCGAGGCTCGAAAGCGCCGCCTCGTAGACCGCCCTGAGCTTGCCCGAGGCGATCAGCTTGACGGTCGCCCTTTCCTTCGCCGAGCCGCTGCCGGCGATCTCGGCGCCGATCAGGAAGCCCGAGAGCCGCGCCTTGGCGACCGCCGGGCTGTCGGCGAAGAGCAGCTGGCTGCCGCGGATCGAGAATAGCCGGCCGGTCAGAAGCGCCGGGTTCTCGAAGGTCTGGCGCACGGCTTGGGCGAAGGCCGGATCCTCGGTCGCCATCGCCTCGCCGGTGACGGCGTGCTTCAGGATCGACTGCTCGCCCATCAGCGCGAAGATTTCGCCGGTCATGAAGGTCGAGAAGCCCGTCACCCGGCCGCCTTCGAGCCGCACCCATTTCGAATGCGTGCCGGGCAGGCAGTAGAAGCCGTCGGCTTCCGCGCGGGTCCGGCGGGAAGCCGCGCCCATAAGCTGCGTCTCCTCGCCCCGCATGACGTCGGCGCGGTCGCGGAGGCGCTGTGCGAGACCGGGCAGGATCCAGACCGGCCGGGCCGCGTCGGGAACCGGGACGGCCTGGTCGACGATAGCGTCGAGGCTCGCCGGCACGTCGAGATAGCGCGCCTCGACCCAGCCCTGGCGCGAGCCGGCCATGCCGCAGATGACGACGGGAAGGGCAGCCGGCGCCTGCGCTGCCGCCAGATGCGCCTCGAGCACGGCGGAAAAGCCGGTCGTGCCGGCCGTCATCATGCCTTCGTCGCTGCGCCGCTCGGCGATCACGCTGCCGTCGCGCCGCATCAGCCAGAGGCGGAAGGTCGACGTGCCCCAGTCGACGGCAGCAAAGGCGGCGTCTTGGCTCAAAGCATGCCTCCGTCGGCGATCAGCACCTGGGCGGTCACCATGCGCGCCGCGTTGGAGGCGAGGAAGAGGCACGGGCCCACCATGTCGCCGGGCTCGATCGTCTCCTTCAGGCACTGGCGGTCGATCATCCTGGCGAGCCCTTCCTCCGTCACCCAGAGGTCCTTCTGGCGCTTCGTCATCACCCAGCCGGGCGCGATCGCGTTGACCCGGATTTTGTGGCGGCCGAGCTTGCCGGCAAGCCCCTTCGTCAAGCCGACGACGCCGGCCTTGGCCGCTGTATAGGCCGGCATGTCGCCGATGTTGAGCATATAGGAGGTCGAGGTGAAGTTGACGATCGCGCCGCCGCCGGCCGCCTTCATGCCGTCGAGTACGGCCTGGACGGTGAGGAACTGGTGCCGGAGGTTGATCGCGAGGTTCTCGTTCCAGTATTCCTCGGTGACGTCCTCGATCTCGTGGCGGTCGTCGCGCGCCGCGTCGTTGACGAGCACGCGGACGGGCCCGTGCGCCTCCTCGGCGGCGATGACGGCCTTGCGGATCGCCGCTGCATCGCGCAGGTCGACGTTGAGGTAGAGCGGCATGTGCTCGGCCTGCGGCGAGAGTCGCTCGACGAGCGCCTTGCTCTCGGCCTCGGCGAAGTCGAGGAAGGCGACCTTGGCGCCCTGGCGCACGAAGCCCTCCGTCAGCGCCGCACCGATGCCGCTGCCGCCGCCGGTGATCAGCACCGATGCGTCCTTGAGGTCGGGATAGATGGCATTCGGCATCATTCAATTGCTCTCCACGCGGTGGCCTTCGACAATCCACATATGATCGGGGAACGCGAGCGGCAGGACGATTCCCGACTGCATCAGCGTCTCTCCTGAAAGAACAAGCCCGTCGCCCGCCGTCAATGGCGAGAAATAGCGCCGCGTCGGCGGCCGCGTGATCTCGTCGCGGTTCCAGAGCGTCACGCGGTAGAGGGCGCGGGGATCGAGGCCGGCGAGCCGCAGCGGCGCGGCGGTCTCGTTCCTGAGCGTCTCGACGGTCGCGGAGAAGAGGAGGAAGCGGGAGCGGGCGGCGTCGACGCTCATATGCGCCACCGTCTCGGCACCCGCCGGCTCCAACCGGTGCTGCCGCGCCGAATGCAGGAAGACGCGGTTATCCTTGTAGAACTGCGTATAGCGCTTCAGGGTCGCCTCTTCGCCGGCGTCGAGCTCGCGCAGGTCCATCTCGAAGCCCATGTGGCCGGTCGCCGCCACGCCGGCGCGGAAACTCATGTCAAGCACGCGCCCGGAAGTGTGGCAGTGGCGCGGTCCGACGTGGCTGCCGACGATTTCCGGCGGCAGGAAGAGCATCGCCTGGTGCTGCATCAGCCAGCGCTCGTGCGCGTCGTTGGAATCGGAGAGCCAGACGCGCTGCGTGCGCTTCAGGATGCCGTAGTCGATGCGCGCCCCACCGGAGGAGCAGGATTCGATCTCGACGGCGGGGTGGGCCGCATGCAGCCGCTCGATGAGCGCGTAGAGCGCCTGAGTCTGGCGCCTGAGGAGGCCGTGGCCCGCCCGGTCGACGGCAAGCGTCAGGTCGCGGTTCATGTCCCACTTGAAGTAGTCGATGCGGTATTCCGAAAGCAGCGCGTCGAGCCGCTCATAGAGGTAGCCGGTGACCGCCGGGTTCGTCAGGTCGAGGACGTGCTGGCCGCGCCCCGTCAGCTGCGCGCGGCCCTCCGGCATGATGATCCAGTCCGGGTGCGCCCGGGCGAGTTCGCTGTCGAGGTTGACCATCTCCGGCTCGACCCAGAGGCCGAACCGCATCCCGAGGCCTTCCACGTGGTCGATCAGCGGCGTCAGTCCGTCCGGGAACTTGCGCCGGTCGACGAACCAGTCGCCGAGGCTCGTCGTGTCGTCGTCGCGTTTCCCGAACCAGCCGTCGTCGAGGACGAAGCGTTCCGCGCCGATCGCTGCGGCGCGATCCGCCAGGTCCTTCAACTCGTCGAGCCTATGGTCGAAATAGACGGCCTCCCAGCAATTGTAGTGGACCGGCCTCGGCCGGTCCGTCTCCGCGAAACGGACGACATGCTGCCGCACATGCTCCTGAAAGGCCTGCGAAATGCCGTTGAGGCCCTCTGCCGAGAAGGCGAGGTAGGCGGTTTCGGAAAAGAGCACCTCGCCGGGGGCGAGCGGCGCCGGCTCGGCGATCCCCGCTTGCATCTGCCGCCGCCCGTCTGCCATCTCCTCGACCAGGAGCCGGTGCACCCCCGAGAAGCCGAAATGCAACGCGCGGGCCTCGCCGGAAAGGTTGGTGCAACCGCCGTCCGGGACGATGACCGCCGGAAAATGATCCTGTCCAGTGCGCCCGCGGCGGTTCTCGCGCAGATGCACGCCGCGCGTGAAGGGCACGCGCCGCGCGCCGAATTCCTGCGTCCACCGCCCGGCGAATTCGATGAAGTGCGGCGCCGTCTCGGGCAGCGGCATCACGGGCGCCGAAAGCCATGTGACGCGGACGCCGGCTTCCTCGGCGGCGAGCTCGGCGCTCGCCTCGATGACGTTGCTTTCCGTATGGGCGGTGAAGCGCGCCCGATAGGTGAGGCCGTAGTGCATGTCGTGGGCGGTCACCAGGAGCGCGCCGTCCCCGGCCTCGACGCCCGAGAGGCGAAATTGCGTCAGCACCGGCCGCCCGGCTGCGTCATGCGCGACGATTCCCGGCTGGCCCTGGAAGCCGCGGCCTTCTTCCGGACAGAGCGAGAGAGCGACGAAGCTGTCGAGCGTGTTGTTGGCGAGCGGTCGGGCGAGCGCCTGAACCAGACTGGTGATGTCGGTCCCGGATGCGAGCGGCCGTCCCCAATAGGCAACGAATGGCAACCGGTCGCCATCGGCGGCGAGCACGAGCGTCTGGCGCGGCGTGTCGAGGCGCCAGTGGTCGAGCGCCGCTTCGGCTTTTCCCATGTGCATGGTGGCGGGCTATCCCTTCGTCGCGCCCAGCGTCAGCCCGGCGATGAAGTGTTTCTGCATCAGGAAGAACATCAGGACCGGCGGCAGCGCCGCGACGATCGCGCCGGCCGAGACAAGCTGCCAGGAGGACACCCACTGGCCGTTGAGCGTGTAGAGCCCCGCCGTCACCGGCTGCGTGCTCGCCCCCTGCGTCAGCACCAGCGCCCAGAAATAGTCGTTCCAGACGAAGGTGAAGATCAGCACCGAGAGCGCCGCGATCGCCGGCCGCATCAGCGGCAGCACGATGTACCAGAAGATGCGGAACTCCGAGACGCCCTCCACCCGCGCCGATTCGATCAGCTCGAAGGGCAGCGCCTTGATGAAGTTGCGCATGAACAGCGTGCAGAAGCCGGTCTGGAAGGCGACATGGAAGAGCACGAGGCCGGTGGCCGTGTCGTAGAGCCCGAGCTTCAGCGTCAGGTCACGCACCGGCACCATCAGGATCTGGAACGGCACGAAGTTGCCGGCGACGAAGATGAAGAAGAGGACGAGGTTGCCGCGGAACCTGTAGGTCGAAAGCGCAAAGCCGGTGAGGCAGGAGAGCGCCACCGCGCCGATCACCGTCGGCACGGTGATGCGGAACGAATTCCAGAGGTAGCGGCCCATCGGCGACTGGGTGAAGACGTCGACGTAGTTGCCGAGCGCCACGTGGCTCGGCAGGCCGAAATAGTTGCCCGAGGCGAGGTCGCTCGCAGGCCGGATCGACGTGACGGCGATGCCGATCAGCGGCAGCAGCCAGACGACGAGGGCGATCGGCAGGGCGATCTGGTAGCCGACGCGGGTTCCGGCGGAGGCTTTCTCGATCGGTTTGGGGAACATGGCGTCACTCCATTGCCGCGGCGGCGAGGCTCTTGCGGATCGCGGCCGGCAGCTTCGCCCGCACGAGGTCGTAGGAAAGCAGAAGCCGCTGCCTCAGTTCCTCTGCCTCCGTCTCCTCCGGGAGCCGCACCCAGCTCTTGTGCAGATACCGTACGTCATGGGCGACGCCGGCGTCCTTGAGCATCTCGGCCGTCTCGATGTCCGGGCACTTGACCGAGACGCCTTCCTGGACGGCGCCGATCAGGGCGAACATCCTGCCGCCGACCTTCCACGCGTCGTGACCGCCGCCCCAGGGATCGGAGACGTCCGCACCGGGCAGGGCGCTGCAGATTTGCGCGACGCGGCGGCGGAATTGCTCGCTCATCTCAGCCCTCGCGCTCGGTCTTGATCATCCGCCAGATGAAGCCGGTGATGAAGACCATCATGATGAGGAAGAGGATGACGGCGATCGCCGCGCCATAGCCCATGCGGAAGCCGTATTCGGAAAGCGCCTCCTCGAACATGTAGTAGGAGAGCACCCGGCTCGACCCGTAAGGGCCGCCGTTGGTCATGATCGAGACGAGGTCGAAGGACCGGAGCGCGCCGATGACCGTGACAACGACGGCGATGAAGGTCGCCGGGCGGAGCTGCGGCAGGATCACGTACCAGAGCATCCGCCAGCCCCGGGCGCCGTCGAGGCGGCCGGCCTCCACCTGGTCGGGCGAGACGTTGTTGAGGCCGGTCAGGTAGAGGATCATGCAATAGGCGATCTGCGGCCAGAGGCCGGCGGCGATGATGCCGTAGGTGACGAAGCGCGCATCGGCGAGCACCGCGATCTTGCCGAGGCCGAGAGCCGCGGTGATCTGCGGGAAGAGGCCGATGTTCGGCGCGTAGAACCAGGAGAAGATCAGGCCGACGACGACCTGGCTGATGACGAAGGGGAAGAAGAACAGCGACTTGTAGAGCCGGATGCCGAAGACGTTCTGGTTGAGGAACACCGCAATCAGCAGGCCGATCGGCACCGCCAGCATGTAGAGCACGAGCCAGATGATGTTGTTCTTGAGCGACGTGTAGAAGGCCGGATCGCCGAAGAGCTCGACATAGTTTCCGAGGCCGAGCCAGACCTTCTCGCTGAGCCCGTCCCACTGGTAGAAGCTGATCCAGATCGACTGGAAGATCGGGATCACGACGTAGACGGCGAACATGATGACGCCCGGCGCCATGAAGACGATCGGCGCCAGCCGGCGCTGGTTGCGGCGCCAGTAGGAAGGCGCCGCATGGCTTCTGACTTCGGTGGTTGGGATCGCGGTCGTCATCGCGGGGTCTCCGGGCCGGGTGCGGCCGCCCTCTCAGTGGTAGGAGTGGGCGCGCGCCGCCTCAAGCTGCTTCAGGATCGCATCGAGGTCGTCGGGGGCTGCCATGAAGTGCTGGAAGCCCTGCATGCCCGCCTTCGCCATCGCCGCCGGCGCGTCGCGGTCGTAGAACTGCGAGAGTGCCGAGGCCGTGGAGAGCATCTGCGCGCCCTGCTTCAGGAGCGGATCGTCGGCGATCGTCGACTTGCTGTTCACGGGAAGCTGGCCGAGGATGTCGTTCATCTTCGCCTGCACCTCGGGCTTGGCGAGGAAGGCGAGGAATTTCTGCGCGTCGTCCTTGTTCTTCGCGTTCGCCGCCATCGCCACCATCTCGGTCGGGGCGTCCTCGGCGCGCGGCAGGTCCGGGGTGATCTCGGGGAAGGGGAGGAAGCCGATCTGGTCCTCGTTGAGGCCGCCGTTCTTCATCACGTCGACGGCGAAGTTGCCCATCAGGTACATCGCTGCCTTGCCCTGGTCGAAGAGCGGCACGGCGTCCTGCCAGTCGAGAGCGGCCGAATCGACATTGAAATAGCCCGGCCTGACGAGCTCGCCCCATTTCTCGAAGATCGCCTTCACCTTGGGGTCGGTATAGGGGACCTTGCCGTTCGTCAGGTCCATGTGGAACTTGTAGCCGTTCAGGCGGAGGTCGATGTAGTCGAACCAGCCGGCTGCCGGCCAGAGCGCCTTCGTGCCGATCGCAAACGGCGTTATGCCTGCCGCCTTCAGCGTCTTGCAGGCCGCGAGGAGCTCGTCCCAGGTCTTCGGCGGCTCGATTCCCTGCTTCTCGAAGATGTCCTTCCGGTAGTAGATCGCCCAGGGATAATAGCTGTAGGGGATCGCCCACTGCTTGCCGTCGTAGCTGACGGCGGATTTGGCCGACTTCAGCTGGCTGTCGAGGTCGTTCTCCTGCCACAGATCGGAGATGTCGCCGAAGAGGTGGGCCTTGACGAAAGGCAGCATCCGGTTGCCGGAATACCAGGTGAGGATGTCAGGCGCGTCGGCCGTGAGGAAGTTGCGGATCGCGCTCTTGTAGCCCTCGTGATCGAAGACGTTCCACTTCACCTGGACGTCCGGGTTGGCCTTCTCGAAAGCCTTGATCAGGTAATCGAACGCGGCCTTGGGCGCGGGGTCCGACGTATCGCTGTTGACCGTCAGGGTCGCCGCCATGGCCGATGTCGAAAGCAACACGGCGGCAAGGCCGGTCACCAGGCTGGTCCTGAATGAACGCATCGTCTCTTCTCTTCCTCGCTGATGTCTGGCCGAGGGGCAGGGGCGGCTCACCGCCCCTGCCCGAAGCGGATCACTTCGTGTGGTCGACCTGCTTCTGGACCTGGGCGAGGCGCGCGATGATCGCGTCTTCCTGGTCCGGCTGCGCAATGAACTGCTGGAAGCCTTCCATGCCGGCCTTCGCCATCGCGGCGGAGGAATCGCGGTCATAGAACTGCGCCAGCCCGTGCGCGTTCGACAGCAGCTTGAATCCCGCCTGCAGGAACTTGTCGTCCCCGACCTTCGACTGGTTGTTCACCGGAAGCTGGCCGAGCGTCTTGTTCATCATCGTCTGCGTCTCGGGCTTGGCGAGGAAGGCGAGGAATTTCTTCGCGTCTTCCTTGTTCTTGGCCTTCGCCGGGATGTGGATCGTATCGGTCGGCGCGTCCTCGGCGTCCGGGATGCTCGGATCGATCGTCGGGAACTTGATGAAGCCGATCTGGTCCTCCTTGAGGCCGGCGTTCTTCATCACGTCGACGGCGAAGTTGCCCATCAGGTACATCGCCGCCTTGCCCTGCGCGAAGAGCGGCACGGCGTCCTGCCAGTCGAGGGCGGCGGAGTTGTCGACGAAGTAGCCGGGCTTCACAAGTTCGGCCCAATGGTCGAAGACCTTCTTCACCCGCGGATCGCTGTAGGAGATCTTGCCGGACGTCAGGTCCATGTGGAACTGGTAGCCGTTGGTCCTGAGGTCGAGATAGTCGAACCAGCCGGCGGCCGGCCACAGCGGCTTCGTGCCGATCGCAAAGGGCGTGATGCCGTCGGCCTTGAGCTTCTTGCAGGCGGCAAGCAGCTCGTCCCACGTCTTCGGCGGCTCGATCCCCTCCTTCTTGAAGATGTCGGCGCGGTAGTAGATGCCCCACTGGTAGTAGGTGTAGGGCACGCCCCACTGCTTGCCGTCGATGGTCATCGAGGGCAGGGCCGACTTCAGCTGCGTCTTGAGGTTGTTCTTCTCCCAGACGTCCGAGACGTCGGCGAAGAGGCCGGCATTGACGAAGGGCGCCATGCGATTGCCGGCATACCAGTTGGCGAGGTCGGGCGCGTCGGCCGTCAGGAAGTTGCGGATCGCGCTCTTGTAGCCTTCGTGGTCGAACTTGTTCCACTTCACCTTGATGTCCGGGTTCGCCTTCTGGAAGGCGTCGATCAGCCACTGGAACGCCTTCTGCGGCGCCGGATCGGAGGTGTCGGTGTTGATCGTGAGGGTGCCGGCCAGAGCCGACGTGGCCATGAACGCCGCGGCGGCAGCGAGCGTGAGCGTCTTCAGCGGAAATCGCATTTCGATTGTCCTCCCAGGTTTCGTGGAACCGGCAGGGCGGGCCGCGAGAAGACCGTCCCCCTTGAAAGGATCTGCGCCGGAGCCTCCCAACGTCACGACAGACCCTGCCAGCGTCGCATCGCGCCCGGAAGCGGCATCATACCAGTTCCGTTATTTGGAACGCAATTTGACTATTTAGAATTATTGCGCTATGGTGTAGGGGGTGTCAAGCGGCATTGCGCGCCGCAGGCGGGGTGCAGGAGACGGAGGACGGCGATGGAACTCGGCAGTGGCCGGGGCGGGGGCGGCAGTACCGCTAATGCCGAGGAGGCTGCGGACATGTCTGTCGGCGCCGGTACCGGCACTCTCGGCAAGGCGATGGCGGTCCTCGAGATCGTCGCAGCGAGCGACGAACCCATGCGCTTCACCGACATCCTGAACCGGTCCGACCAGCCGCGCGGCACGTTGCACCGCCAGCTCTCCAACCTCGTCGAGGAGGGGCTGCTCGCGGTGAACCGCGACCATTCCTATGCGCTCGGCATCCGGCTCCTGAAGTTCGCTTCGAAGGCCTGGGCGGGCAACGAGTTCCGCACGATCGCCGAGCCGCATCTGCGCCGCCTGCACGACATCACGGGCGAGACCGTGCACCTCGGGGTCCTGCGCGGCCTCGACGTGATCTATCTCGACAAGGTCGAGAGCCGTCAGGCGGTGCGCATGTATTCGCAGATCGGAAACGCCTCCCCCGTCTATTGCACCGGCGTCGGCAAGGCGGCCTTGTCGAGCCTGCCGGACGCGGAACTGGCGCGCATCCTGCCGCGGATCGTCTTCCATCGCTTCACCGAGCACACGCTCGCCGACGCCGCGGCGCTCGCCGCCGAGATCGACGAGATCCGCCGCTCCGGTGTCGCCTACGACCGCGAGGAACACGAGATCGGCATCCGCTGCGTCGCCGCGCCGATCCATTCGGCCGACCGCAGCTTCGTCGCCGGCGTCTCGGTCACCGGCCCGGCCTACCGCGTCAGCCTGGAGGCCCTCGACGCCTGGAAGGCGAGCGTCAGGGAGGCGGCCGGCCGGATCATGGACGACATGGCGAGCCGCCTGGGTCCGCGGACATGACGAAGGAACCGCGGCAGCCGGCAATCGGCAGCCGGCTGACCAGCAAGACCGTGGCGGCGGGTGGCCGCCTGAAGAGGGAGAGAAGACATGGCGGGACTTGAGCTTTCGAACGTCCGGAAGTCCTTCGGCGCCGTCGACGTCATCCATGGCGTCGACCTCGACATCGACAATGGCGAGTTCGCCGTCTTCGTCGGCCCGTCCGGCTGCGGGAAGTCGACGCTTCTGAGGCTCGTCGCAGGGCTTGAAGAGGCCTCCGGCGGTGCGATCCGCATCGGCGGCAACGACGTCACTCATGTCGAGCCGGCCGATCGCGGCGTCGCGATGGTCTTCCAGTCCTACGCGCTCTATCCGCACATGACGGTCGCCGAGAACATGGGCTTCGGCCTCAAGATGACCGGCCACCCGAAGGACGATGTCAAGCGGCGTGTGGAGAAGGCGTCCGAGATCCTGCATCTGAGCGCGCTGCTCGAGCGCAAGCCGAAGGCACTCTCCGGCGGCCAGCGGCAGCGCGTGGCGATCGGCCGCGCGATCGTGCGCGAGCCGCAGGTCTTCCTCTTCGACGAGCCGCTGTCGAACCTCGACGCCGAATTGCGCGTCCAGATGCGGCTGGAGATCGCCCGGCTCCACAAGGAGCTCGGCGCGACGATGATCTACGTGACGCACGACCAGGTGGAGGCGATGACGCTCGCCGACAAGATCGTCGTGCTGCGCTCCGGCCGCGTCGAGCAGGTCGGCTCGCCGCTGAAGCTCTACGACGATCCGGACAACATGTTCGTCGCCGGCTTCCTTGGTTCGCCGCGGATCAATTTCCTGAAGGCCGTCGTTGCGCCCTCGGATGGCGGGAAGCTCGTCGTGACGCTTCCGGAATTCGGCGGCATCGCGGTGCCGATGGAGATCACGGGCAACCATCCGGCGCCCGGCACCGAGCTCGCCCTCGGCATCCGGCCGGAACATCTC
>JBQCEN010000081.1:0-16664 GCA_051960215.1 Pararhizobium sp.
AGGCCTCGCCGCCGCGATGCCGCTCGGCAAGCGCGACCGCGCCTCCGACCGTCGGGTGGCCGGCGAACGGCAGTTCGCGGTGCGTCGTGAAGATGCGGGCCTTGGCCGCGTGGGCGCTCCGCTCCGGCGTCGTCAGGAAGATCGTCTCCGACAGGTTGAATTCGCCGGCGATCGCCTGCATCGCCCTGTCGTCCAGCCCCTCCGCCTCGAAGACAACCGCCAGCGGATTGCCTGCAAGCGGCGTCTCCGTGAAGACGTCATAGATCGCGTAGTCTCGTGCCAATGCGTCGTCCTCTCCTCATCCCCCGCGGGATCGTGTCCCGACTCCGCCGCAGAGTGTCGAAGCGGAGACGCGCCGACAAGGGGGAACCCTTCATCCGGCTGCCCGGATGCGCGGCGTGTCGCGTCGTTCGTTGAAGTACCAGTCGAGAATGGCCGGCATATGGAATTGAAAATCCGCGGTTATGTCCGCCTCGCTCCACACCGCGACGACCTCGGAGATTTCCGGGTCCGGCTCGCGCCGCGCGTGCTCCTCCATGCGCGCCACGAGATCGGCCGCGTTCTGCGCGAAGCGGTAGACCCGGAAGATCGCCACGGCGCCATCGAGCGGAAGCGCGTTGAAGGAAAGGTCCGCCTCCGCCTCGCCGAGATCGAGGCCCGTCTCTTCGGCCACTTCCCGCAGCATGTTGCCTGCGACGTCGAAGCGCCCGTCGACCACGTCGCTGTCGTCGAGCGACCCGCAGGGGCAGTAGATCCGCCCGGCATTCGCCGTGCGCTCGCTCATGCGGATCGCGACCACCGCGCCGTCCGCCGAGACGATGAGCGGCATGGCGAAGATATGGATGGCGCCCGCGACCGGCCGGTTCGCCCGCCAGTGGAGGAAGGTCGAATAGGAGACGAGATGGCAGGTCGCCCTGAAAACGCCGCCCGCAAGATCGCAATCGCTGGCGAGTGCGACCTGCCCGTCGAAGAGGAACGGCCGGACGCGCACCTCCGCCTGCCATGCCTCGAGAGCCGCCCGCCGGTTCGCCACCTCGTAGGGATGCGGCCCTGCCGCAAGCGAAAGAACGACCTCTTCGACGGGGATGACGGCTCGCTCACGATGCATTTCAGGTCCACTGCAACAATTCAGGATCGACTGATGGACGCGCCGTCTTTTGCGCCTAGAATAGATACGAAAGGCGGTCGCCACGTCCGTTCTTGCGGAGCCTGGCGAAGATGCCGGCTTCAGGTGCCATTCCAGCCCTTGGATCGAAAAGCCGGCACCGCCGTTCTGACGGCAAGGGACTTTGTGATCTGGCTGGCAGGCAATGCCTATCAGCGATTTCGACAGGAGACCACCCATGAAAACTCTCACGGCCTTGGCAGGCGCGGCAGTCATCGCCGTCGCGGCCCTCGGCGCGTCCGCTCCTTCCGCGGCGGCGCGCGATTGGCATGGCGGCTGGCACCATGGCGGGGGCTGGCATGGCGGGGGCTGGCACCACGGCTGGCATCACGACAGCGACTTCGGTGGCGGGCTGGCGATCGGCTTGCTTTCCGGCGCCGTGATCGGCGGCGCGTTGGCCGGCCCGTACTACGGCGGCGACCCGTATTATTACGGCGGCAGTCCGTACTACTACAACGGCTACCCCTACCCCGCCTACCGCACCTATTACTACCCGCGGCGCTACTACTACCGGCCGCGGCCGGTCTATCGCGTCGTTCGCGGGTCGAACGCGCATGTGGACTGGTGCTATGCCCACTACCGCTCCTACCGCGCCTACGACAACACCTATCAGCCCTATCACGGGCCACGGCGCGAGTGCATCGGGCCCTATTGACGATAGCCGGGCCGGGCTCCCGTTCTCAATCGAGCCCGGCCTGCCTCAGACCCGCATAGACGCGCTCGCGCACCTCGGCGGGCGCATGCGACACGATCGCGTCGATGGCCTTGAGCGACATGGCCGGATTGGCATGCCGCGCCTCGCGGATGAGGTGCCGCGCCTCCTCGACCCGCCCCGACTCGACGAGCATTGCGGCGAGCGCCACGCGTGACCAGTTCTCCCGCGCCTGAAGCGCGATCGCCCGCCGCGCGAACTCCTCGGCAGAGGCGAGGTTCGCGAGATAGAAGTGGCAGAAGGCGCCGAGGGTGAGGAACATGCTCGCCAGCGGATCACGCGGTGAAAGCCGCAGCGCCCGCTCGACGTTGGGCAGCGCCTCGGCCGGCCGCCCCGCCCACAACAGCGCCTGCGCCAGCCCGAAATAGGCCTGGGCGAAGCTCGGGTTGAGGTCGCGCGCGAGCTTGAGGGTCTCGACCGCGACGTCGATCTTGCCGGCAACCGTCAGCAGGCGGCCGAGGACGACGAGCGAGAAGGCGCTCGTCCCGTCGAGCGAGACGGCGCGGCGCGCATGGCCAAGCCCCTCCTCGAGCAGCGTCCGCGGATTGCCCTCCATGTCCCAGACGATCCGGAGCAGGCAGACATAGGCGAGCCCCGCATGGGGCAGCGCGAAGTCCGGCGCCACCGCGATCGACTGGCTGAAGTAGCCGGCCGCCGCCCTCGAATCCTCGGCGCTGAAGTTGAAGGCATGCCAGAGCCCGCGATGGAAGAGCCCCCACGCGTCGAGATTGGCCGGCGGCCGACGCACCGCATTCTCGCGCTCGGCAAGGCGGACGGCCGCATCGACCGTCCCGACGATCTGCGCGGCGATCTCGTCCTGAACGGCGAAGATTTCCGGAAGCGTCCGGTCGTAGCGCTCGGCCCAGACGCAGCGCTTGCCCGCCGCGTCGATCAACTGGACGCCGATGCGCACCCGCTCCATGAAGCGCATGACGCTGCCGGCGAGGATGTAGCGCACGCCGAGGCGCTCGGCGGCCTCCGCCGCGCCCGCAGGCTCGGGACCGAATTCGGCGCTCGACTGGCGCGCAATGACGCTGAAGTCCTTCTGCCGTGACAGGAGGTTCGCGATGTCCTCGCACATGCCGTCTGCGAGGAAGCGCTGGTCGGCCTCCGCCGAGAGCGAGGAGAACGGCAGCACCGCGATCGAGAGATTGTAGCCCGGCTCGCGCCGGATCGGCAGCGGCGTCGCTGCCTTGAAGGGGACGACGACGCCCTTCGACGCGTCAGCGCCTGCGATCTCGCGCGCCAGTTCGCTCGTCTCCAGCGAGGGCTCGACGGAGAGCGTTTCGGCAAGCAGCACCCGGCAGCGGCGGAACTGCGCCAGCGCCTGCGAGCGGTCGCCCTGCTCCGCGTAGAGGCGCATCAGCAGGCGATGGCTGCGCTCGCGCAGCGGGTCGAGGTTGAGCAGCGCCTTTGCCACCTCCACCGCGTCATGATCCCGCCGGTCGGCGCGGAACCGTTCGGCGACCGCCTCGAAGAGCCGCTGGACGAGGCCGCCGCAGCGCGCCCGCTCGAAGGCGAGCCATTCGTCGAGGGCCGTGCCGGAAAGGTCGACGCCGTCGAGGAGCGTGCGGGTGAAGGGCCGCAGGTCGTCCAGCCGAACCGCCCGCTCCGGCGCATCGTGGAGCGCGTCGAGCCACGCGACATCGCTGTCGACGACGCCCGGCCGCAGTCGCACGGTCTCGTAATCCGCCTCGAGCGCCCCCGCGCCGAGTACGACGCGCAAGGCGGAGAGCGCATTGCGCAGGCTGGCGCGCGCCTGCTCCTCGCCGCGGTCGGGCCAGAGCAGCCCCGCGAGCTTTCCGCGCGCATGGGCCTGGCCCGCCGGCATCGCGAGCAGCACCAAAAGCAGCCGGCTCTTCTGCGTCGGCAGGCCCGCCGGCCTGCCGGATGCCAGTCCGGCGGAAAAGCCGCCGAAGACCGTGAGCCGCAGCGCCGCGCTCTCGCTCCGCGGCTGCTCCGCGACAATTTCTGAAAGGATAGGCGTCGTCATGGGCGATTTAACGCTCTTTTACCGGCCGCTTGACGGCCGGTGTGACGCCGGCCTCACGCCCGGCGCCGATAGGTTCGTTCGCCAGACGGTCCCGGAACTATAAATCGAAAGCCCGGGGCGCGGAATACTTTCCAAAGAAGGAGCTGGGAAATGAAGACGCCGATGCTCGCGGCGACCGGGGATGCACTTGCCGTCGGCAAGTTCGTGGTGCGCGCCTGCGTAAAGAAAATGGACGAATACGCGACCCGCCAGCGCCTCAAGAAGGATTACGACAGGCTGTCGCGGATGAACAACCGGGAGCTTGCGGCCCTCGGCCTGTCGGAGGAGGAAATCCGCGGCGTGCGCCTCGCGCTCTATGCCGACTACGCCTCGCTGAGCTGGGGCTGAGGGATGAGCGCGCCGCGTGCACCGCCCCGGATGCAAGTCCGGGGAACCTTGCTGAAAAGACGGCCGCCGGATGGACCGGCGGCCGTCTGCTGCCTCAGTTCCGGGTCTTGTCGACGAGGGCGTTGGACTTGATCCACGGCATCATGCCGCGCAGCTTCTCGCCGATCTCCTCGATCTGGTGCGCGTCGTTGTTGCGGCGGATGCCCTTGAAGCGGGCCATGCCGGAGCGGTACTCCTGCATCCATTCCGAGGTGAACTTGCCGGTCTGGATGTCCTTCAGAACCCGCTTCATCTCCGCCTTCGTCTCGGCCGTGATGATGCGCGGGCCGGAGACGTATTCGCCCCACTCCGCCGTGTTGGAGATCGAGTAGTTCATGTTGGCGATGCCGCCCTCATAGATGAGGTCGACGATCAGCTTCACCTCGTGCAGGCACTCGAAATAGGCCATCTCCGGCGCATAGCCGGCCTCCACCAGCGTCTCGAAGCCGGCGCGGATCAGTTCGACCAGGCCGCCGCAGAGCACCACCTGCTCGCCGAAGAGGTCAGTCTCGCATTCCTCGCGGAAGTTGGTCTCGATGATGCCGGAGCGGCCGCCGCCGATGGCGCAGGCATAGGAGAGGCCGAGGTCGAGCGCATTGCCCGATGGATCCTTGTCGACGGCGACCAGGCAGGGAACGCCGCCGCCCTTCTGGTACTCGCCGCGCACTGTGTGGCCGGGGCCCTTCGGCGCGACCATCAGGACGTCGATCGTGTCCTTCGGCTCGATCAGGCCGAAATGCACGTTGAGGCCGTGGGCGAAGGCGATCGCCGCGCCGTCACGGATGTTCGGCGCGATCTCGTTCCGGTAGATGTCGGCCTGGAGCTCGTCCGGCGTCGCCATCATCATGAGGTCGGCCCAGGCGGCGGCTTCCGCCACGGTCTTGACGTCGAAGCCGTCGGCTTGCGCCTTCTTGGCCGTCGCCGAGCCCTTGCGCAGCGCGACCGCGACCTCCTTGACGCCGGAATCCTTGAGATTCAGCGCGTGCGCGCGGCCCTGGCTGCCATAGCCGATGACGGCGACCTTCTTGCCCTTGATGAGATTGAGATCGGCGTCGCGATCGTAATAGACACGCATCGGATTTCCTTCCCTTGCTGCTGGTCTAAGATTTCGTCGGTTCCTGCGGAGCGGGCCGGCCTGCCGCCTCCCCCGCCGCTGGAATGGGTGGGCTCGCATAGAGCGAGAAGAACTGGTCGACGGCCCGCTCGGCCTCGGCCTCGAAATCGCGCTCGGCCGGCGACAGCCGGTCCCCGAGGAGCAGGCGGACATGCAGGTCGCGGACGATCAGCCCGTAGAGCGTCTGGAACGCCCGGTCGCGGTCGTCATAGGCGATGAAGCCCCGGCGCCGCCCTTCCTCGATCAGCGCGCCGGCGCGGATGCCGATCATCCGGCGGCCGCGCTCGAGCACGAACCGGCCGAGATGGGCGCCGTCGCGGCTCGCCTGGCCGATCGCCAGGCGGTTCATCGCCAGCGACGTATCGCCGGCAAGCACCGTCAGGAGATCGCGGCCGAAGGTGACGAGGGAGGCGCGAAAGGCGGAGCGCGTCATCGGGCCGCCTCCGACCGTTACCGTCCGGACCTTCCTGGCTTCGAAGCTGACCATCGCGGAGAGCAGCCCGTCCCGGTCGCCGAACCACTTGTAGAGGCTTTCCTTGGAGCAGTTCGCCGCGCGCGCGATGCCGGCCGTCGTCAACGCCCGCTCGCCACCCCTGACGAGCAGGCCGAACGCGGCGTCGAGCACCGCCGCCTGGCGGGCGGTCGGTTCCGGGGGTTGCGAAGGCGCCTCGGCGGCCTCGTTCACGGCGGGAGCTCCGAAAAGTACCGTACGGTACGGTTCGGCGTTTCTATGCCGTGGCCCGGCCGCGCCGTCAAGGCCCTCCCGGTCAGCGCGACGAGTGACGCGCGTCCGGAACCTTCTCCTGCGCAGCGGCCGTCTCGCGGCCTTCCGCGGGCATACCGGAGAAGGCGTCGCGCTGCGTGATCAGCCGGGCGCTGCGCTGGCCGGAGAGATAGATCCACAGCCAGTTCCAGGCGACGCTGAAGCGGCTGCGCGTGCCGATCAGGAAGTAGATGTGGGCGATGCCCCAGATCCACCAGGCGAGCGCGCCCTTGAGCTTGATCCACCCGAAGTCGATGATCGCCGCGCGCTTGCCGATTGTCGCAAGCGAGCCCTGATGATGATAGGTGAAGGGGCCGGGAGCGGCCCGGCCGGCAAGGCGCGCCGCGATCACCTTGCCGACGTAGGTGCCCTGCTGCTTGGCGGCTGGCGCGATGCCGGGAACCGGCTTGCCGTCCGGCGTCTTCACGGCCGCCGTGTCGCCGAGCACGAAGATCTCCGGATGACCGGGGACGCTCAGGTCCTTCTCGACGACGACGCGGCCAGCCTTGTCGGTCTCCGCGCCCAGCCACTGGCCCGCCGGCGACGCCTTGACACCGGCGGCCCAGACCACCGTACGGCTCGCCAGGAAGGTGTCGCCGATCGCCACCCCCTCCGCGGTGACGTCGGTGACCGCCTCGCCGAGCCGCACCTCGACGCCGAGCGTCTCCAGCTTTCGCCGCGCGTAACCGGCAAGGTCGTTGTCGAAACCGGCGAGCACGCGCGGCCCTGCCTCGACGAGGACGACCTTGACGGCCTTCGGATCGAAGCGCCGGAACTCGCCCGCGAGCGTATCGTGCGCAAGCTCGGCGATGGTGCCCGCGAGCTCGACGCCGGTCGGACCGGCGCCGACGATGACGAAGGTGAGCAGCGCCGCCCGCCGCTCCGGATCGGGCTCCAGCTCGGCCTGTTCGAAGGCGAGCAGGATGCGCCGGCGGATCGTCGTCGCGTCCTCGAGCGTCTTCAGGCCCGGTGCGGCGACCGACCATTCGTCATGGCCGAAATAGGCGTGGGTCGAGCCGGTGGCGAGGACGAACGTGTCGTAGGGAATGGCGGCGCCGCTCGCCAGTTGCACGGTGCGGGCCGCGACGTCGACGCCGATGACCTCGCCAAGCACCGTGCGCACGTCGGCCCGGTCGCGGAAGAGGTTGCGGATCGGCCAGGCGATTTCGGAGGTCGCGAGCGTCGTGGTCGCGACCTGGTAGAGCAGAGGCTGGAAGAGATGGTGGTTGCGCCGGTCGACGAGCGTGATCGCCGCACCCGCACGCTTCAGCCCTCGCGCGACCGACAGCCCGCCGAAGCCGCCGCCGACGATGACGACGCGATGCTCGCTCATCCTGCGCTCCCTCGCCGCATCCGATATGCCTTCAGAAGCGCGAGCAGCCTCGCATGTTCCGCCGCCGGGGCGCGAAATCCTATTCGGCCGGGACCGGCCGCTCCTCGCGGAGCGTGCCGCGCGTCAGCACGAGCACGATCGCAGCGCAGGCGGCGATGCCCGCCACCATAGGCACGGCCGTTCCGTCGAAGAAGGCGCTGACGATCGCCATTACCACCGCGCCGGTCACCATCTGGATGGTGCCCATCAGCGCCGAGGCGCTGCCGGCGATCTCGCCATGGTCGTCGAGCGCCAGCACCGCCGAGGACGGGATGATGAGCCCGAGGCAGGCGAAGGCCGCGAAGAGGAACGGCACCAGCACCGAAAAGCGGTCCGTCCCGATGAGGAAGAGCGCGAGCAGCGTCACCGTCAGCGCGAAATAGCCCGCGGAGGCGAGCCGCATCACCCGGTTGAAGCCGTAGCGCCGCGCGAAGTTCGCGGTGAACTGCGACATGCCGATGAAGCCGATCGCGTTCAGCGAGAAGGCGAAGGAATACTGCGTCGGCGTCAGCCCGTAATGGTCGATATAGACGAAGGAGGAGTTCGCGAGGAAGCCGAAGAAGCTCGAGATGCCGAAGCCGCCGATGAAGCTCAGGCCGAGGAAGCGCCGGTCGCGGAGCAGCATCGCATAGGCGCGGAACGCCGGGCCGAAGCCGCTGGCGACGCGCTTTTCCGGCGGCCGCGTCTCCGGCAGGGCAAAGAAGAGCAGCGCGATCGCCAGCAGCGCGGCGACGGCCGTCACCCAGAAGATCGCCCGCCAGCTTCCGAACTCGACGATGAGGCTGCCGGTCAGCGGCGCAAGGATCGGCGAGACGGAGAAGACGAGCATCAGCAGCGTCATCAGCCGCGCCGCGTCCGGCCCGGTGTGATAGTCGCGCACGATCGCCCGCGGGATCGCCATCGAGGCGCAGGCGCCGACGCCCTGGACGAAGCGCGCCGCGATCAGCCAGCCGATGCTCGGCGCCAGCGCGGCGCAGACCGCCCCGACGATGAAGGTGGCGAGGCCGAAATAGAGCGGCGGCTTGCGCCCGACCATGTCGCTCACCGGTCCGTAGAAGACCTGGCAAACCGCCACGGCGCCCATGAAGATCATCAGGCTCGCCTGCACTTCCGGAATGCTCGCCTTGAGCTTGTCGCCGATCGAGGGCAGCGCCGGCAGGTACATGTCGATCGCAAAGGGACCGATGGCGGACAACAGGCCCAGGATCAGGGCCGTCTTGAAGAGACGGTGCGTCATGACGAACATCCGGATTGTGGGCTATCGCTCCGCATCGCGTCCGGGAACGCCACCTGCCCGTCGCCAATGCTGGCGACCGCTCCGACGATGCGGTCCGCCTTGTCGCCCATCATCATGACAGGATCAAGTCAGTTCCGTTGATCGCGCCCATTCACGAGGGTGATCGGACGAAGCTCAGGCCGAGCCGCCGCAGGCCTTGATGAAGCGCCGGACGGTCTCCGCCATGCCGAACTCGAGCGCGTCGGCCGTCAGCCCGTGGCCGATCGAGACCTCCTTGAGGTCCGGGATGCGGGCGACAAGCGGCGGCAGGTTTTGAACCGTCAGGTCATGCCCGGCATTGACGCCGAGCCCGGCGTTGCGCGCGATGTCGGCGGTGCGTCCGAGGCGATCGATCTCCGCGGCCGCCGCCTTCGGATCGTCATGGGTCCCGCCGTAGGGGCCGGTGTAGAGCTCGATCCGGTCGGCGCCGGTATCCTTGGCGAGCCGGACCTGCCGCTCGTCGGCGTTCCCGTCGGCAAAGAGCGAGACGCGCATGCCGCGCTTCTTCAGCCGCGCGACGATCGGCTTCAGGAGGTCGCGGTTGGTGAAGAAGTCCCAGCCGTGGTCGGAGGTCGCCTGCTTCGGATCGTCCGGCACGAGTGTCACCTGCTCCGGCTGATGCTCCTCGACGAGCTTGAGGAAGTCCTCCGACGGATAGCCCTCGATATTGAACTCGGCGCCCGGGAACTCGTCGTCGATCAGCGCCCTGATCTGCGGCAGGTCGGAAAAGCGGATGTGCCGCTGGTCCGGCCGCGGATGCACCGTCAGCCCATGCGCCCCCGCGGCGAGCGCGATTCGCCCGAGATGGGTCACGCTCGGCCAGGGAAGGTCGCGCCGGTTGCGCAGCATGGCGACGGCATTGAGGTTCACGGAGAGCTTGGCGGGCATTGCGGCAACGTCCGATGGGAAACGGGAGACAGCGATATAAGGAAAACCGCGGGGAGAACAGTGGTTCCCCGCCACGCCATGCCGATCTCGGCTGGAACAGGGCCTCTCACCTGACGATCGTCAACCGCTCCGCGGCGCGCGTGATCGCGGTGTAGAGCCAGCGTTCCCGGGTATCGCGGAAGGCCCAGCTCTCGTCGAAGAGGACGACGTCGTTCCATTGCGAGCCCTGGGCCTTGTGGACCGTCAGGGCGTAGCCGTAGTCGAAGTCGTCGTAGCGCTTCTTCGTCGACCAGGGGATCTCGGCGCCCTCGTCCTCGAAGGCGGCCTTCAGCAGCTTGATCTTCGCCGCGCCACGGTCGAGGTCGTCGTCTTCCGGCCGCACGAGCAGGTTGATGCCCGGCTTCGTCGTCTCGCGCGACGAGGTCATCACCTGCCAGAGCGAGCCGTTGAGCAGCCCCTTCACCTGGTCGTTCCGGAGGCAGACGAGCTTGTCGCCGGCCTGCGGATGCGCGGCGGTGAAGCCTTTCAGCTCGCGCAGGCGCTGGTTGTAGCGCCGCCGGGTGCGGTTGGTGCCGACGAGCACCTGGTCGGCGGAGAGCACGAGGTCCTGCGTGACCTCGCCCTTGCCGATGACTTTCGCCGTCCCCCAGTCGCCATGCATGATCTCGCGCCCCTCGCGCACATGCATGGCGAGCTCGATGATCGGATTGTCCCGCGCCTGCCGGTGGATTTCGGTCAACAGATAGTCCGGCTCGTGTTCCGTAAAGAAGCCGCCGCCGGAGATCGGCGGGAGCTGGCCCGGATCGCCGAGCACCAGGATCGGCGTGCCGAAGCTCATCAGGTCGCGACCGAGCGCCTCGTCGACCATCGAGCATTCGTCGATGACGACCAGCGCCGCCTTGGCGATCGGGCTCTGCCGGTTGATCGTGAACATCGGAGCGATCGAGGTCTTGCCGGTCTCCTCGTCCTCGACCGCCTCCTCGCCGCGCGGCCGGTAGATCAGCGAATGGATCGTCTTGGCGTTCCGAGCGCCCCGCGAGCGCAGCACCTGCGCCGCCTTGCCGGTGAAGGCGGCGAACTGCACGTCGCCGTCGACATGCTCGGCGAAATAGCGCGCCAGCGTCGTCTTGCCGGTGCCGGCATAGCCGAAGAGCCGGAAGAGCTGCGAGCGCCCCTCCTTCAGCCAGCGGGAGACGGCCTTGAGCGCCTCGTCCTGTTGCGGTGCGAATTCCATCCGTCCCACCTGCCCGGATTCGGCGGCCGAGGGCAAGCGGCAGCGCTTTTGGCACTCTCTTGCAGGGAGTGCCAAAATTCCGGCTTCTTCATCTTGAAAGGTCGAAGGGCACCGCCCAGATCATCGCCGCGGCGTCGCCGGAGGCAGAGGGCGGCGTCGGTTCAATGGCGTTGCAACATCGTCTCGGAGGAAAATCCATGACATTCCGTCCCCTGCAGGACCGCGTCCTGGTCCGCCGCATCGAGGCCGACGAGAAGACGGCCGGCGGCATCATCATTCCGGATACGGCGAAGGAGAAGCCGCAGGAAGGCGAGGTCCTCGCCGTCGGCCCCGGTGCGCGCGACGACAGCGGCAAGCTCATCGCCCTCGACGTCAGGCAAGGCGACCGCGTGCTCTTCGGCAAGTGGTCGGGCACCGAGATCAGGATCGACGGCGAGGACCTTCTGATCATGAAGGAATCCGACATCCTCGGCGTCATCGGGATCGAGGCCGCCCGCGCGAAGGCCGCCTGACCGACGCGCATCTGTCAGTCAACACTGCTTATCGATGGAGTGAGACAATGGCTGCGAAAGAAGTGAAGTTCCAGGCCGAAGCGCGCGAGAAGATGCTGCGCGGCGTCGACATCCTGGCCAATGCCGTGAAGGTGACGCTCGGGCCGAAGGGCCGCAACGTCGTCATCGACAAGTCCTTCGGCGCCCCGCGCATCACCAAGGACGGCGTCACCGTCGCCAAGGAGATCGAGCTCGAGGACAAGTTCGAGAACATGGGCGCCCAGATGGTCCGCGAGGTCGCCTCGAAGACCAGCGACCTCGCCGGCGACGGCACGACCACCGCGACGGTGCTTGCCCAGGCGATCGTCCGCGAAGGCGCCAAGGCGGTCGCCTCCGGCATGAACCCGATGGACCTGAAACGCGGCATCGACAAGGCCGTCGAGGCGGTTGTCGCCGAACTCAAGGCGAACGCCCGCAAGATCTCCAACAATTCCGAGATCGCGCAGGTCGGGACGATCTCCGCCAACGGCGATGCCGAGATCGGCCGCTTCCTCGCGGAGGCGATGGAGAAGGTCGGCAACGAGGGCGTCATCACCGTCGAGGAGGCGAAGACCGCCGAGACGGAACTCGAGATCGTCGAAGGGATGCAGTTCGACCGCGGCTATCTCTCGCCCTACTTCATCACCAACCAGGACAAGATGCGGGCCGAGCTCGAGGATCCCTATATCCTGATCCACGAGAAGAAGCTCTCGAACCTGCAGGCGCTCCTCCCCGTACTGGAGGCGGTCGTCCAGTCGGGCAAGCCGCTTCTGATCATCGCCGAGGACGTCGAGGGCGAGGCGCTCGCGACGCTCGTCGTCAACAAGCTGCGCGGCGGCCTCAAGGTGGCGGCCGTCAAGGCTCCCGGTTTCGGCGACCGCCGCAAGGCCATGCTCGAGGACATCGCGATCCTGACGGGCGGCACCTGCGTGTCGGAAGACCTCGGCATCAAGCTCGAGAACGTCACGCTGGAGATGCTCGGCCGGTCGAAGCGCGTGTCGATCACCAAGGAAGACACGACGATCATCGACGGTGCCGGTTCCAAGGCGGAGATCGAGGGCCGCATCACGCAGATCAAGGCGCAGATCGAGGAGACGACGTCGGACTACGACCGCGAAAAGCTGCAGGAGCGTCTTGCGAAGCTCGCGGGCGGTGTCGCCGTCATCCGCGTCGGCGGCTCGACCGAGGTCGAGGTGAAGGAGAAGAAGGACCGTGTCGACGACGCCCTGCACGCCACGCGCGCAGCCGTCGAGGAAGGCATTCTCCCGGGCGGCGGCGTGGCGCTGCTGCGCGCCGTCAAGGCGCTGGACGGCGTCTCGACCGCCAACAACGACCAGAAGGTCGGCGTCGAGATCGTCCGCCGCGCGATCGAGGCGCCCGTCCGCCAGATTGCCGAGAACGCCGGGGCGGAAGGCTCGATCATCGTCGGCAAGCTGCGCGAGCAGGACGACTACACCTATGGCTGGAACGCCCAGACGAACAGCTTCGAGGACCTCTTCAAGGCAGGCGTGATCGATCCGGCCAAGGTGGTGCGCCATGCGCTGCAGGACGCCGCCTCCGTCGCCGGGCTGCTGGTGACGACCGAGGCCATGGTGGCCGAGAAGCCGAAGAAGACCTCGCCCGCCCCCGCCATGCCCGCCGGCATGGGCGACATGGACTTCTGATGCCGGACACAGAGCGGACGGCTCCGCCGCCTCGCCTTCCCACAACAGAAACGGCGCCTCCTTGCGGGGCGCCGTCCGTTCACGACAAACGGCTCCATATACTCCACGTCATCCTAGGGCTTGTCCCTGGGATCTCATTTGGCCGAGCAAGAACAAGTGTTTGCAGATGGTCGGGGACAAGCCCGACCATGGCGGAACGCGTGGCTTCCGCCATTGGTGAGCAGCCAAACGGCGCCCACAACGGGCGCCGTTTTGCACAATAACGAAGCGGCGGCCGGCGCCACCTGCCCCGCCCTCGTCCTACCGCGCGGTCTCGCCGCGGCGGCGGACGACCACGTCGACGGTGATCGCCGCGATCAGCACGAGGGCCGTCGCGATGAGCTGCACCGCCGCACTCAGGCCGAGGAGCGCCATGCCGTTGACGATCGCCGCGATGACGACGCCGCCGAGGACCGCATGGAGCGGCTGGCCGCGGCCGCCGAAGAGGCTGGTGCCGCCGATGACGGCCGTCGCCACGACATAGAGGACGATCGTGCCGCCGTCGAAGCTCGTCGACATCGACTGCAGCCGCGAGGCGTAGCTGATGCCGCCGATGCCGGCGGTCAGCGCCGCCAGCGTGAAGGCGAGCGTCCGGATGCCCGGCAGGCTGACGCCGGCGCGCCGCGCCGCTTCCGAATTGCCGCCGATCGCATAGATGTAGCGGCCCGTCCGCGTGCGCTTCAAAAGCACCGACCAGACGATGAGCACGGCGAAGACGATCGGGATCACCCAGGGCATGCCGCTGAAGGGGAACGCCGGGACGCCGCGATTGACGTTGCAGATCAGCACCACGACGATGCCGGCGATGGCTGCAACGGCGATCTTCAGCGCCGTCAGCCCGGCCGGCGGCGTGATCAGGCCGCTCTTCCGGCGCTGGACGTGCCGCATGATCGTGATCACGGCGAAGATCACGACGACGGCGGCCGTCAGGATCCAGCTCGCCGCCGGCGATAGCGTGCCGTTGGCGAGGTTGTTGATGATCGGGTCGGAGATCGGGATCGTGCCGCCCTGGCCGAGGAGCACGATCATCACGCCCTGGAAGCCGAGCAGGCCGGCCAGCGTCACGACGAAGGACGGGAGGCGCATCCGCGTGATCAGCGTGCCCTGCACGAAGCCGATGAAGGCGCAGACCGCGAGCGCCGCGATCAGCGCCGCCCACCACGGCCAGCCGACGCCCGGCTGGACCAGTTCGGTGACGACGACGCCGCCGATGCCGCCGACATAGCCGAGCGACAGGTCGATCTCGCCGAGGAGCAGCACGAACACCTCGCCCATGCCGATCAGCATGTAGACGGAACCCTGGACGAGCAGGTTGACGAGGTTTCCGGCTGAGAGGAACTTGGCGTTCTGCGTCTGGAAGATGATGCCGATGAGGATCACGCCGAGGACGACCGGCAGGACGCCGCTCTGCCCCGAGACGATCTTCTGCCAGGTGGACCGAATGTATTCGCCGAAGCTCTGCGTTCCCGAGTTCGCCGAGATCAGCGTGCTGACCTCTTCGGAGGCCGCCGGATCGTCCGCCTCGTTCTCCTTGCTCTTCCTGTGCCCCTGATAGACCGAGGCCTCCCTGGCCTTGGTCGCCGCCGCGCCGCCCTCGGCCGCGGTACGGTCGGTGCTGCCGGTCGTCATCAGGTCGACGATCATCTGCGGGTCGAAATCGGTCGCCTTCCCCTGCCCGACCATCCGGCCGAGGCGAAGCACCGCGATCCGGTCGGAGACGGCGAAGACATCGTTGAGGTTGTGCGAGATCATCAGGACCGCGAGGCCCTGGTCGGCGAGGCGCCGGACGAGATCGAGCACCTGCCGGGTCTGGGCGACGCCGAGCGCCGCCGTCGGCTCGTCGAGGATGACGAGCTTCGAATTCCACATTACCGCCTTGGCGACGGCGATCGACTGGCGCTGGCCGCCCGAGAGCGACACCACCTGCATGCGCACCGAGCGGACGGTGCGCACGTGCAGGTCGGCGAGCGTGCTCGCCGCCGCCCGCTCCATGTCGTCCTCGTCGAGGAAACCGTTGTTCACCCGTTCGCGGCCGAGGAACATGTTCTCGACGACGTCGAGATTGTCGCAAAGCGCGAGGTCCTGGTAGACGACCTCGATGCCGAGGGCGGCGGAATCGCGCGGGCTGCGCACCCGCACCTGGCGGCCTTCCCAGTAGATCTCGCCGGCATCGGCTTCATGGATGCCGGCGATGGTTCTCACGAGCACGGACTTGCCGGCGCCGTTGTCTCCAACGAGCGCCGTCACCTGTCCGGCCGGGACGTCGAGATCGACGCCGGCCAGTGCCTGCACCGCTCCGAAGTGCTTTTCGATGTTTCTCAGCCGAAGGAGCGGCTGGGCAGAGGCGGGTTCGATCTCGGACATCGTTCAGTCTGTCTCTCGGCTGATTACTGGGAAATTCCGGCGGACTTGCACTTGTCCGCGTACTCGCCAGCGCAGAGCTTCGAGACGTCGACGAACTTGTCCTTCACCACGGTGTCGGCCATGTTCTTCGGCGTGACCCAGACCGGCGTCAGCAGGACGGACGGCACGTCCTTCTTTTCCTGGCTGTCGGTGGTCGAGCCGTTGACGAGCGACTTCGGTGGCGTCTGGCCGGCGTTCAGGTAGATCGCCAGCGCCGCGGCGGCCTGCGCCTCCAGGTAGATCGGCTTGTAGACCGTGCCGCACTGGTAGCCGGCGAGCACGTTCTGCAGGCCCGTCAGCGTCGCGTCCTGGCCGGTCGTCGGGAAGCGGTTCGCCGGCACGTGCAGCGTCTTCAGGTAGGAGATGACGGCGTTGGCGTTGTCGTCGTTCGGCGTGACGACGGCATTGATGTCGTTGTGGGCCGTATACTGCTCCTCGAAGGTGGTCCGCGCCTTCGCCGGATCCCAGGTGCCGCCCGGCTCGCCGACCTTCGTGTAGTCACCGGAGTCGAAGTGCGGCTTCAGGACGCCATCGTAACCCTCGGCGAACAAAGTCGCATTGTTGTCCGTCGGTGCGCCCCGCATGATCAGGATATGCGGCTTCTCGACCTTCCAGTCGGAAATGCACTGCACCATGCCCTCGCCGATCTTCTTGCCGACCTCGACATTGTCGAAGCTGACATAGTAGCTGCGGTCGCCGCCGAGCGTCAGGCGGTCATAGTCGATCACGGCCACGCCGTGCTGCTTGGCGTAATTCTCAACCGAAGCCCCGACGCCGGAGGAGATCGGGTCGATGAGAAGGACGGTGGCGCCCTGCGAGATGTCGGACTGGGCCTGCGTGAGCTGCGTCGACTCGCTGCCCTGCGCATTGGTGATGATGATCTTGTCGGCCGGCACGCCGGCCTCGGCGAACGCCTTCTTCAGGTACGGCGCGTCGAACGACGTGTAGCGTGCCGATGTCGTCGTCTCCGGAAGGAGGATGCCGATCTTGCCCTTCCCCTTGCCGGCCAGATCCTTGAGCTGCGCCATGGCGCTGAAGTCGGCCGAGAACGACTTTGCCGAGAGCTGGCTGCTCTGCGCCGAAGC
>JBQCEN010000082.1:0-6476 GCA_051960215.1 Pararhizobium sp.
GATCACTGGCCCATGGAATTTGGCGAGATAGTCCACGCCTTCAAAAATCCCGGCGGCGTGTTCTTGCGGTCTATGCACGACCCTCAGGACGACGAGCCGCCATCGGCGGCCTGAACGCCACCGCGTAACCGCGCCGCGGTCGCCGCGGCACCTGCAAATTCAGTCTGGACAATAACGATGTCGAAACATTCGATTCCGGCTGCCGCCGAAGGCATGCCTACTCTGATCAACGAGACGAAGGACCCGAAGACTGTTAACGCCGAGTACGCCGCAGGCGGCACGGACTGCGACGTCGGGATCCTCGAATCCTACCGCGAGTGGCTCCACTACGAAGGCCGTCTCTGCGGCATGGAGTTGTACCCGGAGCTTGGTGCCGACGCTGACCGCTTCATCCCTCGCACCGATATCTTCAAATTCCACTTCCCTATGGACAAAGACTGGAGGAGCGTCGCTCGGCCGTCGTCCCGTGCAGAGTTGGTGCTCAAGGCGGTGGGGGCGCTGCCGGAAGAAACGGGCGCCGGTGCCGACGAGCCGGGGCACGACCCATTTCATGGCCAGGACGGCGGCTCAATGGACGCCCTGTCCACTCCATCGCACCACGCAGACGCGTTGTCCTTCATGCGCAGGCGTCGACCGGCGGGCACCGGCATCGACTACTGGTGCGTCGAACCGTCCGGCAACTACGCCGAAGACGTTGACACCGGCCGTCGCCTGGCGACGGAGTATCTGGACTTCGTCGGCAAACGCCCGACCGCCGCTCACGCGACACTGCTCAACTGCATCGTCGGAGACATTCACGAAAACGCAGGTAGCCGGCCCTTCACCGGAGTTGAGGCAGGCTTCTTCCGGCAGATCAACGAGTTTGCGATGGTCGCGGCTCGTATCTGGACCGGAAACCATCCGACGAAGAAGGAAGGCGGTGCAGCATGAGCCGCTTCCCCTCCCACAAAGACATGACGGCCGACGATATCGAGGAAACCAGCTACGACCTGCTCGCGATCCTTCACGTAGGCGAGGTCGCGGCAAACCATCTGCACGAGCAGCATTCGCCGGTTGTGGCCGGCGCACTGTCTCGCCTTCTTAGGCTGGCGGTGGAACTGCATGGGCCGGTGCACGACGCTCTTGAAGTCCGCGGGGAGGCGTCGTCATGACCATGCACATCGTCGGCATCGCCTCATACCGATCACGCCGCGAGCGCCTTGAGCAGCGCATTCAAGAACTGATCGACCTCCTCGACGCCATCGACGGTGACTGCGATTTGGAGCCGGACCATGCCGGGTTCGATCGCCGCTTCATGGACGACCGGGAGGGCGACGACGAGCGCAACTGCGACCTCGCCGGCGCTTCGTCCGATCTCGAATACGATCCCAGTTGGTACGGCGATGCTGACCTCATCATCGAGGGAGGTCAAGGCCTGTGACCAAGTTCAGCACTTCCACCATCACTGATCCTCTCGACCTGGAGGTCGAGCCCGGCTTCCGCGTCCGCGATCTCGCTTCGAAGGACGAGTGCGACGCCGCTGTCTTGCAGATAGACATGGCTATCGAGCGAATCCTCGCGCAGATCGGCCATGCGGAAGCATCCGAGGAGCCCTCGCCACCGGGCTGGCGCACGCGGGCACAGAGCGCGATCCGCTGGAAGAAGCGCGTCCGGCAGACGGTTGTCACATACGCGAAGACGATGGAGCCGAAGCGACCGCCGTCCGAACGCCGGCGCCAAGTCATCCTCGACACGATCCGCAGTGAGATCGGCGACGACGAGTTCGAACGGCTCCTCGCCATCGCGAAGCGGCGGCATCCGGAGGCTTTCGCGATGGAGACATCGTCATGAACGAGACGCTCGAACAGATGCGCCGGATCGAAGAGCAAATCCGCGAACTCGTCAACGGCCTCGACTGGCTCGACGAGCCGCTCGGTTTCTACGGCGAGGATGAACTGGACGAGCGTGACGTCGGCGCGAAGGGGCGGGCCGATGGCTAGCCCCGCAACGCTCTTGACGCCGGAGCAGGCGGCGGCGGCGCTTGCAATGTCTACGCGCCAGTTGCGTGATCTCACGCGCGACGGCAGTATCCGCTACATCAACATCGGCCGTGGCGACAGGGAGACCCGCCGCTACGACCCGGCGGATATCGCCGCCTTCATCGAGGACAGAAAATGTCAGTCTTCAAGCGCCCCGGCTCCTCGGAGTACTCCTACGACTTCCGTTTTCGGGGGCGCCGATTTTCAGGCGCTACTGGATGCACGACGAAGCGGGACGCCGAGCGCTTCGAGGAAGAACGGCGCCGGCAGGCAAAAGCCAACGTCATAGACACCGGCAAGGCCATGCCGATGGCCGATGCCGCAGCACTCTACTGGATCGAGGTCGGGCAGCACCACGCCGATCCGAAGGCGACGCTCCGGATCCTCGGCTGGCTGCAGACGAACATCGGAAAGACCACGGCGCTCTCGGAGATCGACGACGCCATGGTGGCGCGCCTCGTCTCGAAGAAACGCGGCGAGACCCGGCCGAAGAAGGACGGGAAGAAGACGATCCAGGTGCCGATCGCGAACGCCACCGTGAACCGCAGCATGGTCGAGCCGCTGAACAGGCTCATGATCCGCGCGAAGGACATTTGGAACGTCAAAGTCCAGAAGATCGAATGGCGGCGGCACAAGCTCAAGGAGCCGCAGGAGCGCGTCCGTGAGGCGAGCCCTGCGGAAGAGGCGACGGTGCTCGCCGCCGTACCTGAGGATTATCGTCCGGCGCTTGCTTTCGCCTTGATGGCCGGCTGCCGGCGCGCGGAGATCGTCCGTCTGACATGGCAGGACGTCGATTTCTTCAACCGCGAGATTCGGGTTCTCGGGAAGGGCGATCGCTCGCGCACGATTCCCATGACGAAGGAGATGCATGATCTCCTGTGGGGCCTGAAGGACCACCACAAGACGGCAGTCTTTACCTACGTGGCGAAGCGGCCGACTGGCGGCCGAAAGAAAGGTGAGCGCTACCCGATCACCGTCAACGGCTTCCAGACGATGTGGAACCGCTACGGACGGGGAAAACTGACAGACTTCCGCTTCCACGATACGCGGCACACAGCGGCGACGCGGCTCGTCAGGGCGACCGGCAACCTGAAGATGGCACAGCGCCTGCTCGGCCACTCGAGCCTGACGACGACGTCGCGCTATGCCCACGTCACGCATGACGATCTGCGCCAGGGCATGGAAGTCGCGGCGCGTGCAAAAAATCCCACGCAAAACGCCACGAAGAACCGCCGGACTAGAGGCAGAAGCTTGAAATCAAAGGAGGAACTTGAACGGGGCTAGAAGCTTGGGAAGCTTGCGTTCTACCACTGAACTACACCCGCGCCATGCAGAATCCGTACCGAAAGGCGGCTTTTGAGGCAAGGAGGAAATTCCGCCCGAAGCGGCGGCACGCGCCGGGCCGGAACAAAGTCCGTGTCATGCGGTTCGTGGCCATTGCGCATCCGCATGAATCCGCAGATCGGGGCGCCTCGGTCTGCACCCGGAGTCCCGAAACGACAATGCCCCATGTTCTCGAGCAGAATATCGAGGCCGTGCGCCGGAAGAAGGCGGAACAGAAGGCCCACGAGGGAACCGAGGAGCGCATCGCCGATGTCGTCACCGCGATCGCCGGCCGGATGTCCTTCGCCTATGTCCACGGCGTCATCGTGATCCTGTGGATCATCGTCAATGTCGGCTGGCTGCCGGGCCTGGAGTTCGACCCGAGCTTCGTCATCCTCGCGAGCGCGGCTTCGGTGGAAGCGATCTTCCTCTCCACCTTCATCCTCATCAGCCAGCGGCGGGCCGAGCGGCTGCAGGACCAGCGGGCCGAGCTCGATGTGCAGATCGGTCTCCTGACAGAACGCGAAACGACCGAGCTCCTGTCGCTCGTCCGGCAGATCGCCGAAAAGCACGGCATCGCGATGAGCCGCGAGGAAAGCTCCGACCTCGAAGAAGTGGTCGATCCGGAGCGCGTCCTCAACCAGATCGCGGAGAACGACGCCAAGGTGTGAGGCGTCGCTCCGGCGCATGCTCCTTCAGCCGCGCGGCATCCGGATGTCGCAGCGCACCCCGTCCGGCTCGAAGACCAGATCGAGCGAGATGAATTCCCGCGAGAGGATGGCCCGCAAGAGCTTCGTGCCAAAGCCGTCCGGACCACCCTGACGGACCGTTGGCCCGCCGGTCTCCTTCCAGGCGAGCGAGAGCGCGTCCCCGACGGAACCGCAGGTGATCGTCACGCGCCCTCCGGGAGCGGTCAGCGCTCCGTACTTGGCGGCATTGGTGGACAGCTCGTGCAGGGCAAGCGCAAGCGGCGCATTCAGGGTCGGCGGAATCCGGACGTCGCCGCAATCGATCAGGAACGGGTCCTGTCCGTGGTCCCTGTAAGGTGCAGTGACGCGATGGACGAGAGAGGCCAGGCTTGCTTCCAGCCGGTCGCCCTCCATGACGATCTCGTTCGCCGATGCCAGCGCGCTCAGTCGCCCGCGGAAGATTTCGAGCGCCTTGTCGCTTGGCACGTTCTTCCTGAACGTCTGCCCGGCGATCGCCTGCACGACGCTCAGCGAGTTCTTCACCCTGTGGTTCAGTTCGCGGACGAGCAGATGCTGGCGCTCGGCGGCCTGCTTGCGCTCGTCGATGTCCATGACGACGCCGAGCACGCGGTCATAGGTGCCGTCCGGACGCTGCAGCACCTCCGCCCGCAGAAGCAGCCACCGGCATGCGCCGTCAGCCCGGCGGACGCGGTATTCGACCTCGAAGTGCGTCCGGCCCGCCTCAAGCGCCTCCCGGCCGGCCTGGCGGACACGCTCCCGCTCACCCGGCAGGTAGCAGGCGACGAAATCCTGCAGGCTCCGCTCCTCCTCCGCACCGAAGCCGAAGAGGCGGTTCAGTTCCGGCGAGCCGATGATCGTCTCCGAGGCGATGTCGTATTCCCAGAGCGCCATGCGCGCGGCATCGATCGCCAGCCGCTGGCGCCGCTCCGCATCGGCAAGCGCCAGTTCCGTCGCCTTTCGGTCGTGGATATCCTCGAGCGTCCCGACATAACGCACGGCCTTCGCCCGGCCGTCCTGGTCCTCGAAGATGGGCTCGGCCTCCGCCCGGACCCAGCGCACCTCGCGGGTATCGGCGCGAATGATGCGGTACTCGTAGTGCTGGCGCGACGGCTCGCACGAATTGATGGCCGTCTGCGCCTGGGCCGAGGTGAGGGGCAGGTCGTCCGGATAGGTGACGGCACGCAGGAGATCGAGCGTCACCTCGACGTCCGGATCAAGCCCGAGGATGCCGCGGGCCTCGGCGGAATAGGCAAAGGCGCCGGTCCTCAGATCCCAGTCCCATATGCCGATGGCCGCCGTACGCAAGGCGCGCCGCAGGCGAAGCACCTCGTTCGAAAGGTCTTCCAGACAGTCCATTGAAGAAACCTGCCGCCTTTCCCGCCCCGTTGAAGGTTTAGGGACAACCCTGAAGGCGGGCAAGATGTTTCGGATGCGGATCGGCCGCCGTCTAGACGGCGTCAGCGGAAATGCTTCGAAAGCTTCAGCCCCTGGGCCTGGTAGTTCGAGCCGAGATCGGCTCCGTAAAGGGCCTGGGGACGCTCGCGCATGTGCTCGTAGACGAGCCGGCCGACGATCTGGCCGTGGTTGAGGATGAACGGAACCTCGTGGCTTCGGACCTCGGGCACCGCCCGGCTGCCGCGTCCGCCGGCGGCGGAATGGCCGAAGCCCGGATCGAAGAAGCCGGCATAGTGGACGCGGAACTCGCCGACCAGCGGATCGAAGGGCGTCATCTCCGCGGCGTGGAGGGGCGGCACGTGCACCGACTCGCGCGAGACGAGGATATAGAACTCGTCCGGGTCGAGGATCAGGTCGCCACCGCCGCGATTGTAGAGCGGCTCCCAGAAGTCAAGCACGTCGTAGGCCGCCTTGCTATCGACGTCGACGACGCCCGTGTGGTGCTTGCCGCGGTAGCCGACGAGCCGCTCCGGTCCCTGTCCCTCGAGGTCGATCGAAAGCGCGATACCGCCGCCGGAAACGTTGACGCTGTCGGAGGCTACCAGTGTCTCGGCCCTGTGCAACCGGACGAGCTCCGCCTCGCCGAGCAGGCTGTCGCCGGTGCGGAAGCGGATCTGCGACAGGCGCGAACCGGCCCGCACGATGATCGGAAAGGTGCGCGGGCTGACCTCGAGGTAGAGCGGGCCGCGGTAGCCGGCCGGCACCTTGTCGAACTCCTGACCGAAATCGGCCATGACCCGGGTGAAGATGTCGAGCCGGCCGGTCGAGCTCTTCGGATTCGCCGACGCCGAGATCGCCGCGGGAAGGTCGAGGGCCTCCATCAGCGGCACCACGTAGACGCAGCCGGTTTCGAGCACCGCGCCGCTTCCAAGGTCGAACTCGAGGAGCGACAGCCTCACGAGATTGACGGCGACGCGATGGTCGGGCCCCGCCAGGAAGCTCGCCCGCACGCGATAGGCGATCGAGCCGA
>JBQCEN010000083.1:0-11065 GCA_051960215.1 Pararhizobium sp.
GCTCAACGGCTGGTCGAAGACCTGGGCGATGACCGGCTGGCGCATGGGCTGGTCGATCTGGCCGGCCGACGGCGCCGGGCGCCGGCTCTACGACAACGTCCGCAAGCTCGCGGTCAACTGCTGGTCCTGCGTCAACGCGCCGAGCCAGTTCGCCGGCATCGCCGCCATCGACGGCCCCCAGGACGCCGTGGAAGCGATGATGACGGCCTTCGACCGCCGCCGGAAGCTGGTGCTCGAGAGGATGAATGCGCTCCCCGGCATCGCCTGCGCGACCCCCAAAGGTGCCTTCTACGCCTTCCCGAACATCCGCGAGACCGGCTGGAAGGCGAAAAAGCTCGCCTCCGCCCTGCTTGAGGACGCCGGCGTCGCGCTTATCGGCGGCCCCGACTTCGGCATCCTCGGCGAAGGCTACGTAAGGATTTCCTACGCCAATTCGGAAGAGAACATCGGTCGCGCGATCGACCGCATCGCGGCGTTTTTGGAGTCGGACGCCCGGTGATCCTTCCCGTTTACGGGGGAAGGGGACCATGCGGAACGCATGGTGGAAGGGGCACGCGCGACCGAATTCATGCCACCGCCCCCTCCACCGCCTTCGGCGGTCCCCCTCCCCCGCTTCGCAGGGGAGGATCAAAAGGTCAGAGGGTCAGTCCGTCCGGCCGAAGGTGTAGCCGAGGCTGACCATTGCCGAGAACTGGTTCGGGTCGGTGGTGACGGGGCTGTCGGCGGCGTCGCCGAGAAGGCGCGAATAGCCGAGCGTCGTGCTCGCCGACCAGCGCTTCGTCAGGCGGTAGTCGGCGCCGAAGTTGAAGGAGACGTCCTTGAAGCCCGCGTCGGCGTCGAAGGCGGAGAGACCGGCGCGCGAGCGTAGGCTCTGCGCGGGCGTGATCGAGAAATAATTCTCCATGTAGCCGGCCGACGCGTAGGTCGTCCCGACATAGGGCGACAACGTCAGCCGCGGCGTCACCTTGAAGTCGGCGCCGACGCCGAACTTGACGGTGTAGGCGCCGTCGGCGTCGCCGGTGACCTGCGAGCCGATCGCCGCGTCGACGTAGAACGGGTCGAAGTGATAGGCAGCGAAACCGCCGAGGATCAGGCCGCCGTCGACGTCGCCAAGGCCACGCAGACGGCTGCTGTCGCTCTCGTCACGCCCGAAGGTATAGCCGCCGAGCGGCCCGACATCGAGATTGCCGTAGCGGATGAGCGCATAGCGAATGTCGTCGACGTCACGGAAGGTGAAGCGGGAGCGTTCGTTCGGATCATAGTCGTTCCCGTAGTATTTCGGGATGACGACGGGAAAGCCGAGGACGCGGTATTCGTTCGAGCCCTCGTATTTCGGGCTCGTGAGCACGAGGCCTTCGACTTCGAAGCCCCAGTGCTCCCAGGAATACCACGGCGTCGCGACGGGCGCAGGCTGCGCCGGCGCCGCGGCAAGATCGGCAGCTTCGGACGGAAGGGCCGCGGCAAAGCCCGATACGACAGCGGCGACGGCAGCGAACGCAAGACTTCTCGACATCGGACAGGCCCTCCTCCGACACGCCATCGACGGACGCGTCGCGAGCCGAAACCGGCCCGCGACGAACGACCGCCGTCCCCACCCCCTCAAGCGGTGGTCGCGACGTTAGCCGCGTCGCGCCGGCCGGTCCATGGCAACCGCACCTCTTCCCGCCCGGAGGCGACTTCTCGAGCGACAGGTGTTGCCGCCATGCCACCCGAACCGTGGCGACCGGCGGTTGGCCTTCAGCCGGCGAGCCTGGCGGCCTCCGTGGCGAGCGCCGTGATGCCGTCCCAGTCGCCGGAGGCGACCATGTCGACCGGCGCCACCCAGGAGCCGCCGATGCAGACGACGTTCGGCAGCATGAGGTAGTCCTTCGCGTTCTTCATGGAGATCCCGCCCGTCGGGCAGAACTGCATGCCGGCAAGCGGCGAGGAAAGCGACTTGAGGTAGGCGGCCCCGCCCGCCTGCTCGGCGGGAAAGAACTTGAGCGTGCGATAGCCCTTTTCGCGCAGCGCCATCACCTCGCTCGCCGTCGCAGCGCCCGGCAGCAGCGGCACGTCGGAGCCGGACGCAGCGTCCAACAACGCGTCGGTCGCGCCCGGACTGACGATGAAGCGGGCGCCCGCCTTCTCCGCCGCCTCGAACTGCGCCGCATCGAGGATGGTGCCGGCGCCGGCGACCGCTCCGTCGACCTCGCTTGCCACTGCCCGGATCGCGTCGAGGGCGGCGGGCGTGCGCAGCGTGATCTCGATCGCCTTGAGGCCGCCGGCGACGAGCGCCCGTGCCAGCGGCACCGCCGTCGCCGCGTCCTCGATGACGAGGACCGGCACGACCGGCTGCAGCTTGAGGATCGAAAGGAGCGTCTCGGAGGAAGGTTTGGCCATTGGTGATCGTCCGCATCATCGAAAATCCGGCCCGCTCTAGCGCCTGCCGTCCGGCCTGTCCATCGCGTCGAGCGCGGCAAGCGTCAGCGGCCCGGCCACTCCGTCGGCCGCAAGACCCTGTCGCTTCTGGAAGGTCCTCACCGCCTCGGCCGTTGCGGCCCCGTAGCGTCCGTCGACCGCGATCGCGGCGCCGCTTGCGGCGAGCTCGGCTTGAAGGGCGGTCACCGCGCCGCCGCGATCGCCGATGCGCAAGGTCCGCCTCGTCGCCGGTTTCTCCGAGATCGTCGCGAAGGCCCGCGCCAGCTTCGCGTCGTATCCGCTGCGACGATAGCCGGGGCCGTTGTAGCGGCGGGCGAAAGCCTGCCAGTCGTGCGCTGCGAGCGCCGCCGTCAGTCCCGCATGGGCGATGAAGAGCACCATCAGGCGAAGCTGCCCCGCAAGGCCCGAACGGGCCTCCGCGACCAGCGCGTCGACGTCCGCATAGCCGAGCGCCTGCCAATGAGCGCCCATCACCTGCCCCACGCCCCAGGAGCATGAGGCATATGCCGCGTCGTGATCGAGCGCCGCCGCCCGCTTCAGCAACGCCCAGCGCCCCGCCTGCGTCGGCGGATTGGGGATGGCGCCGGCGCGCGGAGAGGCAAGGCCGCTGCGGCGCGCCTTGATCCGGATGGCCGGCCTGCAGAGCCGGTCGAAATAGTGGCCCTCCCAGCGGATCAGCGGCTCCTCCCTGCCGGCGACGCGCGCCGTGACGCGTCCGCCGCTTTCGACGGCGACGACCGCAGCCAGAGCGGCGGGATCGACGTTGCAGGCGCCGGCGACGCCGCGCACGCACGCAAGATCTGTCTTCGACAGCATTCGGTACCTCCGGGTCGCGGGCCGGCACAGGCGCGCGGGCACCAGAATGCGGCGGGCGACGGCGCCGAGGATCGATCGACCGCGTCCCGCCGCGTTCGGGCGTGATTTATTTCCCGACCGGGCAGATGCGCATGCCGGCAAGCTCCACGCGGCAATCCTGGCCCTGTGGCGCGCCCGATTGCGCGCTCTTCCCGCAGCCGCTATGCCCTTCCGCATGGTCAACCGCCCAGCAATCCCGCCGGCCACCCCCGCTTGCGGCTTTCTCGTCGCAGCCCTCTACCGCTTTGCCCGGCTCGAGCGCTGCGCGGACCTGCGCGCACCGCTTCTCGCGCTCTGCAACCGCCTCGGCGTCAGGGGAACGCTGCTGCTCGCCTCCGAAGGCATCAACGGCACCATCGCCGGCACGGACGAGGCGATTCGCGCGGTGCTCGCCCATCTCCGCGATCAGCCGGAACTCGCAGGCCTCGAGCACAAGGAGAGCCGGGCGGCGGAGATGCCGTTCCTGCGGATGAAGGTGCGGCTGAAGAAAGAGATCGTGACGATGGGCGTCCCGGATCTCGATCCGGAGAATGCTGCCGGCACCTACGTCGCGCCGCGGGACTGGAACGCGCTGATTGCGGATCCGGAGACGATCGTCGTCGACACGCGCAACGCCTACGAGGTGGCGATCGGCAGCTTCCGCGGCGCCGTCGATCCCGGCACGCGCTCCTTCCGCGACTTCCCCGCGTGGGCGCGCAGCAGCCCGGAGATGAAGAAAGCGCGGAAGATCGCGATGTTCTGCACAGGCGGCATCCGCTGCGAGAAGGCGACGGCCTTCCTCAAGGCAGAAGGCTTCGAGAACGTCTTCCACCTGAAGGGCGGCATCCTGAGATACCTGGAGGAGGTTCCGGGCGAAGAGAGCCTCTGGGAGGGCGCCTGCTTCGTCTTCGACGAACGCGTCTCGATGACGCACGGCCTGGCGGAAGGCGGCCACGCGCTTTGCCGTGCCTGCCGACGGCCGCTGGCGGAGGCCGACCGCCTTTCGCCGCTCTGCGAGGAGGGCGTCTCCTGCCCCCACTGCCACGAAGAGCGCAGCGAAGCGGACCGGCAGCGCTACCGCGAGCGCCAGCGCCAGGTCGCGCGGGCCGGCCGGCGCGGCGAGCGGCATCTCGGCGGCTAGGGTCTGGAAACACTGTTCACTTCCTGGCCGTGGCGCAGCGACGGCGGGCGGACTATCTGAGGCCGGAATCCATCAATGCGGGCCGCCTGTCGGAGCAGGCGAGCCCCCCGGTCGGACAAGACATCATGGAACTTGGCCTCTACACATTCGCGGACGTCGGCACCGATCCGGTGACCGGCGCGGTCGTCGGCCCGCAGGAGCGGCTGAAGAACCTCGTCGAGGAGATCGAGCTCGCCGATCAGGTCGGCCTCGACGTCTTCGGCCTCGGCGAGCACCACCGCCCCGACTATGCCTCCTCGGCTCCCGCCGTCGCGCTTGCCGCGGCGGCGCTTAAGACGAAGCGCATCCGTCTCACGAGCGCGGTGACGGTGCTGAGCTCGGACGACCCGATCCGGGTCTTCCAGCAATTTGCGACGCTCGACAATCTCAGCGGCGGCCGCGCCGAGATCATGGCCGGCCGCGGGTCCTTCATCGAATCCTTCACGCTCTTCGGCTACGCGCTGGAGGACTACGAGGCGCTCTTCTCCGAGAAGCTCGAGATGCTGATCCGGCTGAACGAGGGAGAGCGTCTCTCCTGGCCGGGCGGGCAGCATACGCCGCGCGTCGACGGACGCGGCGTCAATACGCGTCCGGGAAACCGGCGTCTGCCGCTCTTGATAGCCGTCGGCGGTACGCCGCAGTCGGTCGTCCGCGCGGCGACGCTCGGGCTGCCGCTGGCGCTCGCCATCATCGGCGGGGAGCCGCGCCGCTTCGCGCCGCTCTTCGACCTCTACCGCCAGGCGGCCACGCGTGCGGGCCATGACCCGCAAAAGCTGAAGACCAGCATCAACGTCCACGGCTTCGTCGGCGAAACGAGCGCACAGGCGGCCGAGACGTTCTATCTGCCGCAGGCGGAGGTGATGAACCGTATCGGCCGCGAGCGCGGCTGGGGTCCGACGTCGCGCGCCCATTTCGATGCGTCGCGGGGACCACACGGCGCCCTCTTCGTCGGCTCGCCGGCCGAACTCGTCGACAAGATCCTCGCCCACCACGAGATCTTCGGCTTCGACCGATTCCTGATCCAGATGGCGATCGGCGTCATCGAGCATAAGAAGCTGATGAAGGCGATCGAGCTCTTCGGCACGAAGGTCGCGCCGGAGGTGCGGAAGGCGGTCGGAGGCGGGAGCGCGGACGCCGCTCAGTAGTGCGCAGGCACGATCGGACCAACCGATCAGGCCGCCTCGACGACTATGCTCATGCGTCGGCCAAGAACCCTCAACGCCTCCTGCATCAACCCGATCTTCGTCGGATGGTCGGGATCAAGGATGCGCCGTGCTTCCGTCTCACCCCGGCCGAGGCGGCGCGCCAGCTCCGTCTTCGCAATACGCGCCTCCCTGAACGCCTCGATCACGGCGAGCTTCATCGCATCGCTGGCCTCCACCGCAACCGGTCTCCCCGTCTTGAAGCGTTGTCGAGGCAAGGCCCGGCCCTCCGCTGCATACCCGCGAAGGGCGAGGCCCAATGCCTCGACGGCATTTTCGACGGCCGTGGCTTCCGTCTCACCGTACGTGATGGCCTCGGGGACATCAGGGAACGTTACAAGGAAGCCGCCATCCGGATCGGAGACCAGCTCAGCATGATAAAGATAGTTCATCCGAATTCACCTCTTCGCCCGCCGAAGACTGCATGGTTCGAAGAGCACTAGCCCTTGATCTCCAACTGCCGCTTGATCAGCCGTACGTAGCCCGGCGTGAGTTCGCCGTCTTTGATGGTGGTCGTTCTACCGCCGAGCGTCACTCTGATATGCGAGCCCTTGCCGCGATTGGTGACGATGGAAAGCTGTATTCCTTGCGCCTTCGCGAGCTTTCGGAGTTCTCTCAGCAGCTGCGCCCTGGTCATCCAAGGCGCTCTTCAACCAAGCCAAACTTCGCACAAAAATGTGCGAATGGCAAATACAGAAGTCCGTTTCAATTAGCTGCCCCTCTAACCCCGATGCGCCTTGGCCATCGCCGCATACCATCCCGCACTCTTCTTGGGCGTCCGCCTCAGGGTCTCGTAATCGACATGGAGGAGGCCGAAGCGCATCCTGTAGCCTTCGGCCCATTCGAAATTGTCCATCAGCGACCAGCAGAAATAGCCCTTGAGCGGCACGCCCTCGGCGATGAGGTCGGCGGCGACCGAAAGGTGGTCGGCGAGGTAGGCGATGCGCGGGGCGTCGTCGATGACGCCGTTCGCATCGAGGCCCATGTTGTAGCAGGCGCCGTTCTCGGTGATGTAGAGGTCCGGCAGGTCGTAGCGCCGGCGCAATTCGCGAATGACCGACGAAAGGCCGGCGGGATCGATCTCCCAGCCGATGTCCGTCTTTTCCGGATGGACGGCCGGCGCCGTCTTCGCCTTCGGGAAATCCGCGGCGTCGGCGTCGTCAGCGAGACGCAGCGGCGTGTAGTAGTTGATGCCGACGAAATCGAGCGGCTGGCGGATCGTCTCCATGTCGCCGGCCGCGATCTCCGGCATGCGTTGCCCGAGCGCCTCCATGAAGGCCTGCGGATACGCACCCTTGAAGGCGGGGCCGAAGAAGACGCCGTTGTGGAAGTCGAAGCCGCGTTCGGCCGCCGCCTCGTCCTCGGCCGCGCCGCTCGCCGGCATCACCGCCATCGGATTATAGACGATGCCGGTCGGAAGCCCCGGCCGCTCGGCCCGGATCGCGCGCACGCCGAGGCCGTGCGCGAGGTTGGTCGTGTGGAGCGCGGCCAGCGCCGCATCCATGTTGCGCTCGCCCGGCGCGTGGACGCCCGTGAGGTGACCGAGCCAGACCGAGCACCACGGCTCGTGGAAGGTTGCGACGGCGTCGAGCCGGTCGCCGAGCCGCGCGATCACGGTCCGGACATAGGCTTCATAAGCATGAGCCGTGCTGCGCGCGGTCCAGCCGCCATCGCCCATCAGGGCGAGCGGCAGGTCCCAGTGGTAGAGCGTCGCGAAGGTCCGGATGCCGCGCGCCCGGCAGCCGTCGACGAGCCGGTCGTAGAAGTCCAGGCCCGCCTCGTTCACCGCCCCCGTGCCGTCCGGCACGATCCGCGGCCAGGCGATCGAGAAGCGGCAGGCCTTGACGCCGAGCGCGGCGATGAGGTCGAGGTCCTCGTCCAGCCGGTTGTAGTGGTCGCAGGCGACATCGCCGTCGTGCCGGCCGTAGACCCGGCCCGGCATCTTCGAGAAGGCGTCCCAGATCGACGCCTTGCGCCCGTCCGCCTTCACCGCGCCCTCCACCTGATAGGAGGCGGTCGCGACACCGAAGAGGAAGTCCTTCGGAAAGCGCTCGGCGAGCTTGATCGGATCGGTCATGATTCCCTCCACGTTCGCCTCACTATATTCGCCTGTCTGGACCGGGGCCATTCCGACGAGCGCCGGGGTGACGGAGCGGGAGGGGCTCATGGACTTCTGCCTATGCCGGACATTCCGCAGCAGCTTGCGGACGCTCGTCGGGAGCCTTGGCGTCCCTTGACGCCCGATGGTGAATATGGCCTATGGCGGGCCATGCGAAAGCGCGCTTTTCCTTGCGGATTCCGGTGCTTTCGCCGGTGATTTTTCATCAGGTGCAGCCTCCCCCACGCCGCCGCTTGGCGTCATGAATCGGCATGGATGGCCGGACGGCGCGCCCAAGGACCGGACGACGGAGACCATGGCTGCAACAGAAACGCGCGTGCGCATCGCGCCGTCGCCGACCGGCGAGCCGCATGTCGGCACTGCCTATACGGCGCTTTTCAACTATCTCTTCGCGCGCCACACCGGCGGCACCTTCATCCTGAGGATCGAGGACACGGACGCCACGCGTTCGACGCGCGAATATGAGCAGAACGTCCTCGACGCGCTGAAATGGACGGGTCTGAGCTGGGCGGAAGGCCCCGATGTCGGCGGCCCCTACGGCCCGTATCGCCAGAGCGAGCGCAAGCATCTCTACGGCGAATATGTCGACGCGCTGCTTCACAAGGGGCACGCCTTCAAGTGCTTCTGCTCGCCGGCGCGGCTGGAGAAGATGCGTGAAGAGCAGCGCGCCCGGGGCGAGCCGCCGCGCTATGACGGCCATTGCCTCAGGCTGACGGCGGAAGAGGTTTCCGCGAAGGAGGCCGCCGGCGAAGTGCCTGTCGTGCGTATGATGGTGCCCGACGAAGGCTCCTGCAAATTCAACGACTGGGTCTATGGCGAGGTCGAAATCCCGTGGGATTCGGTCGACATGCAGGTCGTCATGAAGGCCGACGGCATGCCGACCTATCACATGGCGAACGTCGTCGACGACCATCTGATGAAGATCACCCACGTCGCGCGCGGTGAGGAATGGGTGTCGTCGACGCCGAAGCACATCCTGCTCTACCGCTATCTCGACTGGCAGCAGCCGGAGTTCATCCACCTGCCCTTG
Source organism: Pararhizobium sp. (assembly GCA_051960215.1). GTDB lineage: Bacteria > Pseudomonadota > Alphaproteobacteria > Rhizobiales > Rhizobiaceae > Pararhizobium_B. The sequence continues at coordinate 8,784 of JBQCEN010000083.1, forward strand.
ATGCGCAATGCCGACCGCTCGAAGCTGTCGAAGCGCAAGAACCCAACGTCGATCTCCTACTATTCCGCGCTCGGTTACCTGCCGGAAGCGCTGATGAACTTCCTCGGCCTGCTCTTCATCCAGATCGGCGAGGGCGAGGAGCTGATGGACATGGACGGGCTGGCGGAGAAGTTCGACCCCCACAACCTGTCGAAGAGCGGCGCCGTCTTCGACCTGCAGAAGCTCGAATGGCTGAATGGCCGCTGGCTGCGCGAGAAGCTCTCGGAGGAGGAGTTCCTCCACCGCGTTCTCAAATGGGCGATGGAGGGCGATCGGCTGAAGCAGGGCCTCAAGCTCTCGCAGGCGCGCATCGGCAAGCTCGGCGATCTCGCCGATCTCGATGCCTTCCTGCTCAAGGCCGATCTCGGCCTGACGGCAGACGCCTTCGCCGGCATCAAGAAGACGTCGCTTGCCGACTGCCTGGAGATCATCGAGATGGTGCTGCCGGATCTGGAGAAGGTTTCGGACTGGACGGTCGAGGCGATCGAGGCGGAGCTCCGGGCGATCGCCGATCGGGCGGACAAGAAGCTGCGCGTGCTGCTGCCGCCGCTCTTCGTCGCCGTCTCCGGCAGCGCGCGCTCGCTGCCACTCTTCGATTCGATGGCGATCCTTGGCCGCGCGGTGGTACGCCAGCGCCTCAAGACGGCCGCCGCCGTCCTCAAGGCGGCAATCGAACCGAGCGTGAACTGAGACCGGACTGACGGGAAAGACGATGACAGCCAAGAGCGAAGCCGCCCCCCTCTCCTCGAACGCCACGGAAGTGCGCGAGCAGAAACTCATGCGGCTCCGCGAAATGCTCCCCGAGGTCTATCCGGCCCATTTCCACCGCACGATCACCAATGGGGAGCTGGCCGAGAAATATGAAGGGGTCCAACCCGACACCGAGACCGGCGAGACGGTGACCGTCGCCGGCCGCGTCCACTCCTCGCGCAATTCCGGCATGTTCATCGACCTGCACGACGCCTCGGGCAAGATCCAGGTCTTCACCCACAAGGACATCGCCTCGGAGGAGGCGCGCGCCCTTCTGCCGCTGATCGACCTCGGCGACATCATCGGCGTCACTGGCAAGGTCCGCCGCACGAAGCGCGGCGAACTCACCGTCGACACCCAGACGATCACGATGCTGACCAAGGCGCTGAAGCCGATGCCCGAGAAGTGGCACGGGCTCGCCGACATCGAGACGCGCTACGGCAAGCGCTACCTCGACCTGATGAGCAACGAGGAGACGCGCCAGCGTTTCCGCGCCCGCAGCCGCATCATCTCGCTGATCCGCCGCTTCATGGAGGACGAGGGCGTCACCGAGGTGGAGACGCCGATGCTCCAGGCGATCTATGGCGGGGCGACCGCCGACCCGTTCAAGACACACCACAATACGCTGAAGATGGACATGTTCCTGCGCATCGCGCCGGAACTCTACCTGAAGCGCGTGCTGGTCGGCGGGCTCGTCGACCGCGTCTTCGAGGTCAACCGCAACTTCCGCAACGAGGGCGTGTCGACCCGGCACAATCCCGAGTTCACGATGCTCGAGACCTACTGGGCCTATGCCGACTACGAGGACATGATGGATCTCGTCGAGCGGATGTTCGCCCACCTGGCCCAGACGCTGCACGGCACGACGGAAGTGGCCTTCGGCGACAAGACGATCGACTTCAAGGCGCCTTTCCGCCGCGTGCCGATGCCGGACGCCGTAAAGGAGGCGACCGGGATCGACTTCCTCGCGATCCGCTCCGACGAGGAGGCGCGCGAGGCGGTCAAGGCTCTCGGGCTCGAGGCTGAACCGGACATGACCTGGGGCGAGGCGCTGGCCTTTACCTTCGAGGAGAAGGTCGAGGCCTCGCTGATCCAGCCCGCCCATGTCATCAATTTCCCGAAGGACATCTCGCCCTTCGCCAAGGAGGTGCCGGGCGAGCCGCGGCTCGTCGAGCGCTTCGAGACCTACATCAACGGCTGGGAAATCTGCAACGCCTTCTCCGAGCTGAACGATCCGGTCGAGCAGCGCCGCCGCATGGTGGAGCAGGTGACGCAGGCCCACGAGCGCGGCGAGACGATGCGCGTCCTCGACGAGGATTTCCTGGAAGCGAGGGACCACGGCCTGCCGCCGGCAGGCGGTCTCGGCATCGGCCTCGATCGCCTGATCATGCTTCTGACCGATGCCCCCTCGATTCGCGACGTCATCCTCTTCCCGGCCCGTAAGACGCGGGTCGAGCAGGACTGACCCCGGGCCGCGTCACGCCGCGTGCTTT
>JBQCEN010000084.1:0-10033 GCA_051960215.1 Pararhizobium sp.
AGCGGTGAATCGCGTATCCAGGGGGCTGGATCGAGAGGGGGCCTTGGCGGATGAACCGCCGGCATCCCATTCGGGCGCCAAGTGGCCCGGCCAGCCTGCCGCAAATGAGAGGAAGAACCATGGGCAAGGTCATCGGCATCGACCTCGGCACGACCAATTCTTGCGTTGCCGTCATGGAAGGCAAGACGCCGAAGGTGATCGAGAACGCCGAAGGCATGCGGACGACGCCGTCCATCGTCGCCTTCACCGACGACGGCGAACGCCTCGTCGGCCAGCCGGCCAAACGTCAGGCCGTCACCAATCCGGAAAAGACGATCTTCGCGGTCAAGCGCCTCATCGGACGGCGCTACGACGACCCGATGGTCGAGAAGGACAAAGGGCTCGTCCCCTACAAGATCTCCAAGGCGTCGAACGGCGATGCCTGGGTCGAGGCGGAAGGCAAGCCCTATTCCCCGTCGCAGATCTCCGCCTTCACGCTCGGCAAGATGAAGGAGACCGCGGAAGCCTATCTCGGGCAGAAGGTCGACCAGGCGGTCATCACCGTCCCGGCCTATTTCAACGACGCCCAGCGCCAGGCCACCCAGGACGCCGGCAAGATCGCCGGGCTCGAGGTGCTGCGCATCATCAACGAGCCGACCGCGGCCGCGCTCGCCTACGGGCTCGAGAAGAAGGGCCAGGGCACGATCGCCGTCTATGACCTGGGCGGCGGCACCTTCGACATCTCGATCCTCGAGATCGGCGACGGCGTCTTCGAGGTGAAGTCGACGAACGGCGACACCTTCCTCGGCGGCGAGGACTTCGACATGCGCCTGGTCGAGTACCTGGCGGCGGAGTTCAAGAAGGAGCAGGCCATCGACCTGAAGAAGGACAAGCTCGCGCTGCAGCGCCTCAAGGAGGCCGCCGAGAAGGCGAAGATCGAGCTCTCGTCCGCATCGCAGACCGAGATCAACCTGCCGTTCATCACGGCCGACCAGTCCGGTCCGAAGCACCTGACGATGAAGCTGTCGCGCGCCAAGTTCGAGAGCCTGGTCGACGACCTGATCCAGCGAACCGTGGCGCCCTGCAAGGCGGCGCTCAAGGACGCCGGCATCCAGGCCGCCGAGATCGACGAGGTCGTCCTCGTCGGCGGCATGACGCGCATGCCGAAGGTGCAGGACGTGGTCAAGCAGTTCTTCGGCAAGGAGCCGCACAAGGGCGTCAACCCGGATGAGGTCGTGGCGCTCGGTGCCGCGATCCAGGCGGGCGTGCTGCAGGGCGACGTCAAGGACGTGCTGCTCCTCGACGTGACGCCGCTGTCGCTCGGCATCGAGACGCTCGGCGGGGTGTTCACGCGCCTCATCGACCGCAACACGACGATCCCGACGAAGAAGTCGCAGACCTTCTCCACGGCCGAGGACAACCAGAACGCCGTGACGATCCGCGTCTTCCAGGGCGAGCGCGAGATGGCGGCCGACAACAAGCTGCTCGGCCAGTTCGATCTCGTCGGCATCCCGCCCGCACCGCGCGGCGTGCCGCAGATCGAGGTCACCTTCGACATCGACGCCAACGGCATCGTCAACGTCTCGGCCAAGGACAAGGGCACCGGCAAGGAGCACCAGATCCGCATCCAGGCTTCCGGCGGCCTCTCCGACGCCGACATCGAGAAGATGGTGAAGGACGCGGAGGCCAACGCCGAGAGCGACAAGAAGCGGCGCGAGAGCGTCGAGGCGAAGAACCAGGCGGAAAGCCTCGTGCATTCGTCGGAGAAGTCGCTCAAGGACTACGGCGACAAGGTCTCGGCCGATGACCGCAAGGCGATCGAGGATGCGATCGCCTCGCTGAAGGCGGCGATCGAGAAGCCGGAGCCGGACGCCGAGGACATCAAGGCGAAGACGCAGGCGCTTGCCGAGGTCTCGATGAAGCTCGGCCAGGCCATGTACGAAGCCCAGCAGGCCGAGCAGGCCGCGGGCGACGCCAAGGCCGATGCCGAGAAGAGCGGCGAGGACGTGGTCGACGCCGACTTCGAGGAGATCAACGACGACGACGCCAAGAAGTCGGCGTAAGGTGACGTCATTCGCCCGGCCGGGTCACGCTCCCGGCCGGGCTTCGCTTGGGGCCGATTCCACGAATGGCAAAAGCTGACTTTTACGAGACGCTCGGGGTTTCGAAGGGAGCGGACGAGAGGGAGCTCAAGAGCGCCTTCCGCAAGCTCGCCATGCGGTATCACCCGGACAAGAACCCGGGCGACCACACCGCGGAAGTCAGGTTCAAGGAAATCAACGAAGCCTACGAGACGCTGAAGGACCCGCAGAAGCGGGCCGCCTACGACCGTTTCGGCCATGCCGCCTTCGAGAACGGCGGAATGGGCGGCGGCTTCGGGGCGGGCGGCTTCGGCGGCGCCGGCGGCTTCTCCGACATCTTCGAGGACATCTTCGGCGAGATGATGGGCGGCGGGCGCCAGCGGCGCTCCTCCGGCGGGCGCGAGCGCGGAGCGGACCTGCGCTACAACCTGGAAATCTCGCTCGAGGAGGCCTTTGCCGGCAAGACGGCGCAGATCCACGTGCCGACCTCCGTCACCTGCGACGTCTGTTCCGGCTCGGGCGCCAAGCCCGGCACCAAGCCGCAGACCTGCCCGACCTGCGGCGGCAACGGCCGCGTGCGCGCGGCGCAGGGTTTCTTCTCGATCGAGCGCACCTGCCCGACCTGCCACGGCCGCGGCCAGACGATCGCCGACCCCTGCGGCAAGTGCCACGGCCAGGGCCGCGTCACCGAGGAGCGCTCGCGATCGGTGAACATCCCCGCCGGCATCGAGGATGGCACGCGCATCCGGCTCGCCGGCGAGGGCGAGGCGGGCCTGCGCGGCGGGCCTGCCGGCGACCTCTACATCTTCCTCTCCGTCAAGCCGCACGAGTTCTTCCAGCGCGACGGGGCCGACCTCTACTGCTCCGTTCCCGTCTCCATGTCGACGGCCGCCCTCGGCGGCAAGTTCGAGGTGACGACCCTCGACGGATCGAAGTCGCGCGTCACCGTGCCGGAGGGCACGCAGAACGGCCGCCAGTTCCGCCTCAAGGGCAAGGGCATGCCGGTGCTGCGCTCGGCGCAGACGGGCGACCTCTACATCCAGATCGCGATCGAGACGCCGCAGAACCTTTCCAAGCGGCAGCGCGAGCTGCTGCAGGAGTTCGAGCAGCTCTCCTCGAAGGACAACAGCCCGGAATCGCATGGCTTCTTCGCTCGGATGAAGGATTTCTTCGACACGCTCAGCGAATGATGGTCGCGCGGGGCAGGACGGGCAGGACATACCAAGCCCGCGCCCGCCCGCGGCGATGACGGCTTGCCGCGGCTTCCGCGGATCGGGATCGAAACTCGGCGTGGCGTCGCAAGCCTTCAATGCGGCGCAGGCCATGGAGAGGAGACGCCGATGAGGCAGGCCCTGCACAAGCGCATCGTCCGGAAGTTCGACGACGAGATCCGCTTCTTCAAGGGATGGATCGACGGCCCGAAGCAGGTCGGCGCCATCGTACCCACCTCTCCGATCACGGCCCGACGCATGGCGAGCGTCATCGACGCCGCCTCCGGGCGGCCGGTGCTCGAGCTCGGGCCTGGCACCGGCGCCGTCACGAAGGCAATTCTCGATCAGGGCATCGCGCCGGAACGGCTCTACTCGATCGAGTACTCCCACGACTTCTTCACGCGGCTCGTCGAGGACTACCCTTCGGTCCGCTTCATTCACGGCGACGCCTTCGATCTCAATGCGGCGCTCGGCGACGACCGCGGCCTCGTCTTCGATTCCATCATCTCGGCGATCCCGCTCCTTTCCTTCCCGATGGAGCGGCGCGTCGCGCTGGTCGACAGCCTGCTCGACCGCGTGCCGGCGGGCCGGCCCGTCGTCCAGATCTCCTATGGCGCCGTCTCCCCGGTCGCGCCGAAGCGCGCCGCCTTCGCGGTCGAGCCGCTCGACTGGGTGGTGCGCAACATCCCGCCGGCGCGGCTCTGGGTCTATCGCCGGCCGCGCGCGGCATGAGCGACTGCCTCCGATGACCCCGCCGAAGATCCTCGTCGTCCCCGGCTCGCTGCGCGCCGGCTCGTTCAACATCCGCCTCGCGGCAGCCGGCGCGCTGGAACTCGCCCGGCAGGGCGCCGACGTCACGCGGCTCTCGCTCGAGGACTATCCGCTGCCGATCATGGACCAGAACGTCGAGAAGGCAACCGGCATTCCCGAGAACGCCATGAAGCTCGGGCGGATGATCGCGGCGCACGACGCGCTTCTCCTCTGCTCGCCGGAATACAACGCCTCGATCCCGCCGCTCGTGAAGAACACGATCGACTGGATAAGCCGCATCAAGACCGACGGCGAGACGCGGCTCAGGCCCTTCGACGGCAAGCTCGTGGCGCTCGGGGCGGCGTCCGACGGGCGGTATGGCGGCGTTCGCTGCCTCAACCACCTGCGCGCCGTGCTCGTCAACCTCGCGGCCGAGGTGATCAGCGCGCAGTGCTCCGTCTCGGGTGCCTCGCAGGCCTTCGACGAAAGCGGCCGGATCGTCGACGAACGCACCGGCCGGACGCTTGCCCGCACCTGCCGGTCGCTCATCGACCACTGCCGCCTCGCCGCGATCCGCTGACCGGCTTGCCCGGACGCAGCCTACATGCGAAGACCCGGCCGGACCAGGACTTGACGCATCAAAGGAGAGGCAGTCGCATGGGACCCGAGACACGCGACCGGCTCATCGTCGGGCTCGACGTTCCGACCCTTGCCGCGGCCGAAGCGATCGTCGGCACGCTCGGCGACACCGTCTCCTTCTACAAGATCGGCTATCAGCTCGCCTTCGCGGGCGGGCTCGGATTTGCGCAAGAACTCGTCAAGGACGGCAAGCGCGTCTTCCTCGACATGAAGCTCCTCGACATCGACAACACCGTCGCGAAGGGCGTCGAGTCCATCGCGCGCATGGGCGTCTCCATGCTGACGCTGCACGCCTACCCGAAAGCGATGCGGGCGGCGGTCGAGGCGGCGCGGGGGTCAAGCCTCTGCCTGCTCGGCGTCACCGTCCTGACCTCGATGGACGCGGCGGACATGGCGGAGGCCGGCTATCACGACAACCCGCAGAGCCTCGTCCTCCGCCGTACAAGCCAGGCGCGCGAGGCGGGCATGGGCGGCCTCGTCTGCTCGGCGGCGGAAGCAGCGGCGGTCCGCGCCGTCGTCGGCGCCGAGATGGCCGTGGTGACGCCGGGCATCCGGCCGGCGGGGGCCGACCATGGCGACCAGAAGCGCGTGATGACGCCCGGCGAGGCCATCCGCGCCGGCGCGAGCCACCTCGTCGTCGCGCGACCGGTCGTCGGGGCGTCCGATCCGAAGGCGGCCGCCGCCGCGATCCTCACCGAGATCGCTGCCGCGGCAGCAGAGACCGCATAGGCAAGGAGGGCCAGGCCATGGCGAAGGGATACTGGATCGCGCACATCGATGTCGCCGATCCCGAGCGCTACAAGGACTATATCCGCACGGCGACGCCCGCCTACGAGAAGTATGGCGCGGTCTTCCTTGTGCGCGGCGGGCAGTTCGAGGCGGTCGAGGGCGCGGCGCGCAAGCGCACCGTCGTCATCGAGTTCCCGTCCTACCAGGCCGCGATCGACTGCTACGAGAGCGAAACCTACCGCGCCGCACGCGCCATCCGGCAGGCGACGGCGACGGGCGAGGTGATGATCGTCGAGGGCCACGAGGCCTGACCGCCGCGCCGCCGTCGTTCGGAGGCCAAGTGGAGGACCTCGCCGCTCTTCACCTGTCGCGCCATATTGGCTAAGAGCAGCTCGGAATTTCTGAAGTTTGCGCAAGGAGCGAAGGGCATGGAAGCGATCGAGCAGCCGAAACTGGTCACGGTGTTCGGGGGTTCCGGCTTCCTCGGCCGCCACCTCGTCGAGGCGCTGGCGCGGCGGGGCTACCGCATCCGCGTCGCCGTGCGCCGTCCGGAGCTTGCGGGCTACCTGCAGCCGCTCGGCCATGTCGGCCAGATCGTGGCCGTGCAGGCCAACCTGCGCTACCGCGAGTCGATCGAGCGGGCGGTCGCCGGCGCGGATCACGTCGTCAACTGCGTCGGAATCCTCTTCGAACAAGGCCGCCAGACCTTCGACGCCGTGCAGGATTTCGGCGCCCGAGCCGTGGCGGAGGCGACGCGGGCGACCGGCGCCCGGCTGACCCATGTCTCGGCGATCGGCGCCGACGTGGAATCGGACTCGCGCTACGCCCGCAGCAAGGGCCGCGCCGAGACGGCCGTGATGGAGACGCTGCCCGACGCGACCATCGTCCGTCCGTCGATCGTCTTCGGCCCGGAGGACCAGTTCTTCAACAAGTTCGCCGACATGGCGCGCTTCTCGCCGTTCCTGCCGCTGATCGGCGGCGGCAAGACGCGCTTCCAGCCGGTCTACGTCGTCGACGTCGCCGAGGCGATCGCCCGCAGCGTCGACGGGACGATTCCTGCCGGACGCGTCTACGAGCTCGGCGGACCGGAGGTGCTCACCTTCCGCCAGTGCATGGAGGAGATGCTGAGGGTCATCGCCCGCAAGCGCCGGCTCGTTTCGCTGCCCTGGGGGGCGGCCTCGACGATCGCCGCCTTCAGCGCGGCGGTTCCCTTCGTGACGCCGCCGCTGACGCAGGACCAGGTGACGCTGCTGAAGCACGACAACGTCGTCTCCGACGCTGCGAAGAAGGACGGGCGGACCCTTCCGGGCATCGGCATCAAACCGACCAATCTCGGTGCGGTGTTGCCGAGCTACCTCGTCCGCTTCCGCGTCGCCGGGCAGTTCACCCGGGACATCGAACTCGTCTGAGCGTGTTGCGAAACGGCACTGTGGCAAATTAACAGTGCCTGAAGAAATTTGCTCGAATATGCCCGAAGCCGCGAGCCGAGCTTCTTGAACGGTTCTGCCGGAACCTGTACGTGCCGCCTGCGTTTCGTACGGGAGAGGCAAGGTCGCCGGCTTTCGGTCGGCTCGCCAGGCAGTCTATCCGGTCGTGTCCGGTGGCAGGGGTTGGAAATGGGTAAAGCGGTCGTCTCGTCTTTCGTCTTCGCAACAGTCGCCATTCTCGCAGCGTCGTTCTTCGCGCCCCGTTCAAACGCCGGCGTCGAGGCGAGTTGCGCGCCGGCCTACGGCCTCAATCCGTGCGCCGTCAGCGCTCCGGCCTACGGTCTCGCGCGCTAGATCGTTTCCGCGTTTTCGTTGAATCGCGAGAACGTCTATGCCTTTGTTCTCGCGTTTCCGGACGGAAAACCGGTTTCCACTTTTCCTGGAAACGCTCCAGGGCTCTTTCCGTCACCCGCTCCGCGGGGCAGTCGCCGCCCCGGCGCTTGCCGGGACGCCGTGGCTGGGCGCGCGGGAGCGCCCCTTGTCTTGTCGGCTCCGACTGCCTATAGCTGCGGGTGTGGTTCGCCCGCCTGCGGCCGCGCGCTCTCGAACACATCGTGGGATCCCGAGCCTCGCCCATGCCTGCCCTGCACCATCATCCGATGTCGTCCGCCTCGCGTTTCATCCGCCTGGTGCTCGATGAATACGGATTCGAGGCGGAGCTGGTCGAGATCGAGCCGTGGAACCGGTCGCGGGACTTCCTGACGATCAATCCGGCGGGAACCCTTCCCGTCTATATCGACAACTCGATGCGGGCGCTCTGCGGCGCGACGGTGATCTCGGAATATGTCGACGAGACCCACGGCGTCCTGAAGCGCGACCGGCGGCTTCTCGCCGAAGACCCGTTCCAGCGGGCCGAAATCCGGCGGCTGATCGAATGGTTCCTGACAAAGCTCGAGCAGGACGTGACGCGGCCGCTGGTGCGCGAGCGGGTCTACAAGCTTTCGATGCCGCCGAGCCGCGGCGGCGGCGCCCCTGACTCGAAGGCGCTGAGGACCGCGCGCACGAACATCAAGCAGCACATGAAATACGTCGCCTGGCTCGCCGCGACGCGGAGCTGGCTTGCCGGCGACCGCCTGAGCTATGCCGACCTTGCCGCCGCCGGGGCGCTTTCGGTCCTCGACTATCTCGGCGAGATCGACTGGAGCGACGTGCCGCAGGCCAAGGACTGGTACCAGCGGATGAAGTCGCGCCCCTCCTTCCGGCCGCTGCTTGCCGACCGCGTGCGCTCGCTGGCGCCGGTTTCCCACTATGCGGACCTCGACTTCTAGAAACCTGGTGCCCCCCGAGGCGCGGCGGGCGCCCCGCGACAACGCCAAGCTGCGGGCTTTCCTCCGGGCCGACGCGCTGCGGCTCGGCTTCGACGACCTCAGGATCACGACGCCCGGCGCCATCGCAGAGGCGGCGCCGCGCCTGAGAGCCTTCGTCGCGGCGGGCCGGCATGGGACGATGGCCTGGATGGCCGAGACGCTGGAGCGGCGGAGCGACCCCTGCCGGCTTTGGCCCGAGGCGCGTTCCGTCATTATGCTCGCCATGAACTACGGACCGGAAGGCGACCCGCTCGAGACGCTCGAGCGCGCCGACCGCGCCTCGCTCTCCGTCTATGCCCGCAACCGCGACTATCACGACCTCATCAAGGGCCGGCTGAAGGAGCTTGCCGGCCGCTTCGCGGTGCGCGCCGGCGCCGACGTCAAGGTCTTCGTCGATACCGCCCCCGTCATGGAGAAGCCGCTGGCGGAGAAGGCCGGCCTCGGCTGGCAGGGCAAGCACACCAATCTCGTCAGCCGGCACCACGGCTCGTGGCTCTTCCTCGGCTCGATCTTCACCGACGCCGCGCTCGAGCCCGACCCGCCGGAAGCCGACCATTGCGGCTCGTGCCGCGCCTGCCTCGACGCCTGCCCGACGGATGCCTTCCCGGCGCCCTACCAGCTCGATGCGCGGCGCTGCATCTCGTATCTGACGATCGAGCATGCCGGACCGATCCCGCGAGAGTTCCGCTCCGCGATCGGCAACCGCGTCTATGGCTGCGACGACTGCCTCGCCGCCTGCCCCTGGAACAAGTTCGCCGCCGCGGCGCGCGAGCAGAAGCTGAAGGCGCGCCCCGACCTCGATGCGCCGGCGCTCGGCGACCTGCTCATGCTCGACGACGCCGGCTTCCGCACGCTCTTCTCCGGCTCGCCGGTCAAGCGGATCGGCCGCGACCGCTTCATCCGCAACGTGCTGATCGCGGCCGGCAACTCCGGCGATCCGGCGCTCGCCACGGCTTGCCGCCGGCTTGCGGCGGACCCCGCGCCGCTGGTCCGCGGAGCGGCGGCCTGGGCGCTTTCGCAGCTGCTGTCGCGCGACGCACTCGCCGCGATCCGTGACGCCATTGCCGAGGAGGATCAGGACGTGCGAACGGAGTGGGACGCGGCGCTCGCCTGACGACCGGCTGCCGGCCGCGTTGGCGCTCGCATTCCGGTCCCGCGGAGGACAGTCATGCATATCTTCATCTTCGGCGCCGGCTATTCCGGCCAGGCGATCGCCCGCCGCTTGCGGGGCGACGCCGTCCGGATTGCCGGAACGACGCGGACGGCGGACAAGACCGGCGATCTTGCGGCCGCCGGCATCGCGCCGCATGTCTTCGCCGGCGCGCTTTCTCCGGCGATCGTTGCCGCGCTTTCGCAGACGACGCATCTCCTGCTGTCAATCTCGCCGGACGGGGGCGGCGATCCCGTCCTGCCGCTGCTGCGCTCCGATCTCCGCCGCCTGATGCCGGCGCTCCGTTGGATCGGCTACCTCTCCACCGTCGGCGTCTATGGCGACCATGGCGGCGGCTGGGTCGACGAGGAGACGCCGTGCCGTCCGGTCTCGAGGCGTTCCGTTGCCCGGTTGCAGGCGGAGACGGCGTGGCGGGAGGTCGGCGCTTCGGCGGGGATTCCGACGGCGATCATCCGACTCTCCGGCATCTACGGCCCCGGCCGCAATGCCTTCGTCAATCTCGGGAGCGGGACGGCGAAGCGGCTGATCAAGCCCGGCCAGGTCTTCAATCGCATCCACGTCGCCGACATCGCAGGGGCGACGGCTTTGCTGGCGCCGGCCGGCCGGGACGGGATCTGGAACGTGACGGACGACGAGCCGGCGCCGCCGCAGGACGTCGTCACCTACGCCGCGAGGCTCA
>JBQCEN010000085.1:0-2495 GCA_051960215.1 Pararhizobium sp.
GGCTATGCGCTTCGCACCTATGAGCGCTACGCCCGCATCCGGCAGCGCAAGGACGGGCTCTGGCGGGTCTCGAACCCGCGCATCGCCCAGCAATACCGCCTGAATGTCGGCACGATCGTCGAGGCGCCGATGCTGAACGTGCGGCTGACGAAGCGCGCCGGCCAGGGCGCGGCCGTACGCGGCGGGCCGGTGCTCGGCCAGGTGGAGGAATATTTCCTGGAAACGATGGTGCCGGGCGACACCTTCATGTTCGCAGGACGCGTGCTGCGCTTCGAGGGCATCCGCGAGAACGAGTGCGTCGTCTCCAAGGCCTTCAGCACCGATCCCAAGATCCCGGCCTATGCCGGCGGCAAGTTTCCGCTCTCGACCTATCTCGCCGCCCAGGTGCGCGCGATGCTCGCCGATCCGAACCGCTGGACGGCCCTGCCCGACCAGGTGGCCGACTGGCTTCGGCTGCAGCGCGACCGGTCGGTGCTGCCCGCCCGCGACGAACTGCTGATCGAGACGTTCCCGCGTGGCAACCGGCATTACATGGTCATCTATGCCTTCGAGGGGCGGCTCGCGCACCAGACGCTCGGGATGCTGCTCACGCGCCGGCTCGACCGGGCCAAAGCCCACCCGCTCGGCTTCGTCGCGACCGACTATGCGCTGATGATCTGGGGCATCGCCGACATGGGCGGGCTCTTTTCGTCGGGCCGCCTTTCGCTCGCCGAACTCTTCGATGAGGACATGCTCGGCGACGATCTCGATGCGTGGCTTGCCGAATCCTGGCTGCTCAAACGCACCTTCCGCAGCTGCGCCGTCATTTCCGGGCTCATCGAACGGCGCCATCCGGGGCAGGAGAAGACCGGCCGGCAGGTCACCGTGTCCGCCGACCTCATCTATGACGTGCTGCGCAGCCATGAGCCGGACCACATCCTGCTCCAGGCGACGCGGGCCGATGCGGCGGCCGGGCTTCTCGACGTGCGCCGGCTCGGCGATATGCTGAAGCGCATCAGGGGGCGAATCAGGCATAAGCCGCTGGACGATATCTCGCCGCTCGCCGTTCCGATCATGCTGGAGATCGGCAAGGAGTCGGTTGTCGGCGAGGCGCAGGACGCGATTCTCGAGGAAGCGGCCGAAGACCTCATCGCCGAGGTCCTCGGCGACCTCGCCTGAACGAAGGAACGCCATGAACCGGATGGTGGCGCTGAGACAGCTCGGACATGCCGAGCCCGTGATTGCGGAGATCGCGATCGCGGGCGTCGAGGCCGTCTGCGATCCGCTCGGCGTCCTCTACCTGCCATCGGAACGGTTGATGGTCGTCTCGGACCTGCATCTGGAAAAGGGCTCGGCCTTCGCCCGGCGTGGGATGATGCTGCCGCCCTATGACACGCAGGCGACGCTGACGCTTCTGGAGGCAGCCGTCGCCCGCTACCGGCCGGCGACGGTGATTTCGCTCGGCGACAGCTTCCACGACGCTCTCGGGTCCGCGCACATGCCGGGCCTCTTCCGCGACCACGTGCGCCGCCTCGGCGCGGGGCGCGACTGGATCTGGATCTCCGGCAACCATGATCCGCACGCGCCATCCGGCCTGCCGGGCACCGCGGCGGATGCCGTCTTCCTCGCCGGGCTGACCTTCCGGCACGAGCCGCAGCGCGCCGCCGAAGGCGAGATCGCGGGCCATCTGCATCCGGCCGCCCGCGTCGTCCGGCGGGGAAAGGCAGTGCGGCGCGCCTGCTTCGCCTGCGACGGAAGGCGGCTGGTGATGCCGGCTTTCGGAGTGCTCGCCGGCGGGCTCGATCTCGGCCATCCGGCGATGCGCGGGCTCTTCGACCTCGAACGGCTCTCCGCACACATCCTCGGCCGCGACCGCGTCTATACGGTGCCGCACGCGCGGCTGCGCGGCTGAACGGCGGAGCCGCTCAGCTCTTCTTGTCGGTCTTGCCGGCGTGCTTCGCGTTCAGCGCGAGCAGTTCCTTGATCAGGGCATCGCTGATCTCGCCGGTCGGCTCCTGCCCGACGGACTTCTGGAAGGCTTTGATCGCGCTTTTCGTCCTCGCGCCCATGATGCCGTCCGGCTTGCCGGCGTCGAAGCCGTTGTTGTCGAGGATCGCCTGGATGTTGCGGATCGCCTTCGACATGTCGATCGAAGAGGTCTTGGTATCGGTGCCGGCCCATTCCGGCGGAACCGGCACGTTGTTCGCCACCGGATCGAGCGGGATCGGCTTCCAGGCCTTGACCGCCGTCTTCATCGCGTCGAGCTCGCCGGGTTTCAGCGCCTTTGCCACCTCGTCGCGCTTTTCGGCCGCATCCTTGTCGCCAGCCAAGGCGGCGATGGCGAACCACTTGTAGGACTGCGCCAGGTCGCGTGGCACGCCGTTGCCCTGGGCGTAGAGGATCGCGAGGTTGAACTGGCTGTCCTTGACGCCGTGGTCCGCGGCCTGCCGGAACCATTTCGCCGAGGCGGCGAAATCTGCGCCGGCACCACCGCTGCCCATCGCCTCCAGAACCGC
>JBQCEN010000086.1:0-14423 GCA_051960215.1 Pararhizobium sp.
GTCGCGGCCGAAGTCGCGCGAATCAGTGACGCGCCAATGAACTTCGAAGTGGTCGAAGCGATAGTTAACGAGGAAGAGCGTAGAGCCAAGTCCTCGTAATCGGATTGCGCAGCAACGCTCGACGCTGCTTTTGTTTTCTAGCAACTTCTCTAAGAGATTGTTTCTGCTGTTCTTTCTGCGTTTCTCGTGATTGCTTCTCTGCAAGACGGAGGCAATCGAAGGCATGAATCCACTTTCCCCGGACCGAATGAGCCCAGCTGAGCGTCGCGCAGCACTTTGCGCGATCCTCGGCCGCGGACTCGTCCGGCTGCGTATGCGCGAGCAGACGCAAGTCTCTGACGATACTGGAGAAAGTTGCCTACACTTGTCGCCCGACCAATGCCGTCATGCAACCGCAACTCAGCGGAGCAACGCATGACCAATCTCGATCCCATCCCCGCGCGCCTGGCCGCGCTGAAGACCACGCCGACTCCAGAACTGAAACAGCAGTGGCGCGAACTCTTTGAGTCGGAGCCGCCAGCCTTCAACCGTCGCTACCTTGAGAGCCGGCTGGCATACCGCATCCAGGAACTCGCCTACGGCGGCCTGAGGCCCGAGACGGTGAGGCGCCTTGAAGCCCTCGGCGAGCAGCTTGACGGCGGCAATATCACCACCCGCCGCATCCGTGCCGATCTCAAACCGATAGCGGGTACCCGGCTGCTGCGCGAGTGGCAGGGCGTCGAGCAGATCGTCACCGTCACCGCCGACGGATACGAATGGCAGGGCCGCCCGTACAAGTCGCTGTCCGCCATCGCCCGCGCCATTACCGGCACGCGCTGGAACGGATGGGTGTTCTTCGGGCTCAAGAACCACAGAGGGCGGACATGACGAAGCCGCCCGAAAAACCGAAAGTTGTCCGAAAGCTCCGCTGCGCCGTTTACACCCGAAAATCCTCCGAGGAAGGGTTGGAGCAGGAGTTCAACTCGCTCCACGCCCAACGCGAAGCTTGCGAAGCCTACATCGCCAGCCAGCGGTCGGAGGGCTGGGCACTGGTCCGCGATCAGTATGACGACGGCGGCATCTCAGGCGGCACGCTGGAACGCCCCGGCTTGAGGCGTCTGCTCGAAGACATTGAGGACGGGCTCGTCGACGTGGTGGTGGTCTACAAAATCGACCGCCTCAGCCGCTCGCTTGCCGACTTCGCCAAGCTGGTCGAGGTCTTCGACCGCAACGGCGTCACCTTCGTCTCGGTGACCCAGTCGTTCAACACCACCACGTCCATGGGACGGCTGACACTGAACATCCTGCTCTCCTTCGCCCAGTTCGAGCGCGAGGTCACGGCTGAACGCATCCGCGACAAGGTCGCCGCCAGCCGCAAGAAGGGCATGTGGATGGGCGGGGTGCCGCCCTACGGCTACAAGGTCGAGAACCGGAAGCTGGTGGTCGACGAGGATGCTGCCGCGCATGTGCGCTGGATTTTCGAGCGCTTCCTCGAGGTCGGGTCCTGCACGGAACTAGCGCGGGAGGTCAGCACGCGCTGCATCTGCACCCCGCGCGGCAATCGGATCGACAAGAAGTATCTGTACCGGATGCTGAACAACCGCGCCTACATCGGCGAGGCAGTCCACAAGGGCGACAGCTATCCAGGCGAACACGACGCGATCATCGACCGGGAGACCTGGGACAATGTCCACGCGATCCTGCAGGAGAGCCCCCGCAAGCGCGCCGCCCGCACCCGCGCCGAGACGCCCGCGCTGCTGAAGGGGCTGCTTTTCGGTCCGGACGGTGCCGCGTTCTCGCCGACCCACACCCGGAAGGGAGGGCGGCAGTACCGCTACTACGTCAGCCAGACGGTGCTGAAACATGGGGCCGGATCCTGCCCGGTGGGCCGCGTGCCCGCGGGCGAGATCGAGGCTGCGGTCATCGACCAGCTCCGCGCCGTGTTCCGGCAGCCAGAGATCGTGGCGGGCACGTGGAAAGCCGCGCGGATGCAGGACGACGGAATCACCGAGGCCGACGCCCGCGCGGCCCTCCAGCAGCTCGATCCGCTGTGGGACGAACTTTTCCCCGCCGAGCAGGCCCGCATCGTGGCGCTGCTGGTCGAGCGGATCGACATCGGCACCGACGGCCTGAACCTCCGCCTCCGCGTCGACGGCCTCACCGGCCTCGCGCGCGAGATGCTTGACGGTGAGATCGGAGAAGCAGCATGACCCGAGCGGCGCCGACCCCCGAGACCGTGACACTCCACGTCCCGTTCCGGGTCGCGAAGCGCGGTGGGCGCAAGGAGATGCAATTGCCGCCCGGCGCCCCGGCCCGGCACCAGATCGACAACACGCTCATCAAGGCGCTGGCCCGCGCATTCCGCTGGAAGCGGATGCTGGAGGCGGGAGAGTTCGCCACCATCGCCGAATTGGCCGAGCGCGAGGGGATCGCCTCATCCTACATGGCCCGGGTTCTGCGTCTGACGCTGCTCGCGCCGGACATCGTCGAGACGATCCTGGACGGGAAGCACGGGCCTGAGGTAACGCTGGCGCGGGTGCTGGAACCGTTTCCGGCGGAGTGGTCGGAGCAGCGATGCATCGCCTAGTCTAGGCCCTGAGCGCCAAGGTTCGGCTCTGACGCTGCAAGCATCTACTGCATTGTCGTCCAGATGTCGTACTCGATCATCGGTTTGGATTTCGTGCGCAGGAAAGCATCCGCCTGCCGCTTACCCTCTGTGGCCGCCCCCGCCTCTGTGACGGAATTGATGCGCCAGCCTCTGTCGCTTAAGGAAAGCTTCACTAGGTCGAGAGGATCGGCTCGCCGGTCCGTGATACCGCCAAACCTGATGACCATTTGGGCATCATCTGCAGACACGTTTGCCGCGTTACGCCACACTCTACGCAGATCCGCAGCGAACTGTTCGGGGCTGGAATGAAGCACCTGACCGAGATTGCTGTAGTCGACGGCTTCAGGGCCACCGACGAACCAATTTCGTAGCCACTGGTCGGGAATGTAGGTCCGCATGCCGTAGTACGGAGGCGAAGTGATGACCCAAGAAAATCGGATTTCCGCGTGTTCTGGCTGAAGCGCACCGGTTACCCGGCTGTCCGCCAGACGCACCGTGCCCTTCACGTCGGAAACCGCTCGATAGTAACGATTGGCGCGTCGCTCGATCACGGCCAACACATCGACGGGCTGCGGGACAAGTCCTCGGGTCTGCCAGTAGCGGATCGCATAGGCAGGCTTGGGGGCATAGGTGCGAGGGCTTTGGTTGGAGAAGTAACTCGGGAAGGTCTTCTGTTTCGGGCCATGTAGCGCGCCCAAGATGATACCGCGGAGGGCGATACGCACATCCGTGGTACAATCCTCGAGAAATGCCTCCCGAAATCGGCAAAGCGCGTCGAGCACGTTCGGGTGAAACGCCCATTGCCAGAACTCGCTGGAAGGAGTTTGGCGGGCAATCCGCTCGCGCAGGATGTTTCGAGCTTCGTCAAGAATTTCGGCGGGGGACGCCGTCGCGATCTTGGAAGCCGCTATGGCTGCGGCAACCGGACTCGAATCAACTCCTAAGGAACTAAGACCGACAAGACGTGCCGCGAAATTCGTGGTGCCGCGACCACAAAAGGGATCCAGCACACGGTCTCCTGCCAGCGCGCGCTTCCTCAGGATATCGAGCGGAAAATCAAGCGGGAACATCGTGAAATACGGGCAAATACCGTTCAGGGCGGTATCATAAGATTCTTGGCGATGAGTCATTTCTTGACTCTTATCCAAGTTTTTCCTGTGTCTGGATTCTTGAACGTTTCCCAACAAGCAGGTTGTTGCCCGAATACTGAATTCATTGCCTTGGGAACAAGATTGTAGGCAAACTGATTTCGATCCTCCAAGTGTTCGGGGAGGTTGTCGATCAGAAACTTCTGAACCCCGAACCAGGGCGTCCCATTCGCCGATTCGAGTTTCTGGCGGAGATCTCGTGCCTCCCTTAGGGCTGCGATCGCTCGCTCCTCAATATTGGCCATGACATCGACCGCCTCCGGTTCGTCGCCATCGTCCGCGTCACGGAACAATGGTCCGGCGCCCCCTGGTTCCGCGTTGCGTGCCGCAGTCGGGTGCGCCGTCGTTGCTGAGAAGGTTGTGCGCAGCGACTGGGCGAAGGTCTTGCCGGCCGAATGGCTGTAATCGCTATCGCGCATCGCGAACATCTTCTCAAACGACAGCGCGCGCAGGCTAACCGGATATGGCTTTCCTCCGACCGAGCTCCAGAAAACACCTTGGCCTGGAATGGGTTCGTTGAGCAGCGAGCTGAGCAGGTCATCGCTGAAATGAGCATTCGCGCGCTTCAACGAAGTGAGGTCGGCTGCCGACAGGAGATGGAAGATGAACCAGTTGTCACCTTGACTCAGTATCTCGACGGGGATGCTGCCCGGCTGCTGGGTAATCAAAAGCGCGCCGAGGTCGTACTTCCGGCCTTCCTTCACCCAAGCGACGTAGGGTTCGGCAGCGGGTGCGTTCTCGTTGAGGACCGATTGAGCCTCTTCGACGACGGCGATCGTTGGAATAGTTTTGGGATCGGCTGCCGTGAATTCCTGCTGGTTGCGGTCGAAGATGCGGCGCAGGATCAATCCCGAGAGCATCAGCGACTGGCCGCCCCGCATCTGAGAGACGTCAATCACGCACAATTATCCCTCACACAGAGCATGAACCACCCTGTCCATCAGCTGGCTGCCCTTGTCGTGCAACATTCTCACAATGGACGTCATGTTGCCTCTGGCCGCCAAGGCCTCGGCTTCTTGCCGCTGCGGATCGAGGTCGAGGAGTCGACAAATGTCGTCAAGCGGCGCGGTGTTGCCGTTGGTGTCAATCAGGTTCACCAGCGACTCCCAGCGGTCTTGAGGAAGCCCGCGCAGCTTGCGAACGTTCTGCTGCTCCTGACGTTCGGGTCCGAGCGCGATCGAAATAACATCGCCTGGACGTAGACGACGAATATCGAGCTTGATCCCGCCGGCGACGAATGACTGGTAGAATGGGCTCGGGTTTTTCCTGTCGGTGAAGACGACGAGCTTGTCCTCCAGCGCAGGAACGTCGCAGAGTCCCGGGCGGCCCTTGTCGTCCGGCCAGAAATACTCCCCATCGGGGTCGAATATGACCGTACCCACAGGCACCTGCTTGCCGGCGCGCTTTGTCACGAATGGCGTGGTCTCATAGAGCTTAGAGAAGAGTAGCTTGTTAAGGTTCGATTTGCCGAAGCCTGCTCGGGCGAAGATGAAGCTGCGGCGGGACACCAGAGATTCGATCGGGAAACGAACCAGAACCTCGGGGGCGACGACCTGCATCCATTCCTGCGACTGGAACGACTTGTCGCCTGCGGCATATATGTATTCGCCGAAGGCCAGATGGCCGATGGGAGCACCGTCGATGTTGTGACCGGCGATCTCGCGCAGCACCTCGTCGTTCGGGAGGGCCACCTTGCTTCCAACATGCGGAAGTCGGCGATGCGACGGAACGAAGGTCAGCCCCTTGCCGTTCCTGCGCAGAACGCCCAAGACGCGAATGTTGACCCGGTACTTGAGATACTGCTCGCGCAGATCTTCAGGAATCGGTCGGTCTTCTCGGACCGCACGGATGTTGAATTCCTCCCCAGACCCGAACGAAAGCTTGCCCTCCGAGGAGAATGAGGCAATGCGTCCAAGCACCGCCTCGTCGGGCGTTTCCAATTGAACGAGGAGGAACTGCCCGTGCATCGGAATGTTCTGGAACTCGTTCCGATATGGCAAGACCAGGTCAGCATGGAACTCCATGCCGCCTTGCTGGAAACCGCGAAAGATGCCGACGACCTGGTCTTTGGGAAAGAGCTGGATTTCTGTCATTAATTCTCGCCTTATCCGTACCGGCGTTGCGCCGGGTCGGCGTCCTGCAACTGAAACGCATCCAGTGTTCCGGCATCGCTGCCGAGACTTGACCTTACACCTTCGTAGATAAAGTCCTGCAGGATATCGAAGTCGAAATCCACCAACGCTGCATTTTCGTGCGCCTTTTGCAGGCAGCGCGGATAGTGTGGCACAGGAAAACCGTTGATGGCGTCGGCAAGCATCGAACCGAGGATGGTTTGAGCGTCACTCACTTGCGGCACGAAAACATCGACCGGCCACACCGGATCCCGGCGGTGAGAACCGAACTTCACCAAGAACATTTTCCCGCCGACGAACTTGTTGATCTCGCCACCTTCACCAGCGCGATCATCGCCACGAGCAAACTCCGACCAGACGTAGGCCCGCTCCTCCACCTCGCGCGGCACTTCCACGTAGGCCGGGTAGTCGGTCTGCAGGACGCCTTCCAGAGCCATGGCAAGACGGTAGCGCGAAAGAACCTTGCTGTGCTTGGCCACGCCGGCGAGGTACACCCGACGTCTGCTATTGGCCCATTGCGTATCGATGCGCTCCTTCATGCCTTGGAGCAGTCGCTGAAATAGGTCCTTGGCGAAAACCTTGCTTCTCAGCAGACCGTCGCAGATGATCAGGGTGTCGGTGCCGAAGTCCTTCTTGAGGATGGCGAACAGAATGGCCCATTCGACTAATTCCCGGTAAACCTGCACCCAGCTTGGGGAAACCGGCTTCCCCTTGTCGGTCGGTCTGATCATGTGGGAGAGCGCCGGCAGCGTGCTCACCCCCAGAACGGCCATCATTTCCCCTAGTGCCGTCCGAGCCGACCCATCTGCGGCAAACTGGCGCTCGTTTAGCTTGAGGACCGGCGTGGTGGGCGAAACCGCTTCAAGGCAGTACTCGTTGTTGCTGCTGTCCACCACCCGGACCAGTTGTATGAGGAAGGGGTCGAACTGGAGCTGATTGTTTCCGCCATCGGTGCCCACCAGGGAGATCGACGTTGTTGCCCGAGGCTGGATGCGCCGCGTGGCGCTTTTCAGAGGGAGGATCTCTTCCCGCAGCGCAGCCAGCACCCCTCGATCGGTGCCGATGCAGTCCGCGATAGCCTCTTTAAGTTGGGCCTGGCTTGCCGGATCGATCATCGCCCCCTCCCGCTAGATGTTGATCCCCGAGGCGCATTTGTGCCGTATACTGTGCAAGATTACCACCGTCTTCGTCATCGCCTCCTTCCGGCAGCTGAATACATGTACTTTAGTCAGCCAGAAGTCTTCGCTCGTCCGTCGATCTCTTTGTGAAACCAAAGCTGCGTGGGCGGCAGTCGATTAATGCGACGTGACCCGGTCCCCGGAACATAGCTGAGCGCGACTGTGGTTTTGGGCGTGCAAATGCGAGACTCGCGCGATAGTCTTAAGGAAAACAAGCCGTTTTCGTGAGTTTCCGCACGCCATGTCCGACAGCCTGACCGACCTGATTCTCTCCCTCACGCCGGAAGACGGCTCTTCCATCGGCAATGGCGCAATGATGGCGCTCCTACGAGAGCGGATGCCGGGCCTTCCGGAAGACGACTACATCGCGGCGCGCGATGTGCTGGTCGATGACGGGCTTCTGGCCCGTGGTAAGGGGCGGGGCGGATCGATCATGCGAATGGTCGATGACGCGGAGGACGAGGAGGTGGACGCCGAAGAAGTCTGGGATGACGATGGCGAAGACGAAGAGGAAGGGTTCGAACTGACTCCGACCGACGGTCCGCAGGACGCGCCTCGGCAACGCGCAGGCTCGGGCCGCAAGAGGGCCGCTCGCAGGCCGGACGGGCCAGTGCAGGTGCTGAGCTACCGCCACGGCGAGATGCGCGTGAACAATCCCGAGGTCGGGATGGTTCATGCCGGCACCGATCCCGATGGCGAGAAGACCACGTGGGCCTATGACCCGCATCTCGACCCGGTGCTGAACTTCGACAGTGCGCGGGCGGGGATTGAGAGGCTCATCGACGACGCGCTGACCAGCGACGATCCCGACCGGATGCGCGACGCGCTGCAGGAACTGAAGCGGCTGCAGGCGCCCTATCTCAACTGGACGGGCAAGGCCGAGCGGACGAGCGTTGAGGTCGACACCGTATCGCTCCATGTCCATGAACGGGTGGACCCGGCGACGATCCTGGCCAATGCGGCCAAGCGGCTGAAAGGGAAGGACGCGGCGACGCAGTGGCGGCAGCCGGACCTGTTCGCGGCGCCGTTCGAGAACCTGCCGTTGCGCCAGGCGCTGGATTTCTACCACCACGAAAAAGGCTGGTCGAACCGGCTAGTGGCCGGCGACAGCCTGCTGGTCATGAACTCCCTCCTGACAAAGGAGAGCATGGGTGGCAAGGTGCAGATGATCTATATCGACCCGCCCTACGGCATCAAATACGGGTCGAATTTCCAGCCATTCACGAACAAGCGCGCCGTTAAGGACCGCTCGGACGACGACCTCACCCAGGAACCCGAGATGATCAAGGCGGTCCGGGATACCTGGGAACTGGGTATCCATTCCTACCTGACCTATCTGCGCGACCGGCTGTGGCTTGCCAAGGAGTTGCTGCACGAGAGCGGGTCTGTCTTCGTGCAGATTTCGGATGAGAATGTCCATCACGTTCGGGAAATGTTGGACGAGGTCTTCGGAGCAGACTGCTTTTGTGCCGACATTGTCTATGTAAAGACTACCGGTCTTGGAACGAAAGGACTAGATGATCGCTTTGACTATCTCCTTTGGTACTGCCGCACGCCAGGGAAAGTGAAATACAGACAGCTTTATGTTGAAAAGGCCGTCGCGCCTGACGGCAAAGGACAAAGCTGGTTCGTACAGGAAGAGAACGGTTCGACACGGGGTCTGCAAAGGTCAGAGAAGGCTGACCTCTCAGTTCTACCAAGTGGTGCTCAATTGTATCGCCCGGGCGACATTTCATCGCAGGGCAACCCTGAGTTTGACTACCGTGCATTCGGTAAGGTCTTTAGGACTGAGTGGAAGACAACCACCGCTGGTTTGGACAAGTTGGTGAAGGCTGGCAGAATCCACGAAACCACCAATTCAATCCGCTATAAGCGCTTCCTCTCAGATTTTCCTGCGGTTTCAATAAATTCTCTCTGGGACGACACAGCGACCGGGAACTTCACGGACCCCAAGATTTACGTTGTTCAGACTGGATCAAAGGCGATTGAACGCTGCCTCCTCATGACCACCGATCCCGGCGATCTGGTGCTCGATCCTACCTGCGGCTCCGGCACCACCGCCTTCGTTGCAGAGAAATGGGGGCGGCGCTGGATCACCTGCGATACCTCGCGCGTGGCGATCACGCTGGCCAAACAGCGATTGATGACCGCCAGCTTCGACTACTACGCCCTGCGCTATCCGCATGAGGGGCTGAAGGGCGGGTTCGACTACGAGACGGTGCCGCACATCACGCTGAAGAGCATCGCCAACAACCCCGACATCGACACGATCCACGACGCGGAGCACCCAAAAATCGCGGCGGCGCTGGCCGATTTGAACGCCGCGCTGGCCGCCGCCCCGCCGAAGCCGCTCAAGCCCGTGCAGGGCGCTCGCAAGGGCAAGCTGGTGGACTTCGCCAAGGGTGACGCGCTGCACGAATGGGAGGTGCCCTTCGACTGGCCCGAGGATTGGCCGGAGGCCGCCCGGGCTCCTTTCGACGCCTTTCACGTCGCCCGGCAGGCGATGCAACGCCGCATGGACCAGTCCATCGCCGACCATGCCGAGCCGGAGACGCTCTACGACAAGCCGCGCAAGGACCCGAACAAGCTGCGCATCTGCGGGCCATTCTCTGTTGAAGCGGTGCCGGCGCCCACCGTCCTGTCGCTCGACGAGAGCATTCCGCCGCAGGAGGCCGACGAAACCGTCGCCCGCTCCGGCGAGACCTCGCGGCAATCCTCATGGCGCGACGAGCTTCTGAAAACCGGCGTGCGCGGCAAGGGCGGCGCGATGCTCCGCTTCGCTGAGTTCGAGACTCTGCCGGGGCTGAAGCACATTCACGCCAGCGGGTCGCTGGCAGAGACGGGCGAGCGCGTTGTCGTCAGCTTTGTCCCCGAGCACGCGGCCCTGGAACAGCGGCAGGTGGAACTGGCGCTGACCGAGGCCGAGACCCTGCGTCCGTCACCGAAGTTCATCCTGTTCTGCGCCTTCACCTTCGATCCGGAGGCCGCGAAGGACATCGACGAGGTGAACTGGCCCGGCGTCACTCTGCTCAAGGCGCAGATGAACACCGACCTGCTAACGGAGGATCTGAAAAAGAAGCGCGCCTCGAACGAGTCCTTCTGGCTGATGGGCCAGCCGGACGTGGAGCTGCGCAAGCGCAAGGACGGACTGTGGGAGGTCGAGGTGAACGGCTTCGACTATTTCGATCCGAAAGCCGGCGACCTCGTCTCCGGTGGCAAGAAGCAGATCGCCATGTGGTCGCTGGACGTGGACTACGACAACCGCTCGCTAATGCCGCACCAGATTTTCTTCCCGATGGCTGACGCGAAGGGCGGCTGGAACCGCTTGCGCAAGACGGTGCGGGCAGAGCTGGACGAGGACCTGCTGGAGCAGTTCCACGGCACTGTCTCGCTGCCCTTCGAGGCGGGCGACAACCGTCGGATCGCGGTCAAGATCGTCGATGACCGCGGGATCGAGTCGCTCAAGATCATGCCGCTGGAGGCGTGACGCGGCATGTCGCTGATCCTCAACAAGCCGTGGGAATGCCCGGCGCAACACTGGGTCGAGGGCAAGGGCGGCAAGCTGGAGATCAAGCCCGAGCGACGGCCGGCGAGCTACGAGGTCTTCGACGCCCGCAACAACACCAAGCGCACCGAGGTGCTGGACCTGGTGAACACGATCCGGGCGCGCGTGGATCAGTGGCGGGAGGATGGCTGGCCCGGCGTCACCATCGTCACGCGCAAGCTGCTGGAGCACTGGTACGACCGCGAAGCTCGGCAGCACCCGTTCTACTTCTGCCAGCTCGAAGCGATCGAGACCCTGATCTGGTGGATCGAGGGCGCCGAGGCCTACAAGCAGGGCATCGCGATTCCGGGCGATGGCGGGGAGTGGGAGCGCCTCTGCAACAAGATGGCCACCGGCGCGGGCAAGACCACGGTGATGGCAATGATCATCACCTGGCAGGTGCTGAACGCGCTGACCTATCCGAAGCGGAACAAGGATTTCAGCCGCGCCGTATTCATCGTGGCGCCGGGGCTCACCGTGAAGGAACGGCTGCAGGTGCTGCTGCCCAGTGAGGGCAGTTACTACGACGAGTTCAATTTGTGTCCGTCCGAGGCCCTGCGCCAGAAGCTGAACCAGGCCGAGGTTCTGATTGAAAACTGGCACACGCTGATGCCGCTGAAGGAGCAGGAGCGCTCAGTCGTCAAGAAGGGCCGCGAATCCGACGAAGCCTTCACACGGCGGGTGTTGGGCAAGCTGGCCGCGCACAAGGACATCATCGTCATCAACGACGAGGCGCATCACGCCTATCGCAAGCCGCCCGAGGTGAAGATCTCCAAGAAGCAGGCCGCTGAGCAGGGTATCGACCTCGACGAGGCGACGCGCTGGATCGAGGGGCTGGACCGAATCCACAAGACCCGCCGCATACAGCGCTGCTTCGATCTCTCGGCCACGCCCTTCGCGCCAACTGGCAAGAAGAGCACCGACACCGCGCTTTTCGACTGGATCATCTCGGATTTCGGCCTGAACGATGCGATCGAGGCTGGTCTGGTAAAGACGCCCCGCGTCGTGGTCCGCGACGATGCCGTCCCGGACGCCAAGACGCTGCGCTCGAAGCTCTATCACATCTACCGCGACCCATCCGTCTCCGAGGACCTGAACCGGGCGAAGGCCGAACCGCATGAGGCGCTGCCCAAGCTGGTCCAGGACGCCTACACGCTGCTCGGCGCCGATTGGCGGGAAACGGCCAAGGATTGGGCCGATGCGGGACATCATTCGCCACCGGTCATGTTGACCGTCTGCAACCGCACGGAAACTGCCGCCCGCATCGAGAACTACTTCAACAAGGGCGACGCGCACTGGCCGGAACTGCATGCGCCGGCTCGGACTCTCCGCGTCGATTCGAAGGTGCTGGAAAAGGCCGAGATCGGCGAGGCCGCGTCATCCGACAAGGACTACGAAGCGCGCCTGAAAGCGATCATCGATGCGGCAGACATTCCTGAAACGCGCCGCCAGCAGTTTCTCGCCCTGAAGAAGGAGGAACTACTGCGCGAGATCGTGGACAATGTCGGGAAGCGAGGAGCGGCCGGTCAGGATCTGCAGAAGGTCATATCCGTGGCGATGCTGTCCGAAGGATGGGACGCCAAGAATGTGACCCACATCATGGGCCTCCGGGCCTTCACGTCCCAGCTGCTCTGCGAACAGGTTGTGGGACGCGGACTGCGCAGGGTTTCCTACGACACCGACGAGGACGGCCTGTTCCTGCCCGAATACGTCAACGTCTTCGGTGTGCCCCTCTCTATCTCGGAGACGGGTGAAGGCGGTGAGGCTCCGCCGCCGCCGAAGCCGACCACGCAGATCGAAGTCGTGCTCGACCGGGCGCATCTGGAGCTTCTCTGGCCGAATGTTCTGCGTGTCGAGACGGTCGTCAAACCGCAGCTCACCATCGATTGGAGCAAGGTCCCGCCGCTCGTGCTCGATCCTGCAAGTACACCGATCAGCGCAGAACTCGCCCCAGCACTCGGCGGCGCGACCGACATGGGCAAGGTCACCGCGATCGATCTCGAGAAGCTACCGGACGGCTTCCGTCTACAGCGGCTCGTATTCCAGGCCGCCCGGAAGGCGTTTGCCGAGCTCAGCCACGGCTTCACCGGCACGCAGGAATATCTCGCGGCGCAGTTGGTCAGGATCGTCGAGGCGTTCCTGCAATCCGACCGCCTTGAGATCCCATCACTGTTTCACTCGGACCCGCTCCGCCGACGCATCCTCATCGCGCTCAACATCGACCTGGTGGTCCAGCATGTGCTGAGCAACGTGACCGAGCAGAACACGGAACGCCTGACGCCGGTGTTCGATGAGGAAAACCCGATCGGTACAACCGGCCAGATGCGAACCTGGTACACCACCAAGCCGTGCTTCCCGACGACCAAGTCGCACATCAGCCATCTGGTTGGAGACTCCGCCTGGGAAGGCCACGCGGCCAACGTCTTCGAGAAGCGCGAGGACGTTCTCGCCTACGCCAAGAACGATCACCTCGGCTTCCAAGTCTACTACATGTGGGCGGGCTCCCGGCGGCGATACGTCCCGGACTTCCTCGTGCGCCTCGCGGGTGGGACGATCCTCGCGCTCGAGATTAAGGGCACCGACAGCCCACAGAACAAGGCCAAGCGGGACGCGCTGAACGAATGGGTCAAGGCCATCAACACGGCAGGCGGTTTCGGGCGCTGGGCATGGGATGTCGCGTTCAAGCCGGGCGAAGTGCAGGACATCATCACGAAGCACGCGGCACTCACTGAGCCGGCGGAGTAGATCTGGCGGCTCATCCCATGAGGATTGAGAGAGTTTGTTTTCGGTCCCGTTTCGACAGCGCCACTGGCATCGAAGTGTCCAGGTTGGGCTCGCAGTTAACTCAGCCTTTTCAGGCCCTTGCAAGCTTTGCACCAAATCCGCGCAGTCAACAGCTCCGGAGAATATCGCCCCCGAGAGAACGCTTTCGGGCCTCTTGGCGCTGGGGCTAGTGCTCAGCCCCGCCCGCATAACTCTCGACAACAACGGAAAAATCCGGCCGCAGCTGGATGGGGAGAACGCGTTCGCGAGGGCGAGTGGCGGAGGAGGTGGGATTCGAACCCACGGTACGGTCTCCCGTACGCCGGTTTTCAAGACCGGTGACTTAAACCGCTCGGCCACTCCTCCGCGGGGAGGGGCTGGCCCGGCTTCCGCCGCGCGAACCCGCGCGGGCGGGCGCCTCGCGCCTTCCTCACGTCTGCGGCTTTAGCGCGGCGGCGATTGCGGCGTCAACTTGTCTGCACCGGCGCGAGTCGGCCTTGGCGGTCAGGTCGGCGGAGGCATTGCAGGAAGTGCAGGGCGGGGCTCTACCGCTGGCTTCCGACGATCGGCTTGCCCGGCGGCCGCGGCGTCGTTCCGGCAACGCGAGGGCCGTCGACGTTTCTGTCTGCGGCGGGATTGGGAAGCGGTTCCTTGCCGCGCGGCGGCGCCCCGCTGGTCTTTGGCGCCGTCGGGGCCTGATCGTGCTCGCGATTGCCGATTTCCGCGCTGTCGTCCTTCTCCGGCACGCCGCGGCCATCCGCTTCGCGCACGCTCGGCGTATGCATATCCGTCGGCTTGGGCATCGTTGTTCTCCTTCAACCGCCCAACCAGTCCATCGCGCGAACGTTCCTTCCGAATGCGCTTACGCCGCCGCATTCCCTTCGCGCTGTGTGAACCACTATTGCGATCCGTGAAGTCGCCGCTGGAACGATATTCGCGCTCGTTAATTTATTTCCTCGTAAACGATGCGAGGAGACTTCCGATGCGCAAGACACTACTTGTCGCTGCGACTGTGATTGCGGCTACTATTCCGGGCTATGCCTTCGCCGGTGGCGGCGCAACGGCTGGAGC
>JBQCEN010000087.1:0-10412 GCA_051960215.1 Pararhizobium sp.
CGCCTGACCTCGTCTATGCCGGCCATGACTCCGGCCTCGACACCGACGTCTCCGACTATGTCGGCTCGGTCGGGTTCGCGCTGCCGATCGGCCTTTCGGCCAATGCCGGCGGGCGCTTCGACAAGGATACGTTCGACGTCAAGCGCACCGACCTCACCGGCGCCTATACCAATCCGCGGTTTGCGGCCGGCGTCACCTATTCGCAGATCGCCCCGCAGCCGGAATATGGCAGCCTAGAGACGCAGCGCGAGGTGAGCACCAACGCGCTGCTGAACTTCTCGCAAAGCTGGCATGTCTACGGCAACGTCACCTACAATTTCGAGCAGAGCGAAATCACCCGCGACGGCATCGGCCTCGCCTTCGACAACGAGTGCTTCGCCTTCAACGTCGCCTTTTCGCAGGACCGAAACGCCGAGGAAAATTCCCCGGAAAGATGGAAAGTCGGCGCGACGCTCAGCTTCCGTACCCTCGGAGACGTCAATGTCGGGTCCAACAACAATCTGCGCCCGGCGACATATACGGTTCCGAACTGATGGAGGCGGTCGTCGGCAACGTCATGGTTTTGCCAAACCCGCGCGTCATTGAGGCGGCATCCTGCCATCGCGAGGGAAAGATGGTGCCGGAAGGCATCTGGAGGAATTTAAGGCCATGAAGACCTTCGCCAACGCGCTGCGAGCCCTTGTTCTCTGCGGCGGAGCGTTCGGAGCTGTTTCGCTTGCGGCGACGGCCGCGACCCCGGCGGTCGCCGCGACGTCGATCCAGGTCGTGGTCAACGGGCAGCCGATCACCAACTACGACATCGAACATCGCATCGCCTTCCTGCGCCTCCAGCACACGAAGGGCGACCTGCGCGCCAAGGCCAAGGAGCAGATGGTCGAGCAGACGCTGAAGGCGCAGGCGATCGCCCGTGCCCATGCCTCCGTTTCGACCGACGCCGTCGATGCCTCCTATGCGCGCTTCGCCAAGGCGAACAAGCTGACCCCGAGCCAGCTGACGCAGATCCTGACGCGCGCCGGCGTCGGCGAGAAGCATTTCAAGTCGTTCATCGCCGTCCAGATGAGTTGGCCGCGCCTCGTCAAGGCGCACTCCGCCGGACAGGCCGACACGCACGACCTCGTGTCGAAGATGCTCGAGAACGGCAAGGAGAAGCCGTCGACGACCGAGTACATCCTGCAGCAGGTGATCTTCGTCGTGCCGAAGGGCAAGAAGAGCACGCTGTCGATCCGCAAGACGCAGGCGGAGGGCATGCGCTCGCGCTTCCAGGGCTGCGACAACACCCGCGACGTGGCCGCGCAACTGCGCGACGTCGCTGTGCGCGATCTCGGCCGCATCATGGAGCCGGAACTGCCGCCGGACTGGAAGGACTACATCGACAAGACGCCGCAGGGGAAGACGACGCCGATCCGCGTGACGGACCGGGGCGTCGAATTCATCGCCGTCTGCTCGGCGAAGAAGGTCTCCGACGATCTTGCGGCGGCGACCGTGTTCAAGGCGCAGAGCGAAGACGAGAGCAGCTCCAATTCGGACAGCAAGGACCTGCTCGACCTGCTGCGCAAGCATGCGACGATCATCAACCCATAGATCGCTTCCACGCTTCGTCGAATTGCGGAAGCGATCTATGCTGTTGCGTTCTCGCGTTTCCGGACGGAAAACCGGCTTCCACTTTTCCTGGAAACGCTCTGGATCGCTTCCACGCTTCGTCGAATTGCGGAAGCGATCCATGCTTTTGCTTTCTCGCGTTTCCGGACGGAAAGCCGGCTTCCGCTTTTCATGGAAACGCTCCAGGCCGCGGCTGCCGGCGGCGCGGACGATCGGAACATGAGCGCGCTTGCCCTCACCATGGGGGATCCGGCCGGGATCGGTCCGGACATCACGCTCGACGCGTGGCTGCGCCGTCGCGAGCTGAAGCTCTCGCCGTTCATCGCCCTTGCTGATCCGGCCGTGCTTGCCGGGCGCTCCCGCCGACTGGGTCTCGATGTGCCGATCGCCGAGGTATCGCCGGAGGCGGCTCCGGCGCATTTCGCGACAGCCCTCCCCGTCCTGCCCGTCTCCTGCGGCGGCCCGGTGGCCGCGGGCAAGCCGGCCACAGCGGCAGCGGGCGCCGTCATCGCCTCGATCGAGGCCGCCGTCGCCCTTGCCTCTTCCGGCGCCTGCGGGGCGGTGGTCACCAATCCGATCGCCAAGTCGGTGCTCTACGGCGCCGGCTTCGGTTTCCCCGGCCACACGGAATTCCTCGCCCACCTGGCGGAGACGAGGACGGGGCAACCCGTGATGCCGGTGATGATGCTCGCGGGACCAAAGCTGAAAGCGGTGCCGGTAACGATCCACATTCCCTTGAGCGAGGTGCCCCGCCAGCTCACGACGGAGCTGATCGTGCGCACCGTCCGGATCGTCGACGCCGACCTCCGGTCCCGCTTCCGGATCGCACGGCCGCGGCTCGCGATCTCCGGCCTCAATCCGCATGCCGGCGAGGACGGCGCGCTCGGTCGCGAGGACATCGAGATCGTGATGCCGGCGATCGCGGCGCTTGCGGCCGAGGGTCTCGACGTGCGCGGGCCGCTGCCCGCCGACACGATGTTCCACGATTCCGCACGCGCCGAGTATGACGCGGCGATCTGCATGTATCATGACCAGGCGCTGATCCCCGCAAAGGCGCTCGGCTTCGACGACAGCGTCAACGTCACGCTCGGCCTGCCGTTCATCCGCACCTCGCCCGATCACGGCACCGCCTTCTCCCTCGCCGGCACTGGCACCGCCCGCTCCGGCAGCCTGGTCGCGGCGCTTCGACTTGCCGCCGAACTCGCCGAGGGCGCAGCCCTCCCGCCGGAGACGGCGCGGACCGGCGCCTGATGGCGGCGCTCGACGGGCTGCCGCCGCTGCGCGAGGTGATCGCGCGGCACGGCATCGATGCGCGCAAGGCGCTCGGCCAGAACTTCCTGCTCGACCTCAACCTGACGCAGAAGGTGGCGCGCGCCGCCGGGCCGCTCGACGGCCGGACGGTGATCGAGGTCGGCCCCGGCCCCGGCGGGCTGACGCGGGCGCTGCTGGCGCTCGGCGCGCCGCGGGTCGTCGCGATCGAGCGCGACCCGCGCTGCCTGCCGGCGCTGGCCGAGATCGCGGCGCACTATCCGGGGCGGCTGGAGATCGTCGAGGCCGACGCTCTGACGGTGGACATGGCAGCGCTTGCGGGCGGCCGCCCGGCGCGGATCGCCGCCAACCTGCCCTACAATGTCGGGACCCAGCTTCTTCTCGGCTGGCTCCTCGCAGAGCCCTGGCCGCCCTTCTACGAATCGATGACGCTGATGTTCCAGCGCGAGGTGGCCGAGCGCATCGTCGCGGCGCCGGGCTCGGATGCCTATGGCCGGCTCGGCGTCCTTGCCGGCTGGCGAACCCAGGCCTCGATCGCCTTCGACATCCCGCCCCAGGCCTTCACGCCGCCGCCGAAGGTCACCTCCTCCGTCGTGCATCTGACGCCGCGGGCGACGCCGCTGCCCTGCAGCAGCGCGGCGCTTGGCCGGGTGACGCAGGCCGCCTTCGGGCAGCGCCGCAAGATGCTCCGCCAGAGCCTGAAGCCGGTCGGCGGCGTCGCGCTGCTCGAGGCGGTCGGCATCGATCCGACGCGGCGCGCGGAGACGCTGAGCGTCGCCGAGTTCTGTGCCCTGGCGCGGGCGGCCGATCGTCAGGCGCCCGCCCCCGAGCGCGAGACGCCCCGACACGAGGTGCCGGGGCGCCATTAGATCATCCGCACTTCATCGGACCGCGAAGTTCATTCCTCGTCGTGTTCGGACGCGTCCTCTCGAAGATCAGCCGTTCTGCTCCGTCGTCGTCGCAGCGGTCGTCGCGCCGGCCGGCGTGCCGGTCGCGCTTGCCGGAAGAGCGTCCATCGCGGCGATGTGCTTGGCGCAAGCATCGGCGACGCCCGGGATGTCGCCATCGACGCCCTCGATCTTCGCCCATCCACCCTTCGCGACGATGTCGCCACGGTCCCAGGAGTCAGCGGCTTTCAACTTGGCGAAGGCGGCCGGATCGGCACTTGCAACGAACCTGTCGACGCAGACCGTCGCGGCGAGCTTCGTGCGGCCGTCCTGCGCCGCGGTCTCGGCCATCCGCTTCGCCGTTCCGCCGGTCACCCAGCCCCCGGCGGTGAAACCGATAATCATCGTCGCGGCGATGCAGACGATGCAGGACCAGAACCAGAGTGCCTTCGACGGACGATAGTTGGACCACCGTGTGGACATGCTTTCCTGAGCCATGATCTTCCTCCTTAGTCACAGAACATTTCATTCGGTAATAATCGGAGCGTAACATCAGGCGCCGCCGGAATGAACCGTAAGGGGCGGGTTTCGGCGCAAATGGCGGCAATCGACCCGCCGCCGGCCGAAGAGAACGTTGTTCTTCAGCCGCTTAGCGCCAAATTCGGGAACATTAAAACTTGGTAAGGTAGCGGTTTGCGGCGTGATCAGTCGCGCGCGCGAGCCGGCTGCTCTTCGAGGAGGCGCGTCACGAAATCAAAGAGGCCCTGGCGCCGATCACGCCTCAGGCGCTCGGCCTGGACGATGGCGCGGACTGACTGGAAGGCGCCGTTCAGGTCGTCGTTGAGCACGACATAATCGTAATCGCGCCAGTGCTGCACCTCCTCGCGCGCGTTCGCAAGCCGCGTCTCGATGACGGACTCGCTGTCTTCGGCGCGCCGGTGCAGCCGGGAGCGCAACTCGGAGACGGACGGCGGCAGGATGAAGATCGCCACGACGTCGGCCGGCATCTTCTCCTGGAGCTGCTGGGCGCCCTGCCAGTCGATGTCGAAGAGCATGTCGCGCCCCTCCGCCATCGCCTCCTCGGCCGGCTGGCGCGGCGTGCCGTAGAAATTGCCGTGGACCTCCGCCCATTCGAGCAGCGCGTCCGTGTCGCGCAGGCGTTCGAACTCGCGCATCGAGACGAACTTGTAGTGCACGCCCTCGATCTCGCTGGGGCGGCGCTTGCGGGTCGTGACACTGACGGAGAGGCTGAGCTCGGGATCGTTTTCGAGCAGGGTCCGGGCGATGGTCGACTTGCCGGCGCCCGATGGCGAGGAGAGAACGAGCATCAGGCCGCGGCGGCTGATCGCGACGGGGGACGGGGCGGCCGGAAGCATGACGCTTACTCCAGATTCTGGACCTGTTCGCGGAACTGGTCGATGGTCACCTTCATATCGAGCCCCGCCGCTGTGATCGAGGCGGCATTCGATTTGGAGCAGATCGTGTTGGCCTCGCGGTTGAATTCCTGAGCGAGGAAATCCAGCCGCCGGCCCACCGGCCCCTCACCGGCAAGCAGCTCGCGACTCGCGGCGACATGCGCCTTCAGCCGATCGAGTTCTTCGCGCACATCCGCCTTCGTGGCAAGCAGCGCCGCCTCCATGGCAAGCCGTGCCGGATCGAGGCCCTGCTGGCCGGCGAGGAGGAGCGCGACCTGCGCATCGAGGCGCTCCCGGATCGCACGGGCATCGCGCGCCGGGTCGCCCTCGATCATCTCGACGAGGTTAGCGATTGTCGCGACGTGGCCTTCGAGAATGATCCGCAGCGCCGCGCCCTCCGCCGCCCGCGCCGCCTTCAGCGCGGCAACGGCGACTTCGAGACCCGCGAGGCAATCGCTGTCGCGGGCGGCCCGCGCCGCCTCATCCTCTTCCGGCTCGACGAATTCCAGGACGCCGCGGATGTTGAGGAGGCCATCGACGCGGGGCGGCTGGACATCGCCCCGCCGCGCCAGCTCGGCCGCCGCCGCAAGCACCGTCTCGAGGACACGCTCGTTGAGCCGGGCCTCCGGCGCCGCCGTCCCGCCGGCAGCGGCGAGCGACACCTGGATGTTGCCGCGGGAGAATACGGCAGAGCAAATCCGCCGCACCTCCGGCTCGAGCCGCTCGTAGCCCTGCGGCAGGCGCAGGCGCAGGTCGAGGCTCTTGCCGTTGACCGAGCGAAGCTCCCAGACCCAGCGGACGGGCCCCGTTGTCCCCTCGCTCCGGGCGAACCCGGTCATCGATTGCAGCATAGAAACCCGCCCCTCGTGGCCCAGCGTTGGTTCCGGTTATTGGGCCGCCTCGGCGGGTTTGGCAACCTGGTTCTTGTCCGCTTCCTTGGCACGGTCAGCCTGGATCTCGCGCCAGCGGCGGACGTTCGCGTTGTGCTCCTTGAGCGAGGCGGCGAATACGTGGGCGCCTGTACCGTCGGCGACGAAATAGAGGTCGTCGGTCTTCGACGGATTGGCGACGGCCTCGAGCGCAGCGCGGCCCGGATTGGCGATCGGCGTCGGCGGCAGGCCCTTGTGCAGATAGGTGTTGTAGGGCGTGTCCTTGTCGAGGTCCGACTGGTAGAGCGGCGTACCCGACGGTTTCCCCTTGCCGCCGTAGACGCCGTAGATCACCGTCGGATCGGACTGGAGCCGCATCCCCTTCTCCAGCCTGTTGAGGAAGACGGACGCCACCATCGGCCGCTCGTCGGCCTTGCCTGTCTCTTTCTCGACGATCGAGGCGAGCGTCACGAAGTCCTGCTTGTTCTTGATCGGCAGGTCGGGATCGCGATGCGACCAGATCTCATCGACGATCCGCTTGTCCGCCGCCTCCATCTCCGCGAGGATCTCCTGCCGGCTCGTCCCTCGCGTGAACTTGTAGGTATCGGGCCAGA
Source organism: Pararhizobium sp. (assembly GCA_051960215.1). Lineage (GTDB taxonomy): Bacteria > Pseudomonadota > Alphaproteobacteria > Rhizobiales > Rhizobiaceae > Pararhizobium_B. The sequence goes on from JBQCEN010000087.1 coordinate 6,654, forward strand.
GCGTCCCTTCCTCGGGCAACTTGTCCGGCAGATCACCGGTCAGCACCGGGTCGGCACGCATCCGGTCGAAGATTTCCTGGACGGTCAGCCCCTCGGGCAGCGTCAGCGAATAGAGGATCGATTTGCCGGAGCGTAGCAGGTCCATGACCTCCTTCATCGAGGCGTGGGCCTCGATGCCGTATTCACCCGCCTTGAGCGTGCCGTGGCGCATGTGGGCGATGCTCGCGATCCGGAAGAGGCGTGCATCGCTGATGATGTTCTGGCGTTCGAGGTCGTTGGCGATCTCGCTAACGCCCGCGCCTTTCTTCACCAAGAAGGTCGTGTTGTGGGCGAGCGGGCCGGGCCGTTCGAACTCGACTTTGCCGAAATAGACGGCGCCGAGCGCGAGGATGGCGAGGAGGACGAGCGTCGAGAAGACGAAATTGCCGAAGATGACGAGCTGGCTGCGCGCGCGGCGCGAACGGCGTGGCGGCGGGGGAGCCTTCTCCGGCCTCAACGCGTCCCTTGCCGATTTCGGCACGAAGGGGCCGCCCTGACCGGCATCCGCGCCGGTCGACGGGCCGCCGTTGCTGTCGTTCGTCTCGTTCAATGAATGCCTCGAATTCGTGGCTGGCCGACTCACCCCGGCTGTTATCGCGCGCAATTTGGCTAAAAGCGGGACCGAACGCGGGACCCGGCGAAAGGCTGGCGCTCAGGCCTCGTGGCGGCGCAGCACCAGCGACGCGTTCGTTCCGCCGAAGCCGAACGAGGTGGAGAGCGCGACATCGATCCTGCGCTTGCGCGCGACCTTCGGGACGAGGTCGATCGCCGTCTCGCGCTCCGGGTTGGCGAGGTTGAGCGTCGGAGGCGCGACGCTGTCGCGGATTGCGAGGACGCAGAAGATCGCCTCCACCGCGCCGGCAGCGCCGAGGAGATGGCCGATCGCCGACTTGGTCGACGACATCGAGATATTAGAGGCGGCGTCGCCCACGAGCCGCTCGACGGCGCCGAGCTCGATGGTGTCGGCCATGGTCGAGGTGCCATGGGCATTGATGTAGTCGATGTCGGAAGGCGTCAGACCGCTGCGCTTCAGCGCCGCCTGCATGCAACGGAAGGCGCCTTCGCCGTTCTCCGACGGCGCGGTGATGTGATAGGCGTCGCCCGACAGGCCGTAGCCGATGACTTCGGCATAGATCTTCGCGCCGCGGGCCTTCGCGTGCTCGAGCTCCTCGAGCACGACGATGCCGGCGCCCTCGCCCATGACGAAGCCGTCGCGGTCGCGGTCATACGGGCGCGATGCGTTCTGCGGATCGTCGTTGTGGCTGGTCGACAACGCCTTGCAGGCGGCGAAGCCGGCAAGCGCGATGCGGCAGATCGGCGACTCCGTTCCGCCCGCCACCATCACGTCGGCATCGCCGAGCGCGATCAGCCGGCTTGCATCGCCGATCGCGTGCGCGCCCGTCGAACAGGCCGTGACGACCGCGTGGTTCGGGCCACGCAGGCCGTGGCGGATCGAGACCTGGCCGGAGGCGAGGTTGATGAGGCGGCCGGGAATGAAGAAGGGGGAGATGCGGCGCGGGCCGCGGTCGCGCAGCGTATAGCCGGCTTCGACGATGCCATCGAGGCCGCCGATGCCGGAACCGATGAGAACACCCGTCGCGATCTGGTCCTCGTCCGACGTCGGATGCCAATTCGCATCGTCGAGCGCCTGGTCGGCCGCCGCCATCGCATAGACGATGAACGGATCGACCTTGCGCTGCTCCTTCGGCTCCATCCAGTCGTCCGGATTGAAGCTGCCGTTGGTGCCGTCGCCGACCGGAATGCGGCAAGCGATCTTCGCAGGCAGGTCCTCGACCTCGAACTCGGTCACCTTGACGGCGCCGTTGCGTCCCTCGATGAGCCGGCTCCAGGTCGTCTCGACGCCGCTTCCGAGCGGCGAAACCATGCCCATGCCGGTGATGACGACGCGTCTCATCGATTGTCCCTGGTTATCCGATTGCGGTTCGCTGCGAGCAACGGGGCGCTTCCGGCCGGTCCAGTCCGGGGGGCGGACGGGACGGTCCGCCCCATGAGCCGCCAGGCCTCAGGCCTGCGACTTCTCGATATACTTGATCGCGTCGCCGACGGTCAGGATCGTGTCGGCCGCATCGTCCGGGATCTCGACGCCGAACTCTTCCTCGAAGGCCATCACGAGCTCGACCGTGTCCAGCGAATCGGCGCCGAGGTCATCGATGAAGCTGGCGCTTTCCACGACCTTGTCGGCATCAACGCCCAGATGCTCGACAACAATTTTCTTCACGCGGTCTGCGATATCGCTCATGTCGGTTTCCTCGACCTAATTCCGTTTTGCTCATGCCTCGTTAGCGGCATCAGTACCCCTAATCAAGCTGCCGGCACCATTTTTCAACGGCATCCGGCGCGCCTGGCAAGCCGATCTGTGGATTGCAGCCGGGCCGGCTCCTCAAGGCGATTCCTGAGCCTGAAAAGCCACCCGTCCCGGCATCGCGGCGGCCCTTAACATGGTTTGGCCGCGCCGGGAAGCCTATAGAAGACGCGCGCGGCGTGGTTGTTCCCCGGGTGGCCGGAGGTCCGCCGGATGACGCCTGACCGCAGGCCGGTCAGATCATCGCCATACCGCCGTTCACGTGGATCGTCTGGCCGGTGACGTAGGCGGCCTCGTTTGAGGCGAGCCAGGCGACGGCGGAGGCGACCTCGGCTGCGGTCCCCATGCGGCGCATCGGGATCGCGCCCATGATCGTCTCCTTCTGCTTGTCGTTGAGCTTGTCCGTCATCGCCGACTGGATGAAGCCCGGCGCCACGCAGTTGACGGTGACGTTGCGGGTCGCGATCTCCTGGGCGAGAGACTTCGAGAATCCGATCATGCCCGCCTTCGAGGCGCAGTAGTTCGCCTGGCCCGGATTGCCGGTGACGCCGACGACGGAGGTGATGTTGATGATGCGCCCCTGGCGGCGGCGCATCATCGGATGGGTCAGCTCGCGCGTCAGGCGGAAGACCGCCGTCAGGTTCACTTCCAGCACGGCGTCCCAGTCGGCGTCCGACATGCGGACGAACAGTCCGTCCCTGGTGATGCCGGCATTGTTGACGAGGATGTCGACACCTTCGAGCTCGGCTTCGGCCCTGGCGCCGAGCGCCTTCACGGCCTCGCGGTCGGAGAGGTCGGCCGGAAAGAGCTTCACCCGCTCACCGAGGTCGCCGGCAAGCGCCTCGAGCTTCTCGGCGCGGGTTCCGTGCAGGCCGACAGTGGCGCCCTGGGCATGCAGCGCACGCGCGATCGCCTCGCCGATGCCGCCCGTCGCGCCGGTCACGAGGGCCTTGCGCCCGGTCAGATCAAACATGCGCTTTCCTTCCTTCGCGAAAGCCTCAATAGAAATGGGCGCGGCCGGCATTTCAACCGGATCGGCGCGCCGACGAGAGAAGTGATGCCAAGGCCTGCTCGATCTCGACGGGAGAGCCGACGGAGGTTGTCGCGAGCGTCTTGTCGATGCGGCGGGCAAGGCCGGTCAGGACCTTGCCGGCGCCGATCTCATGGAGCGTGTCGACGCCGTTTGCCGCGAGCCACGAAACCGTCTCGCTCCAGCGCACGCGGCCGGTCACCTGCGCGACGAGGAGATCGGCCTCCTCGGCCGCATCCATCACCGGCTCGGCGCGCACGTTGGCGACGACCGGGATGGCGAGCGCGCCCTTCTTCGTCCTGGCGAGGGCTTCGCGCATCGCATCGGCGGCGGGTGCCATCAGCGCGCAATGGAAGGGGGCGGAGAC
>JBQCEN010000088.1:0-2781 GCA_051960215.1 Pararhizobium sp.
CGGAACCTTCGGCACGGTCGTCGAGGTGCGCGTCTTCAACCGCCACGGCGTGGAGAAGGACGAGCGCGCCATGGCGATCGAGCGCGAGGAGATCGAGCGTCTCGCCAAGGACCGCGACGACGAGCAGGCGATCCTCGACCGGAACGTCTACGGGCGCCTTTCGGAGATGCTCAACGGCAAGACGGCGGTCGCCGGGCCGAAGGGCTTCAAGAAGGGCACCCCGCTCGACGCAGCCGCGATGGGTGACTATCCGCGTTCGCAGTGGTGGATGTTCGCCGTCGAGGACGAGAAGCTCCAGGGCGAGATCGAGGCGCTGCGTGCGCAGTACGACGAGTCCAAGTCGCGCCTCGAGCAGCGCTTCATGGACAAGGTCGAGAAGGTGCAGCGCGGCGACGAGATGCCGCCCGGCGTGATGAAGATGGTCAAGGTCTTCGTCGCGGTGAAGCGCAAGATCCAGCCCGGCGACAAGATGGCGGGCCGTCACGGCAACAAGGGCGTCGTGTCGCGGATCCTGCCGATCGAAGACATGCCGTTCCTGGAAGACGGGACGCATGTCGACGTGGCGCTCAACCCGCTCGGCGTGCCCTCGCGCATGAATGTCGGCCAGATCCTCGAGACGCATCTCGGTTGGGCCTGTGCCGGCATCGGCCGCAAGATCGGCGATCTGCTCGACGCCTACAGGGAGTCGGGCGACGTCGCACCGCTGCGCGCGACGATCGACGATGTCCTTGGCTCCGGCCCGAAGGGCGAGCCGATCGGCGAGTACGACGACCAGTCGATCCTGCGCATGGCCGAGCAGGTCAGGCGCGGCGTGTCGATCGCAACGCCGGTCTTCGACGGTGCGTCCGAGCCTGACGTGACGGAGATGCTGGAGAAGGCGGGTCTTAGCGGCACCGGCCAGTCGACGCTCTATGACGGGCGCACGGGCGAGCCGTTCGACCGGCAGGTGACGGTGGGCTACATGTACATGCTGAAGCTCAACCACCTGGTGGACGACAAGATCCACGCCCGCTCGATCGGTCCGTACTCGCTGGTGACCCAGCAGCCGCTCGGCGGCAAGGCGCAGTTCGGCGGACAGCGCTTCGGCGAAATGGAGGTGTGGGCCCTTGAAGCCTATGGCGCGGCCTATACCCTTCAGGAGATGCTGACGGTGAAGTCGGACGACGTCGCCGGGCGTACGAAGGTCTACGAGGCGATCGTCCGTGGCGACGACACCTTCGAGGCCGGCATTCCGGAGAGCTTCAACGTGCTCGTGAAGGAGATGCGCTCCCTGGGTCTCAACGTCGAACTGGAGAACACCAGGGTCGACGAGACGCAGCCGATGGAAAGCCTGCCGGACGCAGCGGAATAAACGAGACGAAAGGGTGCGCGCTCTGCGGCGCGCACCCGCTCCCGTGACGCTGCCCAGCGGGCATGACGACGGGCGCAAAGGCCGTGCCGGTGCGCGGCTTTTCATGGATTTGAAGCGGTCCGCCGGATCCCGGGATTGCCGGCCGCGACCGCCAGCCGAGGGCCTTCCGGGGCCCCTATAGGAGAATAGGCATGAACCAAGAGGTCATGAATCTCTTCAACCCTCAGGCGCCTGCGCAGACGTTCGATTCGATCCGCATCTCGATCGCGAGCCCTGAGAAGATTCTCTCCTGGTCGTACGGCGAGATCAAGAAGCCGGAGACGATCAACTACCGTACGTTCAAGCCTGAACGCGACGGCCTCTTCTGCGCGCGCATCTTCGGCCCGATCAAGGACTACGAGTGCCTGTGCGGCAAGTACAAGCGCATGAAGTACAAGGGCATCATCTGCGAGAAGTGCGGCGTCGAGGTGACGCTGTCGCGCGTCCGCCGCGAGCGCATGGGCCACATCGAGCTCGCCGCACCCGTCGCGCACATCTGGTTCCTGAAGTCGCTGCCGAGCCGCATCGGCACGCTGCTTGACATGACGCTCAAGGACATCGAGCGGGTTCTCTACTTCGAGAACTACATCGTGACGGAGCCGGGCCTGACGTCACTGAAGGAGAACCAGCGCCTCTCCGAAGAGGAGTACATGCTCGCCATCGACGAGTTCGGCGAGGACTCCTTCACGGCGATGATCGGCGCCGAGGCGATCTACGAGATGCTCGCGGCGATGGACCTCGAGAAGATCGCCGGCGACCTGCGCGCCGAGATGGCCGAGACGACGTCCGATCTCAAGCAGAAGAAGATCCTGAAGCGGCTCAAGATCGTCGAGAACTTCCTCGAGTCCGGCAACCGGCCGGAGTGGATGATCATGAAGGTCGTGCCGGTGATCCCGCCGGACCTGCGCCCGCTCGTGCCGCTCGACGGCGGCCGCTTCGCGACGTCGGACCTCAATGACCTCTACCGCCGCGTCATCAACCGCAACAATCGTCTGAAGCGGCTGATCGAGCTCCGGGCGCCGGGCATCATCATCCGCAACGAGAAGCGGATGCTGCAGGAGTCCGTCGACGCGCTGTTCGACAACGGCCGGCGCGGCCGCGTCATCACCGGCGCCAACAAGCGTCCGCTGAAGTCGCTCTCCGACATGCTGAAGGGCAAGCAGGGCCGGTTCCGGCAGAACCTGCTCGGCAAGCGCGTCGACTATTCGGGCCGTTCGGTCATCGTGACCGGTCCGGAACTGAAGCTGCACCAGTGCGGCCTGCCGAAGAAGATGGCGCTCGAGCTCTTCAAGCCGTTCATCTATGCGCGGCTTGACGCGAAGGGCTATTCGTCGACCGTCAAGCAGGCGAAAAAGCTGGTCGAGAAGGAGAAGCCGGAGGTCTGGGACATC
>JBQCEN010000089.1:0-3293 GCA_051960215.1 Pararhizobium sp.
AACCGGGTCATCGCCGGATATCCGACAAGAACAACAAAGGAAGCCGCCGCCAGGGCGGGTTTTTCCGTTGAAGGAGTAGCAAAATGCCCAAGATGAAGACGAAGTCGTCTTGCAAGAAGCGCTTCAAGATCACGGCGACGGGCCGGGTCAAGTCGGCCGCGGCCGGCAAGCGCCATGGCATGATCAAGCGGTCCAACAAGTTCATCCGCGACGCGCGCGGCACGATGGTCCTTTCGGACGCCGATGCGAAGATCGTCAAGGGCTTCATGCCGAACAGCCACTAGGCGTCCAGGCATCATCACGACCGGATTTTAAGGAGATCATCGCATGGCACGCGTCAAGAGAGGCGTCACCGCCCACGCCAAGCACAAGAAGGTCCTGAAGCAGGCGAAGGGCTTCTACGGCCGCCGCAAGAACACGATCCGCGCCGCGAAGGCGGCCGTCGATCGCTCCAAGCAGTACGCCTATCGCGACCGCAAGGTGAACAAGCGTAACTTCCGGGCCCTCTGGATCCAGCGCATCAACGCGGCGGTCCGCGAGCACGGCCTCACCTATGGCCGCTTCATCGACGGCCTCAACAAGGCCGGCATCGAGGTCGACCGCAAGGTCCTTTCCGATCTCGCGATCCACGACGCGGCCGCCTTCGGGGCGCTGGTCGAGGCCGCGAAGACGGCGCTCGCCTACCTCAAGGACACCACGCCGAACGCTTTTGAAAGCGCTGTCCGCTAAGCCAGCGCCTTCCCGAAGCCTCTTTGGAATTTCGAATTTTGGGAAACCCGCGCTGGCAGGACCGGTGCGGGTTTTTCGTATGAGGGACGTTTCTCATCGGCGTCATGGTCAGCCTTGTGCCGACCATCTGCGGGCCTCGCCCGGCCGCAGCGTCAGCAGATCCTCGGCACAAGGCCGAGGATGACGCTGCGGAGAGACAAGGGCGGCACTCAAACGTGCAGCCCACGTGGATTTGCGTTGCAGCGCTGTCGGCGGCGCATTAATCGCCAATGGCGATAGATGGACGACGGACAGGATCGACCGATGAAGGCGATGCAGGGACTGAAAGCCGAAATGCTCCGCGGCTGCTGGTACGTCGCGACGACCGGCAGCGCGCTGAAGCCCGGCCGGATGATCGCCAAGACGCTGCTCGGCGAACCGGTCGTCATCGTGCGCGGCGAGACCGGCCAGGTCTTCGCGCTGCGCAACCTCTGCCCGCACCGCGGCATTCCGCTCTCCTATGGAATGGTCGAGGGGGCGTCGGTGCGCTGCTGCTACCATGGCTGGCGCTTCGACGCGAAAGGCACCTGCGTCGAAATCCCGAGCCTGCGCGAGGGCCAGGAGGTCGACCTTTCGAAGATCGGCTGCGGCGCCTATCCTTGCGTCGAGCGCTACGGGCTCGTCTGGGTCTATTTCGCCGCCGACGGCGAAAAGCCGAAGGACGGGCCGATGCCGGACGTCGACATCTTCCCGCACATCCCCGCCGACATGGCGCCGGCGGCGGCGATCATGCAGGAATTCGACTGCTCGATCGACCATGCCGCCTTCGGCCTCATGGACCCAACGCATGCGGCCTATATCCACACCTCCTGGTGGTTCAAGAAGGACGGCCGCAAGCTCCGCCCGAAGGAGAAGTCCTTCGAGCCGTCGCCGATGGGCTGGCGAATGGCGCGCCACAAGCTGCCGCCGCAGAACCTCGTCTACAAGCTCCTCGGCAAGGACGTCTCCACCGAGATCGCCTACCGCCTGCCCGGCTATCGCATCGAGGACGTCAAGGGGTCGAAGCATTCCGTCGTCGCCGTCACCGCGCTGACGCCGATCGACGGCACTCGCACCGAGGTCTACCAGTTCTTCTATTCGACGATGGGCTTCGTGCGCTTCGCCCGGCCGCTCGTCGAATACCTGATGGGCGTCTTCCTCGGCCAGGACCGGCTCGCGGTGGTCCGCCAGCGCGAGGGCCTCGTCTTCGAGCCGAAGCTGATGATGATCAACGACGCCGACACGCAGGCGCGCTGGTGGGCGCGCATCAAGTCCGAATGGCAGGAGGCGCTCGCCGAGAAGCGCGCCTTCCGGAACCCGCTCAAGCCGCAGACGCTGCGCTGGCGCTCGTAGACACCGCCCCAAACGAAGAGAGCACGATGTCCGATCTCGAAGCCCTGAAGGAACGCATCCTCGCCGACGTCGCGGCGGCAGACGACGAGCCGGCGATCGAGGCCGTGCGGGTCGCCGCGCTCGGCAAGAAGGGCGCCGTCTCGGAGAAGCTGAAGACGCTCGGGGCGATGAGCCCGGAGGAGCGCCAGGTGCTGGGGCCGGCGATCAACGGCCTCAAGAACGAGGTCGCCGAGGCGATCACCGCGCGAAAGAGCGCGCTCAAGGAAGCGGCGATTACGGCGCGGCTCGCCCGCGAGAGCGTCGACGTGACGCTGCCCGTGCGCCCCTCGCCGGCCGAACGCGGCCGCATCCATCCGATCAGCCAGGTGATCGACGAGATCACCGCGATCTTCGCCGACATGGGCTTTGCGATCGCCGAGGGGCCGGACGTCGAGACGGACTACTACAACTTCACCGCCCTGAACTTCCCCGAGGGCCATCCGGCCAGGGAAATGCACGACACCTTCTTCTTCCCGCCGGACGAAAACGGCGAGCGCAAGGTGCTGCGCACCCACACCTCGCCCGTGCAGGTGCGCACCATGGAGAAGCAGAAGCCGCCGATCCGCATCGTCATTCCCGGCAAGACCTATCGGCAGGATTCGGACGCGACGCACTCGCCGATGTTCCATCAGGTCGAGGGCCTCGTCGTCGACAGGACGGCGAACATCGCCAATATGAAATGGGTGCTCGAGGAGTTCTGCAAGGCCTATTTCGAGGTCCCGGCGCTGACGATGCGCTTCCGCCCGTCCTTCTTCCCCTTCACCGAGCCGAGCCTCGAGGTCGACATCCAGTGCGACCGGTCGGGCGCCGAGGTGCGGTTCGGCGAGGGCAGCGACTGGATGGAGATCCTCGGCTGCGGCATGGTCCATCCGAACGTGCTGCGCGCCGGCGGGCTGGACCCGGACGAGTACCAGGGCTTCGCCTGGGGCATGGGCATCGACCGCATCGTCATGCTGAAATACGGCATGCCGGATCTGCGCGCCTTCTTCGACGCCGACGTGCGCTGGCTGTCGCATTACGGTTTCCGCCCGCTCGACATTCCCACCCTCTTCGGCGGTCTCGGAAGCTGAGGCCCCAAGCGGCCCGGCCTGCCTTGAACCCGCGATAGCCGGCCCAGCCGGTCACCAGAGAAGAAGACCATGAAATTCACCCTG
>JBQCEN010000090.1:0-2114 GCA_051960215.1 Pararhizobium sp.
GAGGTGACGGCCGAGGTGCCGGACGGGCCGCCGATGCAGTTCACATGGCGGCGGGTGCAGCGCGTCGTCACGCGGGCAAGCGGGCCGGAGCGGATCGCGCCCGAATGGTGGCGGGCGGACAGGCGCGGGCTTTCCGTGCGCGACTATTTCGTCGTCGAGGACCGGGAGGGCCGGCAATACTGGCTCTATCGTGAGGGCGGCTTCAGTGAAGGTGCGCTGCCGCGCTGGTACGTGCACGGGCTCTTCCTGTGAGCGGACCGGCCGAAAATCAGCCGATCCCGTTCAGGCGGGCGGAGGGGATGGCGGCGAAACCCGCTGCTCCGCCGCCACCCTATGCCGAACTGCAATGCACGACGAATTTCTCCTTCCTGCGCGGCGGCTCGCACCCGAAGGAACTTGTTACCCAGGCGAAGGCGCTTGGCCATGTCGCGATCGGCGTGGCCGACCGAAACACGCTCGCCGGCGTCGTGCGGGCCCATGCGCAGGCGAAGAAGGAAGGGCTACGGCTTCTCGTCGGCGCCCGGCTCGACACGACGGACGGCTTCTCCTGTCTCTGTTACCCAACGGACAGGGCGGCTTACGGGCGGCTCTGCAAGCTTCTGACGAAGGGCAAGCTCGACGCGGACAAGGGCGACTGCCGCTTCTCCTTCGCCGATATGCTGGAATACGTGGAGGGCCAGGTGCTGATTGCGCTGCCGCCGGACGATCTCCAGGACACGGCGGCGTTCGAGACCCGGCTTTTGGCGTTGCGCGAGAGGGTGCCCGGCGATCTCTGGCTGGCGATCCATCACCTCTATCGCGGCGAGGACCGGACGCGCTGCCTGGCGATTGCCCGGCTCGGCGCGCGGCTCAAGGTTCCGCTCGTCGCGACCAATGACGTGCACTACCACCATCCCGACCGGCGGCCGCTGCAGGACGTCGTCACCTGCATCCGCGAGAAATGCCGGATCGAGGAGGCGGGGTTCCGGCTTCTCGCCAATGCCGAACGGCACCTGAAGCCGGCGGACGAGATGGCGCGGCTCTTTGCGGCCTTTCCCGAGGCGCTGGCCGCGATCTCGACGATCGTCGATCGCTGCCGGTTCAGCCTCGATGAACTGAAGTACAACTATCCGCACGAGCCGGTGCCGCCCGGAATATCTGCGCAGGCGCATCTGGAGAGGCTCACCTGGGAGGGGGCAGAGCGGATCTACCGGGGCAATATTCCGGAGAAGGTGGTGGCGGCGCTCCGCAAGGAACTCTCGCTGATCGAAGACCTCGACTACCCGCACTATTTCCTGACGGTCCACGACATCGTCGCCTTCGCCAGGTCGCAGGGCATCCTCTGCCAGGGGCGTGGCTCGGCGGCAAATTCCGCCGTCTGCTACTGCCTCGGCGTCACGGCGATCGACCCGGCGACGAACGACCTGCTGATCGAGCGCTTCCTTTCCAAGGAGCGCAAGGAGCCGCCCGACATCGACATCGATTTCGAGCACGAGCGGCGCGAGGAGGTGATGCAGTACATCTATCGCCGCTACGGCCGGCGGCGGGCGGCGATCGCGGCGACCGTGATCAGCTACCGGCCGCGCAGCGCCGTGCGCGAGGTCGGCAAGGTGATGGGTCTCAGCGAGGACGTCACGACGGCGCTCGCCTCGACCGTCTGGGGCTCCTGGGGCAAGGACATGCCGGAATCGCAGGTGAAGGAGGCGGGGCTCGACATCTCCGACCCGCACCTGAAGCGGACGATCGAACTCACTGAGGAACTCATCGAGTTTCCGCGGCACCTGTCGCAGCATGTCGGCGGCTTCGTTCTGACGGAAGACCCGCTGGAGGAGATCGTGCCGATCGGCAATGCGGCGATGGACGAGCGCACCTTCATCGAATGGGACAAGGACGACATCGACGAGTTGAACATCCTCAAGGTCGATGTGCTGGCGCTCGGCATGCTGACCTGCATCGCCAAATGCTTCGCACTGCTGAGCGCGCATTACGGCCCACCGGAGACATGCATCCCGGAATGGTCGAGGCGCCCGCTCCGGCAACTGCCTTCGTCCTTCCCACCTGCACCGTTGCCACCCTCCTCACCGTTGCGGATAGACCGACCACCCATCCACCGTCATTCCTGTGCTCGTCACAGG
>JBQCEN010000091.1:0-3052 GCA_051960215.1 Pararhizobium sp.
CCGGCCCCACGGTGCCTGCCTCCGGCGTCGCAGCCGCGCCGCTTGCACCGCCATCGGCCTCCGCCGAGCCGGTCCATGCGCCCGTGCCGACGATCCGGCCGGAGCAGCAGGCCGCGGCAGCGCCCGTTGCTCCCGCACCCGCCGCCCCGGCCAATCCGCCGGCCGCGCAGGGGCCCGCGCCGCAGGCAAGCGAGCCCCCGCCGGCGGCAACGGCCGCGGCGACGCCGCAGCAGGCGGCCCCGGCCAATCCCGGCGGATACTTCATCCAGATCGCCTCGCAGCCGACGGAAGCCGGCGCCAAGGCGTCCTACCAGAACCTGTCACGCCGCTATTCCTCGGTCATCGGCGGGCATGGCGTCGATATCCAGCGTGCCGAAATCACGGGCAAGGGGGTCTACTACCGCGTCCGTGTCGCGGCGGGATCGCGCGAGCAGGCGATCTCCTTGTGCGAGAGCTACAAGTCGGTGGGAGGCTCCTGCTTCGTCACGCATTAACGCGTGTCCAGTAAAAGTGGAAACCGGCTTTCCGTTTCGGTGAACCGAGAACGCCATCAGGTCTGACGCAGCGATTCGGCGGCCTGTGCATCACGCAGGCCGCCGGCTGTGCTTTCGGCGGGACGTCGCTATGATTCCGGCATGAGCGAATCAAAAGCAGTGATCCTCGGTTGCAGCGGAACCCGTCTGACGGCGGAGGAGCGGACGTTCTATGCCGGCGAGCAGCCCTGGGGTTTCATCCTGTTCGGCCGCAATATCGAGGAGCACGTCCAGATCGCCGATCTCGTCGCGGCGCTGCGGGATTCGATCGGCCGACCCGACGCGCCCGTGCTGATCGACCAGGAAGGTGGCCGCGTCCAGCGCATCAAGCCGCCTCTCGCTCAGAAGTATCCGGCGGGGGCCGTGATCGGCGAGCTTTATCGACGCGACCGTGGGGCAGGGCTTCGGGCGGCCTGGCTGATGTCGCGGCTGCATGCCTTCGATCTTTCCCGCTACGGCATCTCCGTCGATTGCCTTCCGGTCCTCGACGTGCCGGTCGAGGGCGGCGGCCACGATGTCATCGGCAACCGCGCCTATGGCCACGATGCCGGGTCCGTCGCGGCGCTCGGTGCGGCCGCCGCTGCGGGGCTGAAGGCCGGCGGCCTCCTCCCGGTGATGAAGCATGTGCCGGGCCACGGTCGCGCCGCCGTCGACACGCATCTGCAGCTCGCCCGGGTCGACGCGTCGCGCGCGGAGCTCGAGGGGAGCGACTTCAAGCCCTTCCGCGCGCTCAAGGATGAGCCGATGGCGATGACGGCGCACGTGGTCTATGCGGCGCTCGATGCCGATCGTCCTGCGACGACCTCGCCCGTCGTGATCGAGGAGATCATCCGCGGCGCGATCGGCTTCGATGGACTCTTGATGTCCGACGATGTTTCGATGAAGGCCCTTTCCGGAGACTACAGCGACCGGACCCGCGCCATCCTCGCCGCCGGCTGCGATGTCGCGCTGCACTGCAACGGCCTGATGGACGAGATGAAGGCCGTGGTGCAGGCCACGCCCGCCCTTTCCGGACGCGCACGCGAGCGGGCCGACGCGGTCATGGCCGCCTTCCTGCCCGCCGATGGTGCCGACGAGGCCGCTCTGCGGGCGGAGTTCGGCGAACTGCTGGCGGTCGCCTGAGATGGCCGCCGAAGAGGCCATGGAGGCGAACGCGGAGCGACCGGCGAAGCCGGTCGCGATCGCCTTCGAGGAAGACGGGCCGGCGGACCGCGGCCTGCACGAGCCGACGCTCGTCGTCGACACCGAAGGCTTCGAGGGCCCGCTCGACCTGCTCCTGCACCTCGCGCGCAACCAGCGCGTCGATCTCGCGCGGATCTCGGTTCTGGCGCTGGCGGAGCAGTATCTCGCCTTTATCGATCGCGCCCGCCGTATCCGGCTCGAGCTTGCCGCCGATTATCTCGTGATGGCGGCCTGGCTCGCCTATCTGAAGTCGCGCCTGCTCATCCCGCAGCCGAAGCCGGAGGACGGGCCGAGCGGCGAGGAGATGGCGGCCCAACTCGCCTTCCGCCTGAAGCGTCTCGAGGCGATGCGCGAAGCGGCGAACCGGCTCGTCAACCGCAACCGCCTCGGCCGCGACGTCTTTGCCCGCGGCGCGCCGGAGATCACCGTGCTCGAGAAGAGGTCGCGCTACGTCGCGTCGCTGTATGACCTGCTCACCGCCTATGCCGCCGAGCGTCAGCGCCAGTCGGTCACGCAGGTGACGATCGCCCGCCGCCGCGTCTGGGCGCTGGCGGATGCGCGCGGCATCCTGACGCGGATGATCGGCGAGATGAGCGACTGGACGGCGCTCGACACGTTCCTGCTGCGGTATCTCAGCTCGCCGGCGGAGCGCACGACGGCGCTGGCAAGCTCGTTCGCCGCGACGCTCGAGCTCGTGCGCGAGGGCCGGGTGGAAATCCGCCAGGAGCAGGCCTTCGCCCCGATCTACATGCGCCGCGGCCCCGCCGCCGGCATCCAGTCCGGCTCCGGGAGATCATGAGGATGACCGCTCCGACGCCCGCGCAGCGCCAGGTTTTCGAGGATGATGCGGATGAGACCGCCGAAGGCGGCGAGGCGATCGACGCCCTTGCCGACCGCGTGGCGCGCGAGGCCGAGCGCATCGCCGGGGCGCTCGTCTTCGCCTCGGCCGACCCCGTGCGGGCCGGCGCGCTCGCCGAGAAGCTGCCGGACGGCCTCGACGTCGATGCCGTGATGACGCGGCTTTCGAGGCTCTATGCGGAGCGCGGCGTCAATCTCGTGCGCGTCGGCAACGCGTGGGCCTTCCGGACCGCCGCCGACCTCTCCTTCCTCGTCCATCGCGAGCAGATGGAGGTGCGGAAGCTGTCGCGGGCGGCGCTCGAGGTGCTGGCGATCATCGCCTACCACCAGCCCGTGACCCGCGCCGAAATCGAGGAGATCCGCGGCGTCGCCACGTCGAAGGGAACGCTCGACGTCCTCCTGGAGACGGGCTGGGTCCGCATGCGCGGCCGCCGCAAGGCGCCGGGCCGGCCCGTGACCTATGGCACGACGCTCGATTT
>JBQCEN010000092.1:0-33367 GCA_051960215.1 Pararhizobium sp.
CTTCGCGAATGTCCTTTCCAGCGACTGGCATCGCGTTTTCCTCACATTGTCAGCCCCCGAGAAATTTAGCGCCGTATCGTGAAGAGAGCGTTAAGCGGTTGCAGCGCGCTGTCGGCGCCCGCAATGGGCGATTGGCCGGACGCGTTTGCCCGTGCTAATGAATGAGCATGAGTTCATTCTTCAAGAAGGCATTCGGCTGGCTCGGCGGCGGCGAGGCCAAATCCGATGCGCCCGCGGGCAAGCCGCTCGAGGCGGAGCCCTACAAGGACTGCATGATCGTGCCGCAGCCGGTCCGCGAGGGGTCGCAATGGCGCCTTGCGGGCACGATCACGACCGTCATCGACGGCGAGACGGTGGAACGCCCGTTCATCCGGGCTGATCTCTTCGCCTCGGAAGAGGAGGCGCGGGGGTCCATCATCCGCAAGGGCCGGCAGATCATCGACGAGAACGGGCGCGCGCTCTTCACCCGTGGCAAGACGGGCAGCGCCTGACCGCAGCGATCCCTTAGCGAAAATCCGGCCCGTGCACCCAGGTGGTCAGCGAGTAGCGGCCGCCGGCGCTCACCGGTGTCACTCGGTGGAGCACGAAGCTCGGGAAGACCGTCGCGCTTCCGCGCGAGCGCGTCGCCGATAAAGACCGGCCGTCGAAGTTCGTCTGCAACTCGCCGCCTTCGTAGTCCGTCGGGTGGGAGAGCTGGACGACGATCGTCAGCTTTCGCCGGGCGGCCAGCGTGCCGTCGCCGATGTCGCTGTGCCAGTCGAAGTGTCCGCCGGCGCCCCCGTCATACCAGGCGACCTGCATGCGCTCGGCGAATTCCGTCAGCTCGAAGCTGAAATGCTCGCGGTTGACGCGGGCAACGGTGTCGACGATGCGGGCGAAGACCCAGCCGGCATCGCCTGCATCGTCGAGCCAGCTGATCCGCGCGCGGCGGATCGCCTCGGACCGCTCGCCGCGCACGAGCCCCGCGTCGGCGAACTGCGCCGCCGCGGCAATTGCGACGATGCGGTCGCATTCCTCTTCGGAGAAGGCGGCGGGAACTGAGGTGGGACGAAGCATGGCGATGGTCCGATCCGGTTGCCGAGCTGTCGGCGAGCCGCGGTATTCGCGGGCGAGGGGGCTGTCAAGATGATGCCGCTTCCTCTACCGTCCTGTACCGCTGGATGGATCGCCAGATCAGAGAGGACGCGCCGCCTCGCGATCGAGGCGCAGGCGCGTTTCGGAGAGGGGACATCGTGACACTCGTGCTTCACTATCATCCGCTTGCCGCCTTCTGCTGGAAGCCGCTGATCGCGCTCTACGAGAACGGCATCGCGTTCGAGCGCGTCGTCGTCGATCTCGGTGATCCGGCCTCCACCGAGGATTTCCGGCGGGTCTGGCCGATGCTGCGCTTTCCCGTGCTTCGCGACGAGGAGCGGGGCGCGACGGTTGCCGAATCGACGACCGTCATCACCTATCTGCAACGCTTCCATCCGGGGCGGATACGGCTCGTGCCGGACGATCCGGACCTCGGCTGGAAGGTGGAGATGTGGGATCGCTTCTTCGACTTCTATGTGGCCGAGCCGATGCAGAGGATCGTCGGCGACCGTCTGCGGCCCGCCGAGGCCCGCGATCCATTCGGGGTGAAACAGGCAAGAGCGACGTTGCGCCAGGCTTATGCCATGATCGAGGAGCGCTATCTGGCGGAAGGCTTCGTCGGCTCCGGTGCCCTCACCCTTGCGGATTGCGCCGCGTCACCCGCGCTCTTCTATGCACATGCGGTCGAGCCGATCGGCGCAGGCTCGCCGGTGCTGGGCTATCTCAGGATGCTGATGCTGCAGCCGTCGTTCCGGCGCGTTCTTCTCGAGGCGGAGCCCTATTTCAAGTTCTTCCCGATGGACACGACGCTCTCGGTCGAGCCGCCACCGGCATCATGAGGGATAGAGTTCGATGCCGACGTTCGGCCGATCGATCACCTCGCGAAGGGCGAAGGACGAGTTGATCTTGACGACGTGGGGCAAGGCCGAGAGCCAGTCCTTGTGGATGCGCTCGTAGTCCTCGAGGTCGCGCGCCGCGACGCGCAGGATGTAGTCGTACTCGCCGGACATCAGGTAGCAGGAGACGACGTTGGGGCAGAGCTTCACCGCGGTCTCGAACTCGGCCAGCGTCTTCGCGAACTGGCCGGTGAGAGAGATGTGGACGATCGCCGTCATCGTGTGCGCCAGCGCCTTGTTGGAAAGGCGCGCGTGGTAGCCCTTGATGACGCCCTGCTTCTCGAGGATGTCAAGCCGTCGCGAGCAAGCCGAGGGCGACAGTCCCACGGTATCGGCAAGCTTGGCGTTCGACATCCGGCCGTCCCGCTGCAGGGCCGTCAGGATGCCGATATCGAGCGCGTCGAGGTGATGCATTCGACGATCCTTCGAGGATGAACCCGATCTTCGCAAGAAATACCGTGTCATGACCCAGTTGGCAAAGCATCTTCGCAAGGACATTCGACGCGTCCGGTCGTCAAATCGAGGCAAGCTGGACCGCTAGACTCTGGAGGAAACGTCATGCGCGTCGGATGCCCCAAGGAAATCAAGAATCACGAGTATCGTGTCGGCCTCACCCCGGGCGCGGTGCGCGAGTATGTGGCGCACGGCCACGAGGTCGTCGTCGAGACGAAGGCCGGCGCCGGCATCGGCGCGGACGACGGCGCCTATTCGGCCGCCGGCGCCAAGGTCGTCGGCAGCGCCAGGGAGATCTTCGAGCGCGCCGACATGGTGGTGAAGGTCAAGGAGCCGCAGCCCTCGGAATGGGTGCAGCTTCACGACGGCCAGTTGCTCTATACCTATCTGCATCTCGCACCGGACCCCGAGCAGACGAAGGGGCTTATCGCCTCCGGCGTCACGGCCGTCGCCTACGAGACGGTGACGGACGAGCGTGGAGGCCTGCCGCTGCTGGCCCCGATGTCGGAAGTCGCGGGGCGGCTTGCGATCCAGGCCGGCGCGACGGCGCTTCAGAAGGCGAATGGCGGGCGCGGCATCCTGCTTGGCGGCGTGCCGGGCGTGCTGCCGGCGAAGGTCACCGTCATCGGCGGCGGCGTGGTCGGCCTCAACGCGGCGAAGATGGCGGTCGGGCTCGGTGCGGACGTGACGATCCTCGACCAGTCGATCCCGCGGCTCCGCCAGCTCGACGACATCTTCAACGGCCGCGTCCATACGCGCTATTCGACCATCGAGGCGCTGGAGGAGGAGGTCTTCTCCGCCGACGTCATCGTCGGCGCCGTGCTCATTCCTGGTGCGGCGGCGCCGAAGCTCGTCACCCGCGAGATGCTCTCCGGCATGAAGCGCGGCTCGGTCATCGTCGACGTCGCGATCGATCAGGGCGGCTGCTTCGAGACCTCGCATGCGACGACGCATTCCGAACCGACCTACGAGGTCGACGGTGTCATCCACTACTGCGTCGCCAACATGCCGGGGGCCGTGCCGATCACGTCGGCGCATGCGCTCAACAACGCGACGCTGCACTACGGCCTGCAGCTCGCCGACCGCGGCATCAAGGCGATCGCCGAGAATCGCCACCTGCGCGACGGCCTCAACGTCCACAAGGGCCGCGTCACGAACCGCGCGGTCGCCGAGGCGCTCGGCTACGACCTGGCGGCGCCGGAGGCCGCGTTGCGGGCGGCATAGGAAAGCTCTGCCGTCGCGCGCGGCAGCCCGCGGCGACGGCGGACGTACAGGCTTTGGTAGGAACTCCACGGCTAGCTAGCCTCGCTCGGCGCCGGTGAAACGCCTCGTTTCGGCTGATCGGCGTTCGCGAGGGCTTCGGGAGACAAGGCCGTGCTTCAACAATTGCTTTATGTCAGCGGTGCTCAAGGCCGGCTGACGCCGGAGGATGTCGCCTCGATCCTCGCATCGTCCCGGCGCAACAACGCGCGGAGCGGGATCACCGGGCTGCTGCTCTTCAATGATGGCGTCTTCATCCAGTACCTCGAGGGGGACAGGACCGATATCGCCAGGCTCATCGAGAGGCTGAAGCGCGATCCGCGTCACCGCAACGTCATGGTGATGATGGAGCGCGAGAGCCGCGATCGGGTCTTCGGCGCGTGGCATATGGGCTTCAAGACGCTCGACGTGACGGTCGCGCGGGAGGCGCAGGTCTTCAGGCTCTCGCGGGCGGCGATCGAAGCAAGGACAGCCGGATCTGAGGCTGCCCTCATCCTCGACACGATCCTCGCTTTTGCCGGCGACGACGCGCTGGCTTGCGCCTGAAGGCCTTCAGTCCAGAAGCGCCAGCCTCAGCTGATCCTCTTCGGAAAGCGGCTGGATGAAGGTCTCGCTCTGCCCGATGGGAGAGAAGCCGACGCGCTGGTAGAGCGGCAGCGCGGCCGGATGGTCGAGCGTGTTGGTGTTCACCGTGAGGCGCGACGGCTTCATCTCCCAGGCCGTGGCGACCGCCTGGCTCAGGAACCACTTGCCGAGCCCCCGGCCGTGGACGTGCGGCATCAGGCCGAAATAGCAGAGATCGACCGTCGCCTCGTCGTCACGGTGAAGCTCGAAAAAGCCTGCCGGCGCGCCGTCGACATAGAGGACGTTCACGTCGGTGCGCTCGGAGTGGACGATGCGTCCCAGCGCCTCGTCGTCGAGCCGCAGGCGGTAGACCCAGTGCCAACGGCGGCCTGTCCGGTATTGCAGGTAACGGTAGAAGTGAAGCGGCATTTGCCGCGCCCGCATGATCGCTGCCTGGACATTGACGGGCAGCGGAAAATGACTGCGCGGCGGGTGCCGCATCTCAAGATAGGTGACCGTTGTCTTGAGCGCCCGCGGCCGCCCCGGCCTCGTCACGATCCGGTCCGGGCTTTTGCCGGCCCCGTCTCCACCGGCGTATCGGCGCGGCCGCCCCATTCCGACCAGGAGCCGTCATAGAGCCGGTTGTCCCTGTGCCCGACGGAACGAAGCGCCAGCGTGATGACGGCCGCCGTCACGCCCGATCCGCAGCTCGTGACGACCGGGCGGGAAAGATCGATGCCGGCATCGGCAAAGACACCCCGCAACGTCTCGACGTCTTTCAGGCGGCCGTTTTCCGACAGAGAGAAGGCCGGAACGCTGCACGCCCCCGGCATGTGGCCGGAGCGCATGCCCGCGCGAGGCTCCGGCTCGTCGCGGGTGAAGCGGCCGGCAGGCCGGGCGTCGGCGATCTGGGCGCTGCGGTCGCCCACGAGCGCCATCATATCCTCGAAGGAGGCGACGGCGGCGCGGTCGAAATCCGGCCGGAAGGTGGCTGGCTCGACGACGGTGGCCTCGCTCGTCACGGGCAGGCCGGCCGCCTTCCAGTTGTCGAAGCCGCCGTCGAGGACGAAGACGTGGCCGGCGCCCATCGTCTTCAGCATCCACCAGACGCGGGGGGCGGTGTAGAAGCCGAGCGCATCGTAGACGACGATCGTGTCGTCCTGCGAAAGGCCGAGGGCGCCTGCGTGCCGCGCGAAGACCTCCGGCGAGGGCAGCGTGTGGGGAAGGGACGATCCCGGCTCCACGACCTCCTCGTGGTAGAAAAAGACGTCGCCGGGAATATGCGCCGCGGCGTATTCCGCCGGCGCGTCGCGTCCTTGCGCGGCGAAGAACCACGAGGCATCGACGATGCGGACGGATCCGTCCAGGCGGGCGGCGAGCCATTCCGGCGAGACGACGAAGGGACTGCGTTCGGACATGCGGATCACGACCTTTCGAAGCCGCTGCGGATTCAGGCGTTGTCGGGCAGGGGGCCGAAGCGGATGCGGAACCGCCGGTTTTCCTTGCCCTTCTTCTCGATCTTGCCGATGTGGATCGCACCGACCTCGCCGGTCCGCGCGACGTGGGTGCCGCCGCAGGGCTGGCTGTCGACGGAGGAGCCATCGCCGATGCAGACGAGCCGGACGCGGCCGGCGCCGCGGGGCGGCCGGACGTTCTTCGACTTGACCAGGCCGGGGTTGGCGTCGAGCTCTTCCTGGCTGATCCACTCGGTGAAGACCGGGTGGTCGGCCTCGACGAGATCCATCAGCATCGCGGTCACCGCGGCCTTGTCGATCGTGTCGCCCATGTCGAAATCGACCCGGCTTTCCGTGTCGCCGACCGCTGCGCCGGTGATCGGATAGCTGCAGACGACGCTGAGGAGGTGGCAGGCGGTGTGCATGCGCATCAACCTGTGCCGCCGCTCCCAGTCGATCTGAAGCGCCAGCGTCTCGCCGGGTTCCGGCAGCGGCCCGCCATTG
Source organism: Pararhizobium sp. (assembly GCA_051960215.1). Classification (GTDB taxonomy): domain Bacteria; phylum Pseudomonadota; class Alphaproteobacteria; order Rhizobiales; family Rhizobiaceae; genus Pararhizobium_B. Next base: position 6,206 of record JBQCEN010000092.1, read on the forward strand.
GCCGGAACGTGAATGATCTCGTCCTTCGTCTCTCCGGTGATCGTCGCGGCGATGTCGATCCGCGAGCCGTCGGCTCGGGTCAGCACGCCGGTGTCACCCGGCTGGCCGCCCGAGGTCGCATAGAAGCAGGTGCGGTCGAGGATGATGCCGCCGCGGTCGTTGATGCCGAGGACTGTCGCGTCGCAGCTGCGCAGGTAGGCGTCGTCGCGGAAGAGGGCTGCCGTCTCCGTTGCCATCGTTCAGCCCTCGACCGGCTCGTAAGGCACGTCGATCTTCGGCTTTTTCTCGATCCACTCCGGGATTGGCAGGTTCTTCGAACGCAGGAAATCCGGATTGAAGAGCTTCGACTGATAGCGGTTGCCGTAGTCGCAAAGCACGGTCACGATGGTGTGGCCGGGGCCCATCTCGCGCGCCATCCGGATCGCGCCGGCGATGTTGATGCCGGAGGAGCCGCCGAGGCAGAGGCCTTCCTCCTGGATGAGGTCGAAGATGATCGGCAGCGCCTCCGCATCCGGAATGCGGTAGGCCATGTCGGGCGTGAAGCCCTCGAGATTGGCCGTGATGCGGCCCTGGCCGATCCCCTCGGTGATCGAGTCGCCCTTCGCCTTCATCTCGCCGTGCGCGTAGAATTCATAGAGGGCAGCGCCTTCCGGGTCGGCGATGCCGATCTTGATGTCGCTGTTCTTCGCCTTCAGCCCCATGGCGACGCCGGCGAGCGTCCCGCCGGAGCCGACGGCGCAGATGAAGCCGTCGACCTTGCCGTCGGTCTGCGCCCATATCTCGGGCGCCGTGGTGTCGATATGGGCCTGGCGGTTGGCGACGTTGTCGAACTGGTTCGCCCAGATCGCGCCGGCGGGCTCGCTCTTCGCCAGCTGTTCGGCAAGGCGGCCGGAGAGCTTCACGTAGTTGTTCGGGTTGCGATAGGGAACAGCAGGCACCTCCACGAGTTCGGCGCCGAACAGCCGAAGCGCGTCCTTCTTCTCCTGGCTCTGCGTCTCCGGGATGACGATGACGGTGCGGTAACCGAGGGCGGAAGCGACGAGCGCCAGGCCGATGCCGGTGTTGCCGGCCGTACCCTCGACGATGACGCCGCCCGGACGCAGCTCGCCCCGTGCTTCGGCGGCGCGGATGATCGCCAGCGCGGCCCGATCCTTCACCGACTGGCCGGGGTTCAGGAATTCTGCCTTGCCGAGGATCGTGCAGCCCGTTTCCTCCGACGCGCGCTTCAGGCGGATGAGCGGCGTATTGCCGATCGCGTCGAGGACCGAAGGGAGAAAAGCCATTGAACAAGCCTCATTTTTACATGCACAGTAGGTCGAGGTATTTCGACCGGCAAGGCGGAAATGGCAAGGAACAGGCTGCTGAAAATCCCCCTCCGGCTGGAATGCGTCAGGCTATCGCGGCAGGTCCCGGAAACCGTGCCGAGCCGGTGATCCGGAGCGCGGGCCCCGGCGTATTAGGGGAGACGCCACGAATGGGCGTTGCCGGTGAGGGCCGGCGCGGGTGCGGACTTCCCGCCGGATGGGTGGCTTGAAGAGAGCGGTCGACGGAGACCATGGTACGCGAGCACATTGACACCATCGATTCCCTGATGGCGCGCTACGTCGCCGGATCGCTGCCGGCACCGGCACGCGTGCTGGTGGAATCGCATCTTGCCCTGAAGAGCGAACGGCGCACCTTCGTTCGCGACCTGGAAGCTCTGGCAGGCGATGCGCTCGAGGCGACGCCGCCGGCCGTTCTCAGCGCAAGCCGCGAGCGGATGCTCGATGCGGTCTTCCGGTCCCCCCCGCCGGTAGGCAGCCCGATCCGGATCGCCGCGGCGACGGATCAGGGCTTTCCCGCCCCGCTCAAGGACTTCATCGGCTTCGATATCGACGCGGTCCCGTGGCGGACGAAGCTGCCCGGCTTCAAGGAATACGACGTCGGCGACATCGACGGCTGCCACGTCTCGCTGTTCTGGATCAGGCCGGGCCGCTCGATCCCGACGCATACGCACAAGGGCTGCGAGATCTCGCTCGTTCTGGACGGCGCCTTTTCCGACACCTTCGGCCGTTACGGCCGCGGCGACATCTCCGTCGCCGACGAATCGGTCGAGCATCGGCCCGTCGCGGAGAAGGAGCGGCCCTGCATCGCCTTCGCGGTCGTCGACGCGCCGCTGAAGCTCACCGGTTCCTTCACCCAGATCCTGCGTGACATCCTCGGCTGACTTTCGACCGAATTCGGGTGCCTGATAGGCATTCGCATGCGCGACGCGCGCCGTAGGGGGACAGGGCGGATCGGAGAGGGCGATGACAGCATATACGGCCAGGCCGGCGCACGGTGCGGCCTGGGTGACAGGCGCGAGTTCCGGAATCGGCCGCGCCGTCGCCACCAAGCTCGCGGCGGAGGGCTTCGTCGTCTATGCGACTGCGCGGCACGGTCATGAACTGGCCGAGCTGTCGCAGGAGACGAACGACCTTCCGGGCCACATCGTGCCGCTGCCCGGCGACGTGACCGACAGCGACGACATGGCCCGTGCCGTCGATACGATCGAGCGCCAGCACGGGGCCCTGGCATTGGCGGTGCTGAATGCCGGCGTCTTCGTCCCGGTGCGGGGCGAGGCGCTCGACGTTGCGGATTTCGAGAAGACCTTCGCCGTCAATCTCTCCGGCGTCGTCAAGAGCCTCGTGCCGGCTGTCGAGGCAATGCGGCGCGCCGGCCGTGGCCAGATCGCCATCGTCTCGTCCGTGACCGGCTATGGCGGGCTGCCGACGAGCGCCGCCTACGGCGCCAGCAAGGCGGGGCTCATCAACATGGCGGAGAGCCTGAAGTTCGACCTCGACAAGCTCGGTATCCGCATCCAGGTCGTCTGCCCCGGCTTCGTCGACACCCCGGCGACGCGCGGCAACCCCTTTCCGATGCCATCCCTCATGAAGCCGGAGGATGCGGCGGCCCGCCTCGTCGCCGGCCTGAAGACGAAGAGCTTCGAGGTCACCTTTCCGCGGCGCTTCACGTGGCAGCTGAAGCTTCTGCAGTTGCTGCCCTATTCCGCCTATTTCGCGATCCTCAACCGGAGGACCGGATGGCGCCGCCGGCCGGTGCAGGCGGAAGACGACGGCTGACCGCCGCCGTCGCTTCAGGGCGTCTTCTTCATCGCCGGGACGGGAGACCACGTGCCGTCGCTCAGGCACTCGAGCGGTTGGCTGCCATTCGGCAGCGGCTTCAGGGCGCCGGTCGAATAGAGCTTGCCTTCGTAGATGCAGCCGGCCGCCTGGTCCTCGGATGGACTCCATGTCCCATCCGGCTTGCAGATCTTCGGGCCGCTCCCGACGCGCATCACGGCGCCCTGGCTGAAAACCATGCCGAGGAGGAGGCAGCTGCCACCATCGACCGCCGGCGCGGCCACCGAGGCCGGCACCGATGCAAGAAGAAGAGCGAGAGCGGCGGCGCTGCCGGCAATCCGTCCGCTCATGATCTCAGAACACCGCCAGGTACTTCAGCAGCGACACGATGCCGATGATGATGACGATCAGCTGGATGATCTGGCGTGTGCGCCCGTCGACCGGCAGCCGCTGGACGAGGTAGAGCACCAGGATGATGACGAGAAACGTGATGAGGATGCCGATGATCACGGAACCTGCCATAAAATACACCCACCGTTGACAATTGTCTCAGACAACGCCCCGCCGCGACCGTGGTTCCCCGGAAGCAGAAGAAGAAGCGGGCAGCCGCTCGATCTCGGCACGCAGACGGCGCTGTTCGGCCTCGTCCAGCGGAAACCGCCACATGATCGCCACGGCGCCAAGTTTCAGCACGATCGGCAGCCATGCGTAGGTGACGGCCAGCGCCGTCAGGGCCGGCCTGGCTTGGCCGGTGCCGGCGTCGGGGTCGAATCCGAAGCTTGCGAGAAGCGGGAAGACGAGGCCGACGCCGGCTGCGAGCGAGAGCTTGGTCGCGAGACTCCAGGCTGCGAAATAGATGCCGGAGCGCTGCTCGCCGGAGCGTGCTGTATCGACGTCGATGACATCCGCCTGGATCGCCGCCGGCAGCGACAGGTCGAAGCCGAGGCAGAGGCCCGTCAGGATGCAGATCGCGCCGAAGGCGATGGCAGCGCCGGAGGGGAGCAGCGGCGCGAAGGCGAAGACGACGCAGTTGAAGACCATCGCCGCGCCCCAGGCCCGGTGCTTGCCGTAGCGGCGGGCGCTCGCCGTCGCGATCGGTGCGCCGGCGATGCCTAAGAGGAATTAGACGAAGAGGAAGGCGCCGCGGGCCTCCGGCATGCCGAGGCGGTCCGAGACGAAATAGAGGAAGAGCGTCGCCGGAATGCCGTTGGCGAGGCCATTCAGGAAATAGGCCGCGATCAGCCGCAGGAACGGCCGGTTCCTTGCCAGATGCCGAAGGCCGGCGAGAAGGGTGAGGCGCTGGCGCGTATGCTCGCGCGGTTCGGGCACCGACAGGACCGCCAAGAGGCCGGCAACGGGCAGGCCGACGCCGATCGCGATCGCCAGCGCGGCGAGCCCGTGCAGGCCGTGGGGATTCCGGAAACCGATCGCGAAGGGCAGGGCGATCGCGATCAGCGTCCCGACGAGCGTGAAGCCCTCGCGGAAGGCGGCAAGCCGCGAGCGCGCATGGTAGTCGGTCTCGAGTTCCGCGCCCCATGCCGTGAAGGGTATCAGGCTTCCGGTATAGCCGAGCGAAAGCGCAAGGCCCCAGCCGACGAGATAGCCTGTGCCGACGTCGGCGGGCGGCCAGAAGAGCATGAAGGCGGAGAGCGCCGCCAGCGGCAGGGCAAGCGCGAAGACGGTGCGCCGGCGGCCGAAACGCGGCCGGAAGCGGTCGGCGAACCAGCCGACGAAGGGATCGATGACCGCGTCGAAGACGCGGACGACGAGGAGCGCGTAACCGACGGCTGCAAGCGGCAGGCCGAGCGACTCCGTATAGAATGTGGGCACAAGCACGTAGAGCGGCAGCGTCAGCGCCGCGAGCGGGATGGCGGGCAGGGCGTAGGCGGCGAGCATCCGCCTCGTCGAGCGGCTCAATGCCGGCTGCCGCGCTCCGCTGGGCAGACCGCCGGCAATTGCCTCATCCTGCGCATTCGTGGAAGCCAAGGGCCGTCTCCGGAGCGACCGTGCCATTCGATCCGGTCCCGCCGGACCCTACTGGTAGATCACGTGCCGCACGTCGATGTTGCTGCTTCGGAAGCCCGCCTCGCAATAGTGGAAGTAGAAGTCCCAGAGGCGACGGAAGCGCTCGTCGAAGCCGATCGGCCGGATCGCATCCCAGGCGCTGCCGAAGCGGGCGCGCCATTCGGCGAGCGTGCGGCCATAGTCACGGCCGAAGGCACGGTGGCCGATCAGCTCGAGACCGGAACGTGCGCCGAATTCCTTCAGGTGGTCGAAGGTCGGCAGCATGCCGCCGGGGAAGACGTAGCGCTGGATGAAGTCGGGATTGGCGCGATAGTTGTCGAAGGCGCCATCGCGGATGGTGATGACCTGCAGGCCGGCGCGGCCGCCGGACTTCAGGCAGGCGCGCAGCTTGTCGAAATAGACGGGCCAGTACTTTTCGCCGACCGCCTCGAACATCTCGATCGAGACGACGCGGTCGTAGCGGCCGGCCTCCTCGCGGTAATCCTGGAACTTGAGCTCCACCCTGTCCGAAAGGCCGGCCTTCGCGATGCGCTCGCGGCCGTAGTCGAGTTGCTCACGGCTGATCGTGAGGCCGGTCACCTTGCAGCCGATCTCGCGCGCCGCGAACTCCGCGAAGCCGCCCCAGCCGCAGCCGATCTCGAGGACGTGGTCGCCGCGCCGGATTCCGACCGCCTCGGCGAGCGCCCGGTACTTCGCGTTCTGCGCGCCGGCGAGATCGTTCGCGCCGTTTTGGTAGAGCGCGGAGGAATAGGTCATCGTCTCGTCCAGCCAGCGCTCGTAGAAGGCGTTGCCGAGGTCGTAGTGGGCGGAGATGTTGCGCTGCGCCTGCCGCGGCGTGTTGGCGTTCAGCCAGTGCCGGACGCGCTCGACGAAGCGCAGGACGCCGCGCGCGCCGCCGGCGAAGTTGCGCGCCATGTCCGCATTGACGAGGAAGAGCTCGAGGAACGCCGTGACGTCGGCGCTCTCCCAGTCGCCGTCGATATAGGATTCGGCGACGCCGATCGTGCCGCCCATGATGGCGCGCTGCGGCAGCTTCCAGTTCCGCAGCGCGACATGCGCCCGCGGACCGGGCTCGCGGCCCTCGATGCGGATGCCGCGGCCTTCGGGCGTCTGGATCACGAGCGAGCCGCAGCGCATGCGGATCATGGCGCGGAGCACCATCCGGGCGCGCCGCGGCAGGCCGCGGAGGAGGCGGGCGGCATTCTCCGGGCCGAGCTGCTCGATCTTGCCGTGGTCTTCGGCGAATGCGGCGTCGCTCATCGTGCCGGTCCGTTCATGTCTGAATTCCGTCATGGCGTTCATCGTGTCTTCGTGCGCATGGCGCGCCCGGTGTCGGCGACGCTCACCCTTGCCGGCGCCTGCGGCCTGACGAGGGGACGCACGCCCTTCCGCCAGAGCCGGAGTGCTTCGACGTGGATCGCGCCGATGATCTTGAGTGTGAGGAGGGGCGCCCAGGCGAGTGCGCGGGCGAGGCTCGGCGTCGTCAGCGGCCGGCGCGCGCCGGAGAAGGTCGCAGAGAGCAGCGGCCCTTCCGCATCCGTCTCGAGGATTCGCCAGCGGATTTCCTCCCCCGGCGGCAGCATGCGGAAGTGATAGCGCATCTCCATCGGAATGAAGGGCGAGACGTGGAAGATCTTGTTGCGCTCCTGCCGGATGCCAGCGGCGGACGCTTCGTCCGCGGCGACGGGGCAGACATAGGTGTGGCGCTCGCCGAATGTGTTGCGCACCTCGTAGATCATCGCGAGCAGCGAGCCGTCGGCGCGGTAGGCGTGGTAGACCGAAATCGGGTTGAAGACATAGCCGAGGATGCGGGGATAGCAGACAAGGGCGATGCGGGCGGCCCGCTCGCGGATGGCGGCGGCGCCGATCAGCGAGTCCGCTTAGGCGCGCAGTGAGGCGTGCGGCCCCTCGACGTGATCGCTTTCGTGGAAGCTGACGAGGTTCAGCCGGTTGATCGAGAAGAGCGCGCTCAGGCGCCGCGCCTCATCCAGCCGGTCGAGATCGACGCAGAGGTTGAAGACCCGGTAGCGGAAGCGATGGGCGACCGGCTTCATCCGCGCATGCATGACGTGGCCGCAGTAAAGCGCCACCGGCGCCTCCGGCAGCGGCCAGCAGAGGCGCGGCGGCTCTTCCGCCCTCTCGGAGACGGTTCCTGCGGCCGGCCCTATGATCGAATGAGCTCCCATCATGCCGCCTGCCTGCTCGATGCCTCCGTTCGGCTTTCGGCGCTGCCGCTCGCCGCGCGCCACGGTATGACGGCGCCAAGCGCCTCGGCTGCGGCTAGGCCCGAGCGCAGGCCGTCCTCGTGGAAGCCATAACCGGTCCATGCGCCGGCGAACCACGTGTTGCGCGCGCCCTGAATATCATTCAGGGCCGCCTGTGCGGCAACGGACGCGGTGGAGAACTGCGGATGGTCGTAGCGGAATTCGCCGAACACCTTGGCCGGCTCCGGCTCGCGGTCCGGATTGAGGGTGACGAAGAGCGGGCAGGCGCGGTCGATGCCCTGCAGGCGGGTCATCCAGTAGGTGACGGCGACATCGGCGGTGCCGTCGTTCTTGCTCGACCTCAGATAGTTCCACGAGGCCCAGGCGCGGCGGCGCTTCGGCATCAGGGCCGGGTCGCCGTGGAGGATGACGCGGTTCGGCCGGTAGGGGATCGCGGAGAGGACCGCGCGCTCGGTGGGCGAAGCGTCGTCGAGCATCTTCAGCGTCTGGTCGCAATGCGCGGCGATGACGACGGCATCGTAGACATCCTCCCGTCCGGACGCATCGAGGATGAAGACGCGGCCGTCGTGCCGGCGGATCGAGAGCGCGCCGCGGCCCAGCCGCACGCGATCGCCGAGCGGCGCCAGCAGCTTTTCGAGGTAGGTGCGGCTGCCGCCGGTGACCGTGCGCCAGGCGCGCTGGCGGGCATAGATCAGCCGGTGGTTGTCGAAGAAGTCGACGAGGCGTTCCGCTGGATATTCCAGCATGCAGCGCGCCGGCGTCGACCAGATCGCAGCCGCCATCGGCACGAGATAGTTGTTGGCAAAGCCGGGCGAGAAGCCGCGCCAGTTGAGGTAGTCGCCGACCGACATGCCGCTCAGATGGCCGGCGGCGCGGTCGGCGAGGCAGGTACGGTTGAAACGCAGGATCTCCTTCAGCATGACGAGGAAGGAGGGGCGGAAGAGATTGCGCTTCTGCGTGAAGATGCTCGCAAGGTTGTCGCCGCACCACTCGAGCTTGCCGTGGTCGAGCGACAGCGAGAAGCTCATGTCGCTCTCGTGCGTCGCGATGCCGAGGTGGGCGAAGAGCGCCGTCAGGTTCGGGTAGTTCGCTTCGTTGTAGACGATGAAGCCCGTGTCGACGGCGATCGGACGTCCGTCGTAGTCGACGTCGACGGTGGCCGTGTGGCCGCCGGGGCGGTCGGCGCTCTCGTAGAGCGTGACGTCATGCGAGGGGTTGAGCGCCCATGCGGCGGCGCTGCCGGAGATGCCGCTGCCGACGACCGCGACCTTTTGGCGGCGGCCGCTCGACGGGGAGCGGTCGTCGGGGGACGAGACGTGGACGGTCATGCGGCATCCTTGATGTGGCCGTAGGCAACGAGCGCACGGGCGCGCGCCGCCTTGTGGTCGATGATCGGTCGCGGATAGTTGTCGTTGAGGGTGACGCCGGCCTTCTGCAACACGGCATCCGGCGCCTCCCATGGGCGGTGGAGATAGCGGCCGGGCAAGGCCGCGATTTCGGGCACGAACCGGCGCACATAGGCGCCGTCGGCGTCGAACTTCTCCCCCTGCAGGACCGGATTGAAGATGCGGAAATAGGGGGCGGCATCGGCCCCGGAGCCTGCGACCCACTGCCAGTTGGCGGCGTTCGAGGCGGGGTCCGCGTCGACGAGCGTGTCCCAGAACCAGGCTTCCCCGATGCGCCAGTCGATCAGCAGATGCTTGGTCAGGAACGAGGCCGTGACGAGGCGCACGCGATTGTGCATCCAGCCGGTCTGCCAGAGCTGGCGCATGCCGGCGTCGACGATCGGATAGCCGGTCTGCCCCTTCTGCCACGCCTTCAGTGCCACACGGTCGGTCTTCCAAGCAAAGCGGTTGAAGCGGCTGTCGTAGTTCGAGCGCGCAAGCTCCGGGAAGTGGAAGAGCAGGTGATAGGAGAATTCGCGCCAGACGAGCTCCTTGCGGAAGGTCACGAGGTCGTTTCTGGCGAAGGCGGCGCCGCTCGCGCGCGTCGCGTGCCAGACCTCGAAGGGGGAAATCTCGCCAAAGGCGAGATGCGGGGAAAGCCCGGATGTGCCGCCCAGCATGCCGGGCCGGTCGCGATTGCCGTCGTAGCCCTTCAGCCGTTCGTCGACGAAAGCGGCGAGGGCCTGCCTGGCGGCCCGCTCGCCCGGCTGCCAGCACTGCGCGATGCCGCCAGCCCAGTCGGGCGCCGCCGGCAACAGGTTCCACGCATCGAGTGTTTCCGAAGCGGGCTGGCTGTCGGCGGCTCGGATCTTCCGGACGGCAGGGAGCGGCTCGCGTGGTTCATCGCCGCCTTCGATCGCCCGCCAGAACGGCGTGTAGACACGATAGGGCCGGCCGGCGTGGGTCAGCAGCGCGCCGGGCTCGTGAAGCAGCGCGCCCTCGAAGCTTCGGACCTCGACGCCATCGCGGGTCAGACGCTCTTCGATGGATGCGTCGACGGCGAGGGCGGCCGGCGCGTAGCGGCGGTTCCAGTAGAGGCAGCCCGCGCCGGTCTCGCGGATCAGGTCGGGCACGACCCGTGCGGCCCCTCCGCGGCGCAGCACGAGCCGGCCGCCGGCCTTCCCGATCCTTGCCGCGAGCTCGGCCAGGGAATGGTGCAGCCACCATCGCCGCGCGCCGCCGAGCGGCCGGAAACCAGGGCTTTCCTCGTCGAGGATGTAGAGAAGGATGAGCGGCACGCCGCTATCGGCGGCAGCGCGGAGTGCGGCATTGTCGGAAAGCCGCAGGTCGTCGCGGAACCAGACGATCGCCGGCCGCTCGCCTTTCGCATCCTCTCTGCCCATTGCCCCGCCTTGCCCTCGCCGCAACGAATTCGAACCCGTGATCATCTACGCAGCTACGAAGCCGCCGGATCAAAGGTTTCAGCGAGCAGGCGGAGCGGTGAAGAACGGGTCCCGGCGGCTACCGCGTCGGAGCGCCATTCGACGCGGTGACGCGCCGCAGAGCACTGGCGAGGCCGCGGGCAACGAGGATGCCGAAGACGCCACCGGCAATCTTGACGAGCAGGTCCTCGATCCTCGCGTCCCGGCCCGGGTCGATCAATTGCAACGCTTCGAGGACCGTCGCGATGAAAGCGATCGCAGCGACGGTTTGCCATGGACGCTGCGGGAAACCGACCGCAAGCGTCGTTCCAAGAAGGAAATAGGCAACGGCGCGCTCCATGTCGGGAGCGCCCGTCTGGGGCCTGAGGCCGACCGGCGACAGCGTGACGAAAGCGATGGCAATGAGAAGGACAAGGGCGGCGAGGCGGGCGGCGACGATCATCGCCGGTGGATAGCTCGCGGCCGGGTTCCCGGCAACACCTGCTTCCGGAGGAGAAGGCGCACGCCGGACGGTTGATCGCGCGCATCGCTATCGCAATCAGTCGGCAAGGACGTCCGCGGGGGGCGTCAGCGAACGCAGCTTGTGCTCCATGTGCTCGCGCATGATGGTGCCGAGGGCCTTCGCGTCGCGCGCTTCGAGGGCTGCGAGCATGGCATCGTGCTCCCCGACCGCCTGGCGCCAGCGTTCCGGCGTCAGGTTCGCCTGATAGCGGGCGCGTGCGGCGCGTCGGGCGACGAGCTGGTGCTGATGCGTCAGCGTCGGGTTGCGCGCAGCGGCGAGGATCGCCGCGTGGATCCGCTGGTTGATCTCGAAGTAGGTCGGCCGGTCGCCGGCCGCGAACGCGGCGTGCATCGCCTCGTTGAGCTGCCGGATCGTCGCAATCTCGGTGTTGGCCGCATTGCGGCAGGCGAGCTCGCCGGCAGCCCCTTCGAGCGCGGCGAGGACGGGGAAGACCTCCTCCATCTCCGCGAGCGTCAGCACGGAGACGACGGCGCCGCGGTTCTGGATGAGAACGACGAGGCCTTCGGCGGCCAGCACCTTGACGGCTTCGCGCACGGGGGTCCGCGAAACGCCGAAGCGTTCGGTCAGCGTCTTCTCCGGGATCTTGTCGCCCGGCTTGAGCTCGCCTTCCATGATCAGGTTGCGCAGCCGGTCGGTCACCTCGACCGCCAGCGCCGGCCGATTGAGCGATTCCATCGGCGCCATACCGGCGATGCTCATGCCTCTTTTCCCCGTTTCGATTGTGCCGCTTCCGCGGCACGTCCATTGTGCGCCGCGAGAGCAAGAACTTCCATCACATGCAAAGGGTGGCGGCCGGTGCCACCCGAGATCTGGTGGCGGCAGGACGTCCCGTCGGCGACCACCAGAGTATCCGGTTCGGCGGCTCTGACCGCCGGCAGCAGCGACAATTCGCCCATGGCGAGCGAAACGTCGATGGTCTCCGGATCGTAGCCGAAGGCGCCGGCCATGCCGCAGCAGCTCGATTCGACCGTCTCGACGGCAAGGTCCGGCACGAGGCGGAGCGCCGCCTCGACGGCACCCATCGTGCCGAACGCCTTCTGATGGCAGTGCCCGTGGAGCAGCGCCTTCTTTGCCGGCGCTTTCAACGGCAGCGAGAGGCGTCCGGCTTCTGCTTCGCGCGCCAGGAACTCCTCGGCCAGCAGTGCGCTCTCGGAGAGCCGTTTCGCTTCCGGGCCCGGCATCAGGGCCAGGAACTCGTCGCGCAGCGTCAAGATGCATGACGGCTCGAGCCCGACGACGGTCGCTCCGTCGGCGATCTTCGGAAGCAGGGCGGCGAGCGTGCGGCGGGCCTCGCGACGGGCTTCGTCGATCATCCCGGCGGCGAGATAGGTCCGGCCGCAGCAGAGCGGCCGGTCGCCGGCCTTGGCGGGCAGCGCAGGCTGAACGGAATAGCCGCCGGCCGCAAGCACCGTGACGGCGGCGCGCAGCGTGCCGGGCTCCATCCAGCGGCCGAAGGTGTCGGCGAAGAGCACCACCTTGCGATCGGCCGCGCCGGCAATGCGCGCCTCCGCGTCTCGGAACGGATCGGCCGAGAAGGCAGGCAGCGCGCGGCGCGCGGAGAAGCCGAAGAGCCTTTCGGTCAGCGCCTTGCCGCCGGGGAGGCGGTCTCGCAGGCCGAGCAGCCCGCGGGCCTTGGCGGCATAGGACGCGTAACGCGGCAGTTCCGCGATCATGCGTTGCCGGCGGCCGATGCCCCTGGTCCGGTTGCGCTGGTAGAGCACCTCGGTCTTCATCCTGGCCATGTCGACGCCGGTCGGGCATTCGCGCCGGCAGGCCTTGCAGGAGACGCAGAGCTTCAGCGTCTCCTGCATTTCGTCGGAGGTGAAGGCTTCGGGGCCGAGCTGGCCGGAAAGGGCGAGCCGCAGCGTGTTCGCGCGGCCGCGGGTGACGTCGCGCTCGTTGCGGGTGACCCGGTAGCTCGGGCACATGACGCCGCCCGCCTGCTTGCGGCAGGCGCCGTTGTTGTTGCACATCTCGACGGCGCCCTGCAGGCCGCCCGAGGCGCCGGGCCAGGCGGACCAGTCGAAGCCGGTCTTGACGTCGTCGGCGCGGTAGCCGGGCGGATAGCGGAAGAGGGTGCGGTCGTTCATCCTCGGCGCCCGCACGATCTTGCCGGGGTTGAGCAGGCCCTTCGGGTCGAAGCGATCCTTCACCGCTTCGAAGGCGCGGGCGATCCGCGGCCCGAACATCGCCTCGTGGAATTCCGAGCGGACGATGCCGTCGCCGTGCTCACCGGAGTGCGAGCCCTTGTATTCGCGCACCATGGCGAAGGCCTCCTCGGCGATCGCCCGCATGGTCGCGGCATCCTTCTCGAGCTTCATGTTGAGGACGGGGCGCACGTGCAGGCAGCCGACCGACGCGTGCGCATACCAGGTGCCCCGCGTGCCGTGCTTCTGGAAGATCGCCGTCAGCCGGTCGGTGTAGTCGGCGAGATGCTCAAGCGGGACGGCGCAGTCCTCCACGAAGGAGACGGGCTTCCCCTCGTCCTTCATCGACATCATGATGTTGAGGCCGCCGGCCCGGAGATCGGCGATCGCCGCCTGCAGCTTCGCGTCCGCCACGCGCACGACGCCGCCTTCATGGGCGCCGCCGCGGCCGAAGCCGTAGCCGAGGTCGCTCATGACGTCCTCGAGGCCGGCGATCTTGCGGGCGTTCTCATCCGGGTCATCGGCGAAATCGACGAGGAGCAGGGCGGCCGGATCGCCGCGCACGAAAGCTTCGAGCGTCGGCACATACATGGCAATGTCGCGGGCGAGCGCGATCATCGTCGAATCGACGAGTTCCACCGAGGTCGGTCCGAGCGCGACGAGATGCTGCGCGGCCTCCATCGCCGCCCGGAAGGTCGGGAAATGGCAGGCGCCGAGCACCTTCTCCTTCGGCGGCAGCGGCCAGAGCCGGATCTCGATCGCCGTCGAGACGCCGAGCGTGCCCTCCGATCCGACGAGGATGTGGGCAAGGTTGACGGCGCCGGCATCCGGCAGCAGCGCATCGAGGTTATAGCCGCCGACGCGGCGCTGGACGCGCGGGAAGCGGACCATAATCTCCTCCGCCTCGCGGCGGCCGAGCGACAGCAGGTCGGCGGCGAGGTCGCTGCGCGGGCCGCCGCGCTCTGTCTGGTCCAGCGTCGCGAAGCGCGCCGCGCTGCCGTCGGCGAGCAGCGCGTCGATGGCGATCGTGTTGTCGCGCATCGTCCCGTAGCGGAGCGAGCGCGCGCCGCAGGAATTGTTGGCCGCCATGCCGCCGATGGTGGCGCGCGAGGCAGTCGAGACGTCGACGGGGAACCAGAGGCCGTGCGGGCGCAACCGCCGGTTCAGGTCGTCAAGCACGATGCCGGGCTCGACGATCGCCCGCCGGCCCTCGACGTCCAGTTCGACGATGCGGTTGAGGTGCTTCGACGTGTCGACGATCAGGCCGGAATTCACCGTCTGTCCGCTCTGGGAGGTTCCGCCGCCGCGCATCGTCAGCGGAACGCCTTCCTCCCGCGCCGCCTCGAGCGCGGCCGCGACGTCCTCGGCGGAACGCGCGACCACCACCCCGGCCGGCATCATCTGGTAGATCGAGGCGTCCGTCGCATACCGGCCACGGTTGAAGCGGTCGAAGAAGACGTCGCCGCGCACGTCCTTCTCGAGACGCCGCTGGAGGCCGGGGCGGAGGGTTTCGCTCATGAGGCACCTGGACAGAATCGAGAAAGTTCGAGAAGGCCTGTTGACACGCATAATGAATTCATAATTCAATTGGAACCGAAAAAGAGCCTTGTGACAAGGCCGAGCGGCTTGCGGACGTCGATGTCCGGCACCGGCAGACGGAGGAAACGCCTTGAACATGATGCCCGGACGGCATTTCCTGCAGATACCCGGTCCGACCAACGTGCCGGACCGGGTCCTGCGCGCGATCGACAGGCCGACGATCGATCATCGCGGCCCGGAGTTCCAGGCTCTGGGCCAGCGGGTGCTCTCGGGCATCCGGACGATCTTCCAGACGGAGAGCCCGGTCATCATCTATCCGGCGTCGGGGACGGGGGCTTGGGAGGCCGCCCTCGTCAACACGCTGTCGCCGGGCGACCTCGTGCTGATGTACGAGAGCGGCCATTTCGCCGCCCTCTGGAAGCGGCTGGCCGAGCGGCTCGGCCTGCGCACGGAGCTGATTCCCGGGGACTGGCGCCGTGCGGCTGATCCGGAAGCGATCGCCGAACGGCTGCGGGCCGACAGGGCCCACGAGATCAAGGCGGTCTGCGTCGTCCACAACGAGACGTCGACGGGCTGCGTCGCGCCGATCGGCGCGATCCGCCGGGCGATCGACGAGACCGGACATCCCGCGCTCTACCTGGTCGACACGATCTCATCGCTGGGGTCGATCGACTACCGTCACGACGAATGGGGGGTCGACGTGACGGTCGGCGGCTCGCAGAAGGGCCTGATGCTGCCGCCGGGGCTTTCCTTCAACGCGCTGTCGGCGAAGGCGCTTGCGGCGAGCAAGTCGGCGGGTCTGCCGCGCTCCTTCTGGGACTGGGGCGAGATGCTCGGGCCGAACGCCAACGGCTTCTTTCCCTATACGCCGGCGACCAACCTGCTCTACGGGCTCGATGTCGCGATCGAGATGCTGCACGAGGAAGGACTCGAACGGGTCTTCGCCCGCCACCGGCGGCATGGCGAGGCGACGCGCCGGGCAGCCGAAGCGTGGGGGCTCGAAGTGCTCTGCGCCGACCCGGATCAGTACTCCGGCTCGCTCACGGCCGTGGTCATGCCGGAGGGGCACAACGCCGACGATTTCCGCAGCGTCGTGCTCGACCACTTCAACATGTCGCTCGGCGCAGGGCTCTCGAAGCTTGCGGGGACCGTCTTCCGCATCGGGCACCTCGGCGACTTCAACGATCTGATGCTGATCGGCACGCTTGGCGGCGTCGAGATGGGCCTCGGGCTCTCCGGCGTCCCGCACCGGTCCGGAGGCGTGGATGCCGCGATGAAATTCCTCGCCGGCTGAGCGCCGGCGGAGACTGCGGGCGGCGGAGGAGGTCGCCCGGAAACCGATCGGAAATGACCGCTCGATCATCTCCGGTCCGATACTGGGAGGAGAAGGAAGATGAAAGCGAAGGCATTCCTGGCTGGAGTGGCGCTTGCCGCTCTCGCCGCATCCGGCGCCCATGCCGCGACGATCCTGAAGCTCGGCCACGTCGGCGATCCCGGCTCGCTCTACGAAGCGACGGCCAACAACTTCGCCGATTGCGCCAACAAGAAATTCGGCGACAAGGCCGAAGTCCAGGTCTACGGCTCGTCGCAGCTCGGCAGCGACGAAGAGATGCTGCAGAAGCTCAAGCTCGGCCAGATCGCGTTTTCGCTGCCCTCGTCGATCATGAGCTCCGTCTCGTCGACCTTCGGCGTCTTCGAGATGCCCTACCTGATCAAGGACCGCGACCATATGCGCAAGGTCCGCGACGAGATGGGCAACATCTTCGTCGATGCGGCGGCCAAGAAGGGCTACCAGCTCCTCGGCTTCTGGGAAAACGGCTTCCGCCAGATCACCAACAACGTCCGTCCGATCGTCAAGCCCGACGACCTCAAGGGCATCAAGCTCCGGACGCCCAAGGGCGAATGGCGCGTCAAGATGTTCAAGAGCTATGGCGCCAACCCGACGCCGATGGCCTTCTCGGAAGTCTTCACGGCGCTGAAGACCGGCGTCATCGACGGGCAGGAGAACCCGCTGGCGCAGATCGCCTCCGGCAAGTTCCAAGAAGTCCAGAAATACCTGTCGATGACTGGTCACGTCTATTCGCCGGCCTTCCTCGTCACCTCGACGCGGCAGTGGAAGAAGTGGCCGGACGACATCAAGTCGGTCGTTTCCGCCTGCGCCAAGTCGTCCAGCGACTTCGCCTACAAGAAGTCCGCCGAGATGGACGACAGCCTCGTCGCCGTCATCAAGAAGGCGGGCACCAAGGTCAACCAGGCCGACAAGCAGGCATTCATCGATGCGTCGAAGCCGATCTACAAGGCGTTCGGTGATCAGGTCTCGGGTGGGGCGAAGCTGATCAGCGACATCCAGGCGCTCGCCTCGAACGACTGAGGCGCGACGCGGGCGCTGAGGCGCGCCCGCGTCCAACTGGCGGGCGGTCGCGCCCGCCGCCTTTTCGCGGAAAAGACCGGTGAGATGCGCAACGCGCACACGGGAGGATACGTGCGACAGGCAGCGAAAGTCCTGGGCGAAATCCTGACATGGATCGTCATAGCGCTGATGGTCGTGCTGACGAGCATCGTCATCATCGCCGTCATCTACCGCAAGCTCGGAGCCTCGCTGTCGTGGTACGACGAAGTGGCCTCCGTCATCCTTGCGTGGATCACCTATTACGGCGCGGCACTCGCGGCCCTGAAGCGCTCGCATATCGGCTTCGACGATGTGCTGATGCGGTTGCCGGACAGGGTTCGGGCGGCCGCGGTGGTCGTTTCCGAAGTCCTCGTCCTCCTGTTCTTCGTCCTGCTCGCGTGGTCGGGTTGGGAGGTGCTCGCGATCCTCGAAGGCGAGACGCTGGTCAGCCTGACCTGGGTTCCCGTGTCGGTCACCCAGTCGGTCATCCCGATCGGCTCGGTGCTGTTCATCGTCGCCGAACTCTTCAGCCTGCCGGACTACTGGCGCGACGTCATGGCCGGACGATCCGTCGAGCACCAGGTGCTCGCCCATGGTGCGACGCCCGAGGAGGCGGTCTGATGCTTCTCTTCACCATCTTCATGGCGCTGGTCGCCATGGTCTGCATCAACGTGCCGATCGCCATCGCGCTCGCGCTCTCGGCGGTGCTGGCGATCAGCGTGCACGACGGCTTCTCGTCCGTCGTCTCGATCGCCCTCGACATGTATTCGGGCGCCCGCTCGTTCGAGCTGATCGCCATCCCGATGTTCGTGCTTGCCGGCGCGATCATGAACGCCACCGGCATCACCCGCCGGCTGATCGCCTTCGTCGGCGCGCTGGTCGGCTTCGTGCGCGGCGGTCTCTCCATGGTGACGATCGGCGTTTCGCTGTTCTTCGCCGAGATGTCGGGCTCGGCCGTCGCCGACGTCGCGGCGATCGGTTCCATCCTCATACCGGAGATGAAGAAGCGTGGCTATCCCGCGCCCTTCGCAGCCGCCGTGACGTCCTCCGCGGCCTCGCTCGCAATCATCATCCCGCCGTCGATCCCGATGATCCTCTACGCCGTCTCGGCCAATGCGAGTGTCGAGCAGATCTTCGTCGCCGGCTTCATTCCGGGCTTCATCGGGGCGGCCGGGCTCGCCGCCGTCTCCTACTACTACGCGCGGCGCGACAACTATCCGACGGAAGCCCGCTTCAGCGCCGCGCAGCTCCGCGCGACGCTCGTCGAGGCGCTGCCCGCCTTCGCGCTTCCCGTCATCATCCTCGGCGGCATCTTCGGCGGCCTCGTCACCGCGACCGAAGGCGGCGGGCTCGCCGTCGTCGCCGCGATCCTGATCGGCCTCTGGTATCGCGAGGTCGACTGGGCGCAGCTGAAGCAGGCGATGCTGGAGGGCGGCATCCAGACGGCCGTCGTCATGCTGCTCGTCGCCGCCTCGATCCTGATGGGCAGCTTCCTCACCACCTCGCGGGTGCCGCAGGAACTGGCCGCAGGCATCCTCGACCTTACGACCAACAAGTACCTGATCCTGCTGATCCTCAATATCTTCTTCCTGATCATCGGGTTCTTCCTGCACTCCTCCGCGGCGATCATCCTCGTCATCCCGATCGTCATTCCGCTGATCCAGCAGGCGGGCATCGATCCCGTGCATTTCGGGCTCGTCGTGACGCTCAACCTCGCGATCGGACAGCAAACGCCGCCCGTCGCCTCCGTGCTGATCACCTCGTGCTCGATCGCCAAGTCGAACATCTGGGACGTCTCGAAGGTGAATTTTCCCTTTGTGTGTGTGCTGCTGTTCGTGCTCTTCCTCTGCACCTACGTTCCGGCCATTCCGATGTTCCTGGTGCACCTCTTCTACGGGTAACCCATGTCCGACAGCGAACTGATCGAGGAGCGGCGCGGCGCGACGCTCTGGCTGACCTTCAATCGCCCGCAGGCGCGAAATGCGATGACCTTCGCGATGTACGACCGCCTCGGCGAGATCTGCTCGGGCATCGCACGGGACGGCGATATCCGCGCGATCGTCATGACCGGCGCAGGCGACCGCGCCTTCGCCGCCGGCACCGACATGACGCAGTTCCGCGGCTTTGCGAGCGAAGAGGACGCGCTCGACTACGAGCATCGGATGGACGTCGTGCTCGGGGCGGTCGAGAAGTGCCCCGTGCCGACGATCGCGGCGATCGCACGGGCCTGCACCGGCGGCGGCGCCGGCATCGCGGCGGCCTGCGACATCCGCATCGCCACCGCCGACCTGAAGTTCGGCTTCCCGATCGCCCGCACGCTCGGCAATTGCCTGTCGATCCCCAACCTGTCGCGGCTTTCCGCTCTGATCGGGCCGGGGCGCGTCAAGGAGGTCATCTTCACGGCCCGCCTCGTCGAGGCGGAGGAGGCAAAGGCGATCGGCCTCGTCTCCGAGATCGTGCCGGATCACGCGGGCCTGATGGCGCGCGCGCAGGCGATTGCCGATCTCCTCGCCGATCACGCGCCGATCACGCTCAGCACGACGAAGGAGGCGCTGAGGCGCCTGCGAACGGAGGGCGCCGGCGCCGACGACCGCGACCTGGTGGTCGAGGCCTATATGAGCGAGGACTTCAGGGAGGGCATGGAGGCCTTCCTCGGCAAGCGCAAACCGCGGTGGAAGGGCCGATAGGCCGCATGCAGGAGGATCGAATGGCGGAGCGGAAGACGGCAGGTGGAGGACCGCTCGCCGGCATGAAGGTGATCGAACTCGCCCACATCATGGCCGGTCCGGTCTGCGGCCTGATGCTTGCCGACATGGGCGCCGACGTGATCAAGGTCGAGAAGCCGGACGGCGACGACACGCGGCGCTTCCTGCCGCCCGACATCAAGGGCGAATCGGCCGCCTACATGATGATGAACCGCAACAAGCGCGGTATCGCGCTGGACCTCAAGTCGCCCGACGGCCTCGCCGTCCTGAAGCGCCTCCTCGCCGATGCCGACGTCGTAATCGAGAACTACCGCATGGGCACGATGGAGAAGCTCGGCCTCGGCTATGAGACGCTGGCGAAGGACAATCCGGGCCTCATCTATTGCGAGATCTCGGGCTTCGGCCGCACCGGCCCCTACGCGACGCGCGGCGGTTTCGACCTGATCGCGCAGGGCATGAGCGGCCTGATGTCGATCACCGGGGAGGGGCCGGGACGCCCGCCGGTGAAGTCGGGCGCGCCCGTCTCCGACATCACCGCCGGCATTCTCGCCGCACTCGGCGTCGCGGCCGCCTATGCACGCAAGCTGCAGACGGGTCTTGGCCAAAAGGTCGACACCTCGCTCTTCGAGGCGGCGATCACGATGACCTACTGGCAATCGGCGATCACCTTCGCCACCGGCACGTCGCCGGGGCCGATGGGCTCGGCTCATCCGCTCAACGCGCCCTACCAGGCGTTCCGGACCGCAGACGGCTGGATCAACATCGGCGCCGCCAACCAGAAGAACTGGCTGCGCATGCTCGAGGTCATCGGCGCGCCGGAGCTCGCCGACGATCCGCGCTTCCTCACCAATCGCGACCGCATGGGTCATCTCGACGCCCTGACCGCGGCGCTGAACGAGCACTTCTCGGATGCGACCACTGCGGTCTGGATGGAGCGGCTGGAGGCGGCGGGCGTGCCGGCGGGGCCGGTGCTCGACATCGCCGAGATGCACAGCGATCCCCAGGCGCTCTTCCGCCGCATGGTGGTCGAGACCGAGCATCCGGTCTGCGGGCCGGTGAAGACGATCGGCCTGCCGATCAAATTCTCGGAGACGCCCGGCGACGTGCGCAGCCCCGCGCCGCGGCTCGGCGAGCATTCGCGATCCGTCCTCGCGGAGTATGGCTATGCCGCCGACGAGATCGACCGGCTGCTTGCGGAGAAGGCGGTGCTCACGCCGGCCGCCGCACACGAATGCGTGAAAGGATGAATTGACGATATGACACTGAAGCTCGAACACGCCCGCACCATCATCGCGACGGCTCTCGCCAAGGGCGCCGAACTCGGCCTGAAGCCGCTTACCGTGGCGGTGCTCGATGCCGGCGGCGCGCTTGTCGCGCTGGAGCGCTCGGACGGGGCGAGCCGGATGCGCCCGGAGATCGCGACCGGCAAGGCGAATGGCGCCATCGCACTCGGCATGGGGTCGCGGGCGATCTTCAAGCGGGCGCAGGAACAGCCCTATTTCATCCAGTCTATGAACGCGCTCGCAGCCGGGGTGCTCGTCCCGGTGCCGGGCGGCGTCCTTGTGCGCGGCGAGGGCGGCACGATCCTCGGCGCGGTCGGTATTACCGGCGACACCTCCGACAACGACGAGACCTGCGCCATCGCCGGCATCGAGGCAGCCGGCTTCACCGCCGACTGCGGCTGACGCTCCGCCCCGCCGATCCGTCGGCGGCGCTTGCATTCGATCGTCATGACGCGTCGCCGCCGGTTACGGCGGCGCGGAGCTCGCCATCCATGAGCGCCGGCGCGCCGCACCCAGCAACAGCGGAAGTTCCAACGCCTGTGAGCGTGGAGACCTGCTCCACCCGTGCGTCTCATTTATTTGTTTTGAAAAGTGGCTCCCCGAGCCGGATTCGAACCAGCGACCGATCGATTAACAGTCGAGCGCTCTACCACTGAGCTACCGGGGAACGGCTGTCGTTTGCAGCGACGGTGCGCCTATAGCAAAACGCGTTGACGATTGACAAGGCCTTTCGCGAAAATGTCGTGCGGCCTTGCGATTGCCTTGTTCCCCTCCCACCTGTTGCCGGTTCTAAAAAGGCAAGCGCATGGAACCCTCCCTGTCGGCACCGCGCGAGCGGGGCATGTTCGGCTTCGATCCGGCGAGCGGACGCCTTCGCTTCGGGAGGCGCTCGCTGACCCTGCCGCGCAGCCGCATGGCGCGCATCGCCATCGGCGGGCTGCTCGTGCTCGGCGGCGTCTTCAGCTTCCTTCCGATCCTCGGCATCTGGATGCTGCCGCTCGGCCTTCTCGTCCTGTCGCAGGACGTGCCGTTGGTGCGACGCTGGCGCCGGCGGGCGACGCTCTGGCACGGACGGCGCCGGCGCGCCCGCAAGGCCGCCTGAGCCGTTCTTCCCGCCAAGTGCCGCAGCGATCGCGAGCCGGGCAGGGTGCCGTTAAGCAGACGCGCGGGCCAACGTCCGCTGCGGCTTGAAGAGCGGGGGTGTCAACCTCTATGTATCGATGACGGACAGACGATGATTCCAGCCCGATGCCGGGTCGGCGGGGCGGTTACGACAAGGACTTCTTCATGGCAAACACGGTCGACAGGGCAATGGCGCTGGTTCCGATGGTCGTCGAGCAGACGAATCGCGGGGAGCGTTCCTACGATATCTTCTCTCGCCTCCTGAAGGAGCGCATCATCTTCATCACGGGGCCTGTGGAGGACCAGATGGCGACGCTCGTCTGCGCGCAGCTGCTCTTCCTCGAGGCGGAGAACCCGAAGAAGGAGATCGCCCTCTACATCAATTCGCCGGGCGGCGTGGTCACCGCCGGCATGGCGATCTACGACACGATGCAGTTCATCAAGCCGGCCGTCTCGACGCTCTGCGTCGGGCAGGCGGCGTCCATGGGCTCGCTGCTTCTGTGCGCCGGTCACAAGGACATGCGTTTCGCCACGCCGAACGCCCGCATCATGGTGCACCAGCCCTCCGGCGGCTTCCAGGGCCAGGCTTCCGACATCGAGCGCCACGCCCAGGACATCATCAAGCTGAAGCGGCGGCTGAACGAGGTCTATGTCGAGCACACCGGCCGCGACTACGAGACGATCGAGAAGACGCTCGACCGCGACCACTTCATGACGGCGACGGAAGCCCAGGAGTTCGGCATCATCGATCGCGTGATTTCCTCCCGCGAGGCGATGGAAGCAGCGGCCGCTGCGGCTTGAGGAAAAAGCTCGCAATTTGGTGTGGAGTGCGTCTATGGAGCAACATCGCGGCGCATTCCGGGCTTTTACGCGACACTGAAAGCGCTAAGATCACGATTCAGGGCGGCGGTGAATCAGGCTCTGGCCACCGCCTGTCCTTCGTAGGGGGCGTCTTGCCGGCGGCGCGACGTTTGGAATTGATGCGCCGAAGTTCCCCCCCGACATTGCCTGCGAAAGGCGCCGGCTTCAGCGGCGGTTTCCAAGGCGCCGAAAGTCTCCGGAGCGCGGCGGCCCGGAGTTCTGGAAGGAATGGAAAATGAGCAAGGTCAGCGGTAGCAGCGGCGATTCGAAGAACACGCTCTATTGTTCGTTCTGCGGCAAGAGCCAGCACGAGGTCCGCAAGCTGATTGCTGGCCCGACGGTCTTCATCTGCGACGAATGCGTCGAACTGTGCATGGACATCATCCGCGAGGAAAACAAGACCTCGATGGTGAAGTCCCGCGACGGCGTGCCGACGCCGCAGGAGATCATCAAGATCCTCGACGAATACGTCATCGGCCAGAACCAGGCGAAGCGCATTCTCTCGGTGGCGGTCCACAACCACTACAAGCGCCTGGCGCATGCCTCCAAGGGCGGCGACGTCGAGCTCTCGAAGTCCAACATCATGCTCGTCGGCCCGACCGGCTGCGGCAAGACCTATCTCGCCCAGACGCTGGCCCGCATCATCGACGTGCCGTTCACCATGGCGGACGCGACGACGCTGACGGAGGCGGGCTATGTCGGCGAGGATGTCGAGAACATCATCCTGAAGCTCCTGCAGGCGGCCGACTACAACGTCGAGCGGGCGCAGCGCGGCATCGTCTATATCGACGAGGTCGACAAGATCTCGCGCAAGTCGGACAACCCTTCGATCACGCGCGACGTCTCGGGCGAGGGCGTGCAGCAGGCGCTGCTTAAGATCATGGAAGGCACCGTTGCCTCGGTGCCGCCGCAGGGCGGCCGCAAGCACCCGCAGCAGGAGTTCCTGCAGGTCGACACGACCAACATCCTCTTCATCTGCGGCGGCGCCTTCGCCGGGCTCGACAAGATCATCTCGGCGCGCGGCGAGAAGACCTCGATCGGCTTCGGCGCGACGGTGCGGGCGGCTGAGGACCGGCGCGTCGGCGAGGTGCTGCGGGACCTGGAGCCGGAGGACCTCGTCAAGTTCGGCCTGATCCCCGAGTTCATCGGCCGCCTGCCGGTGATCGCGACGCTCGAGGACCTCGACGAGGACGCGCTGATCCAGATCCTGTCGGAGCCGAAGAACGCGCTGGTCAAACAGTACCAGCGGCTCTTCGAGATGGAGGACGTCGAGCTGACGTTCCACGAGGATGCGCTGCGCGAGATCGCCCGCAAGGCGATCACCCGCAAGACCGGCGCGCGCGGCCTTCGCTCCATCATGGAGAAGATCCTGCTCGACACGATGTTCGAGCTGCCGGCGCTCGACGGCGTCCAGGAGGTCGTGATCTCCGACGACGTCGTCAACGGCAATGCGCGCCCGCTCTACATCTACGCCGAGCGCAAGGAAGAGAAGGGCAATGCCAGCGCTTGAGGCGCTGGCGGCCTTCCGCGCCAGCGGGGGCAGGGCGGCCGCGGCTGTCTGCCCATGGAAGAGCGGTCGCGCTCCATTAGCCGACCTTGAAACGATTTCGTTCTGACGCCACTTACGGACTAACTCGAAAATGGCTTTGGCCGGCGCCGATCGGGCCGGCCGCCCTCCCGGGATGGGAGCGGTGAAAGGACTTATGATGAACGACAAGAGAAAGTCTGTCGCCGAGACGAACGCCTATCCGGTTCTTCCGCTGCGCGACATCGTTGTTTTTCCGCATATGATCGTGCCGCTCTTCGTCGGGCGGGAAAAGTCCATCCGGGCCCTCGAAGAGGTGATGGGCTCCGACAAGCAGATCCTCCTTGCCACGCAGATGAACGCCGGCGACGACGATCCCGACCCCTCCGACATCTATCCCGTCGGGACGATCGCCAACGTGCTGCAGCTGCTCAAGCTGCCGGACGGCACCGTCAAGGTCCTCGTCGAAGGGCGCGAGCGGGCGGAAATCGTCGGCTATGTCCAGCAGAGCGACTTCCATGAGGCCGAGGCGGCGACGCTTGCCGAGCCGGACGAGGACGCCGTCGAGATCGAGGCGCTTGCCCGCTCCGTCGTTTCGGAATTCGAGAGCTACGTGAAGCTCAACAAGAAGATTTCGCCGGAAGTTGTTGGTGCGGCAAGCCAGATCGACGACTACTCGACGCTCGCCGATACCGTCGCGTCGCACCTGTCGATCAAGATTCCCGAGAAGCAGGACATGCTGGCGACTGTCAGCGTCAAGAAGCGGCTCGAGATGGCGCTCGGCTTCATGGAGGGCGAGATCTCCGTCCTGCAGGTGGAGAAGCGCATCCGCTCGCGCGTCAAGCGCCAGATGGAGAAGACGCAGCGCGAATATTACCTGAACGAGCAGATGAAGGCGATCCAGAAGGAGCTCGGCGACGGCGAGGAAGGCCGCGACGAGATGGCCGAGATCGAGGAACGGATCGCCAAGACGCGGCTCTCCAAGGACGCCCGTGAAAAGGCCGAGGCGGAGCTCAAGAAGCTGCGGCAGATGAGCCCGATGTCGGCCGAGGCGACCGTGGTGCGCAACTATCTCGACTGGCTGCTCGGCATCCCGTGGAACAAGCGCTCCAAGGTGAAGACCGACCTGACCTATGCCGAGGAGGTTCTGGACGCCGACCACTTCGGCCTGGAGAAGGTCAAGGAGCGGATCGTCGAGTATCTCGCCGTGCAGGCGCGGTCGAAGAAGATCAAGGGCCCGATCCTCTGCCTCGTCGGACCGCCCGGCGTCGGCAAGACCTCGCTCGCGAAGTCGATTGCGCGTGCCACGGGGCGTGAATATGTCCGCATGGCGCTCGGCGGCGTGCGCGACGAAGCGGAGATCCGCGGCCACCGCCGCACCTATATCGGATCGATGCCCGGCAAGGTCATCCAGTCGATGAAGAAGGCCAAGCGGTCGAATCCGCTCTTCCTGCTCGACGAGATCGACAAGATGGGCATGGATTTCCGCGGGGACCCGTCGTCGGCGCTTCTCGAGGTGCTCGATCCGGAGCAGAACGCGACCTTCGCCGATCACTACCTCGAGGTCGAATACGATCTCTCTAACGTGATGTTCATCACGACGGCGAACACGCTGAACATCCCGGCGCCGCTGATGGACCGCATGGAGATCATCCGGATCACCGGCTACACCGAGGACGAGAAGATCGAGATCGCGAAGCGGCACCTGCTGCCCAAGGCGATCCGCGACCATGCGCTTCAGCCGAAGGAGTTCTCGGTCACCGACGACGCGCTGCTCGAGATCGTGCGGACCTATACGCGCGAGGCGGGCGTGCGCAACTTCGAACGCGAGCTGATGAAGCTTGCCCGGAAGGTCGTCACCGAAATCCTGAAGACGAAGAAGAAGTCCGTGAAGGTGACGGCGGCGAACCTCGCCGACTACCTCGGCGTGCCGCGCTTCCGGCATGGCGAGGCGGAGCGCGAGGATCAGGTCGGCGTGGTCACCGGCCTCGCCTGGACCGAGGTCGGCGGCGAGCTGCTGACGATCGAAGGCGTCATGATGCCCGGCGGTAAGGGCAAGATGACGGTCACGGGCAACCTCCGCGACGTCATGAAGGAGTCGATCTCGGCGGCCGCGTCCTACGTGCGCAGCCGGGCCGTCGACTTCGGCATCGAGCCGCCGCTCTTCGACAAGCGCGACATCCACGTGCACGTGCCGGAGGGGGCGACGCCGAAGGATGGTCCCTCGGCGGGCGTCGCGATGGCGACGGCGATCGTCTCGAACATGACGGGCATCCCGGTGCGCCACGACGTCGCGATGACGGGCGAGATCACGCTGCGCGGCCGGGTGCTGCCGATTGGGGGGCTTAAGGAGAAGCTTCTGGCGGCGCTCCGCGGCGGCATCAAGAAGGTGCTGATCCCGGAGGACAACGCCAAGGACCTTCCGGAGATTCCGGACAACGTGCGGAATGGCCTCGAGATCATTCCCGTCTCGCGCATGGGCGAGGTGCTTGAGCATGCCCTGACGCGGATGCCGGAAGCGATCGACTGGGAACCGGCGCTGGACAAGGCGCAGGCGCCGCTGACGCCGCCGGCCGAAGTCGCCGAAGATCACGGGCAGGGGGTGGCGCACTAGCTCCCCGTCCCACGATGGCACAGACGGAAGGCCGGACGACACATCCGGCCTTCTTTTTTGTCACGATATCAAAAAAACCCCTGAATTCCGGAGTTTTCGCGCGCATCCTTCGTTGAGCTTTCGAAGCGGATGCGTACACTCGCGCGATATTTTCCAGAGTCGTTTAATGCCCATTGGTAAGGGGTGGTAAAAAGAAAAAGAATGAAATAGTCGCCGCGGGGGGCGACAAGGCCGGTCTCGGCCAAGGGGATGCAGGGGGTGCAGGGGGG
This sequence comes from Pararhizobium sp., assembly GCA_051960215.1. Taxonomy (GTDB): domain Bacteria; phylum Pseudomonadota; class Alphaproteobacteria; order Rhizobiales; family Rhizobiaceae; genus Pararhizobium_B. The sequence continues at coordinate 33,361 of JBQCEN010000092.1, forward strand.
GCTGTCT
>JBQCEN010000093.1:0-3313 GCA_051960215.1 Pararhizobium sp.
CGCCTTCACGATCGCCAACAACATCCTCGTGCTGGCGATCCCGGTCTATCTCTTCCAGATCTCCGACCGCGTGCTGACGAGCCGATCGGTCGACACGCTCGTCATGCTGACGGCGGTGGTCGTCGGCGCGGTCCTGCTTCAGGTGGTGCTCGACGCGATCCGCCGCTTCATCCTGATGCGCACGGCCGTCGAGGTCGAGGTGCAGCTCGGCGCTGCGATCCTCAGCGCCGCCGCCCGCGCTTCGCTGCACGGCAACGGCCGCGAGTATCACGTCCTCGGCGACCTGCAGCAGCTCCGCTCGTTCCTGACGTCGGGAATCCTGCTCTCCTTCCTCGACGCCCCGGTGGCGCCGATTTTCATGCTGGCGGTGTTCTTCGTGCATCCGCATCTCGGCATCATCGTCTTGCTGGCCGCCCTGGCGCTGATGGCGATCGCGGTGATCAACCAGCGGGCGACCGCCCGACCCTTCGGCGAGGCCAGCGCCTATCTCGGCCGCGCCAACCTCCATCTCGATTCGATGTCCCGCAACGCGCAGATCATCAACGCGCTGGCGATGATCCCGGAGGCGGTCAGGATCTGGGGTCGTGACACGGCGGCCTCGCTCAAGGCGCAGGTCGCCGGCCAGGACCGCAACATCATCTTCGCCGGCATCTCGAAGGGCACGCGGCTCATCACCCAGGTGACGATGCTCGGCTGGGGCGCCTACCTGTCGCTCGAAGGCCAGCTCACGGGCGGCATGGTGATCGCCGCCTCGATCATCGCCGGCCGGGCTCTGGCGCCGATCGAAGGCGCGATCGAAGGCTGGAACCAGTATGTCCACATGCGCGGCGCCTATGGCCGCATCGCCGCCCTCCTGCATTCCTCGCCGCTCAATTTCCAGCGGCTGAACCTGCCGAACCCGGAAGGCCGGCTCGACGTCGAGCGCATCCTCTTCGTGCCGCCGCCGAACAAGAAGGTGATCCTGAACGGCATCTCGTTCTCGCTGATGCCAGGCGAGTCGATGGCGATCATCGGCAATTCGGGAGCCGGGAAGACGACGCTCGGCAAGATGCTCGTCGGCTCGATCCTGCCGACCTCCGGCAGCGTCCGGTTGGACCTCATGGATCTGCGGAACTGGGACCAGCGCCAGTTCGGCGAGAGCATCGGCTACCTGCCGCAGGACGTGCAGCTCTTCCCCGGCACGATCAAGGCGAATATCGCCCGCATGCGGGAGGATGCGAACGACGACGCGATCTATGCGGCGGCCAAGCTCGCCGACGTGCATGAGCTGATCGCGACCTTCCCGCAGGGCTACGAGACCTTCGTCGCCGCCGACGGCAGTCCGCTCTCCGGCGGCCAGAAACAGCGGATCGCGCTGGCGCGCGCCTTCTTCGGCAGTCCGAAGCTGGTGGTGCTCGACGAGCCGAACTCGAACCTCGACGGCGTCGGTGAACTGGCGCTCGCCCAGGCAATGGCCCACGCCAAGCGCGAGAAGATCACGATGGTCGCGATCACGCAGCGGCCGTCGCTCCTGAACTGCGTCGACAAGGTCCTGGTGCTCAACAACGGCAGCGTCTCGATGTTCGGCACCCGCGCCGACGTCCTCAAGGCGCGTGGGGAACGGACGCCGTCGGCGGACGGCGCCGGCCTGCCGGCGAAGCCCGGCCATCCGGAGGAAACGAAATGACGGCCGGCGCCCTGGTGAAGGCAAGCGAGACGGAATGGTACTCGGAGGTTCCGCGCTCGATCCGCTCGCACGTGCTTGCCGGCACGATCCTGATCATCGGATGCATGGGCGGCTTCGCCGTCTGGGCGACGACGGCGCCGCTTGCCGCCGCGGTGATCGCGCAGGGGACCTTCGTCGCGACCGGCTACAACAAGATCGTCCAGCATCTGGAGGGCGGCATCATCAAGGAGCTGCTCGCCAAGGAGGGCGACCACGTCACGGCCGGCGAGCCGCTGATCAAGCTCGACAAGACGGCGGCGCTCGCGAGCGAACGGCGGCTCGGCCTGCGCAGGGTGCGCCTGCAGGCCGTCGTCGCCCGCCTGAAGGCGGAGGCGGAGGGACGGCCGGAGATCGTCTATCCGGAATCGATCACGCGCTCGCGCGTCGATTCCGAGGTCGCCGACATCCTGGCGACGCAGCAAAGGGACTTCGAGGGAGCGCAACGAAAGCTTTCGATCGACACGAACCTCATCCGCAGCAACCGCGAGAGCCTCAAGGTCCGCGCCGACGGCTATCGCCACGAACTGGCCTCCGTGCAGCGCCAGCTCGACCTGCTCGAGCAGGAGCACAAGGGCAAGAAGATCCTCTATGACCAGGGACTTCTGCGCGGTCCGGAGCTCAAGGCGATCGAGCGCGCGATCGCCGACGCCGACGGCAATGTCGGGCGCCTCACGGCGGAGATCGACGAGATCACCATCCAGGTCGACCGCTACGACGAGCAGATCCGGCAGGCGAACAACGCCTATCGGCAGGCCGCGCTCGACGAATTGCAGAGCGCCGAGGCCGACCTCGACAGCGTCAGCGAGGAATCGCGCCAGGCGGAGGACATCCTGAAGCGCACGACGATCGACGCGCCGGTTTCCGGCACGGTGATCCGGATGTACTACCACACCTCCGGCGGCGTCATCGAGAGCGGCAAGCCCCTCCTCGAAATCCTGCCGTCGGGCGTGCCGCTGATCGTCGAGGCGCAGGTGCCGCGCACCCAGATCGACAACGTCCATGTCGGCGAGAGCGCGAGCATCCAGTTGACGGCGCTGAACCGGCGCACGACGCCGATCCTGAACGGCGACGTCTTCTATGTCTCCGCCGACGCCATTCCCGTCGGCAGCGGCGACGGCCTGCAGGAGTTCTACCTGGCACGCGTCCGCATCCCGCCGACGGAGCTCGCACGGGTCCGCGGCTTCGTCCCGACGCCCGGCATGCCGGCCGAGGTCCTGATCCAGACGTCGAAGCGGACGTTCTTCGCCTATCTCGTCAAGCCGATCCGGGACAGCATGTCACGCGCGTTCCTGGAGAATTGACCGCATCGACTGCGCAGGCGCCGTATCTGACGGCGGCGCCTGCGGGAGAGCTCAACGGCGGTGCGGCGCAGCCTCGAAGGTCATGGGGCAGAGATCGACCTCGGCGCGCGAGGCGAGGCGCTCCATGCGCCAGCGGGCGTGGCTCTCGTCGCCGGCGTTCAGGACCGCGATGCAATGGTGATAGCGGCTGCCGGCGATGAGCTTCAGGTCGTTGTAGCCGCCGATCTCGTGCACGAAGGCATTCCGGCGCTCGATCGCCAGATGGTGAGCACGGACAGACTTTCCGGACCAGTTCGAGCCGTAGACG
>JBQCEN010000094.1:0-8692 GCA_051960215.1 Pararhizobium sp.
TGGCTGCCGAAATGGATCGCTCGTGGATGGAAGACGAGCGACCGCAAGCCCGTGTCGAATGTCGAGCTTTGGCGTGACCATGTCGCCCTGGCCGACCGCCGCAAGGTGGCGTGGCGGTGGGTGAAGGGCCATGCCGGCGACCCCGATAATGAGCTTGTCGACGGACTGGCGGAGGCCGAAGCGAGGCGGTTTTCTACTCTTCCGGTGCCTGCGGCGGGATAGGCATCTTGGCGACCGCTTCCGCCAACGTCTTCAAATCGAAGTGGCGATAGCGGCTCGCCTCGCCTTTCCCGGAGTGGCCTTGGATCGCATCGGCAACACTGTCGGAAATGCCCGCCCCTACCGCCACGCTCTTGAACCAGTGGCGCAAGGCGTGGTTTGGAGCCTTGCGGGGATTCGTGAATCCAAGGTCATCGCGTATCCAAGCGCTCAGGCGATTGGTGACGCCCTTACTGGCGTGCTTCTTCCCGGCCTTTCCCGAGGATTTTCGGTAGAACAACGGCCCGTCGCCCCGTGTCTTCACGAAGTCGAGGAAACCGCCTTCGATCAAGGCGGGGTGGAGCGGGACAGTGCGCTCGCTTCCCTCGTTCTTAATGCTACCACCGTCTTCGGCCGGCGCGATCACCAAGACTGGAACGCCGTCGACCTCCTTGACGCGGCGGCCCCACAGTTGGGCGACTTCGCCAATACGAGCCCCTGTGGAGGCCGCAAGCCACGGCAGCCAATGGCGATCGGGGCGTGTCTCTTTCCGCGCAAGGCGAAGCAGGCGGGCCACTTCGGCGTTGTCGTAAGGCAGTTGCCCTGTGCCCGCTTTGGCCTTACCGGCAGCTTTCACGCCATCGGCGGGATTTGCGGACAAGAGCCGGTTGGCGGTCGCGTAGTTGAACACGGCGTTCGCCATGCCGAGGTATGTGCCGTTGATCGTCTTTGGCGATAGGCCGGTGGCGACCGTCACATCCTTCCAGGCAATCACGTCGTCCGGCCCGATCCGGCGCACGTCAGACGCCTTGTCGCCCAGGTGCTCCTTGAGGCTAGCGAGCGGCCGCCCTCTCCATGTCGACAACGTGCTTGCGGAGGGCTTCACCTCCGCCTCCCATTTCTTAAAGAGATCGTCCAAGGAAAGCGCTGTGCCGATCACCTCGAATTTCGGGAAGCGGGCGGCCCTGGGGTCCGGAGAGTAGTCACCCGCAGCGTTGCGTTTAAGCTGCCAAGCGGCATCCGTCATGGCGGCCTCGACATGAAGCAAAAGCCGGGTCCGGGTTTCGGCATCAACGAGAAGGCCATGCTTCGCGAGAACCCAGTCTGTGAGAAAGCCGAACCGCTTCTCCACCCCTGCCAAGTTTGCGGAGCGCGGCAGCGCGTCAATGCCTGCGGTTAGGCCGGGGCCGAATGCCTCTTCGGCGGATGCGACCGTGTCCAGTTCGTTCGGCAGGGCCGAGGGTGCAAGCAAGAGGCGGCCCTCGCGGGCGGCCCTGTTGAACGCCTTAACAGCGGCCCATTGCTCGACCGGGCCGGGGTTCTCTTCGAACTTTTCGAGATAGAGCCGGTATACTTCCCCGGCGAGCGCGACAAGCTGCTTTTGCGACAGACCCGAGGGGCCGTTGCGGAAGGCGGCATACTGCCGTTCTACCTGCGTCTTCGCTGCGGCGTGCCGATGTTTAGCGGCATCGGGGTCGTAGGTTCGGAGGCTGAATTTGACGAAGCTCCCGGCCGTCACCTGGACGCTGAATGCGGGTGATGCTCCGACCGCCGGGAGGCTCAGATGAAGAGCTTTGCCCTTGATCCGGTCTTTGATGTCCGCTGGAACGCGCTCCCGGAAGTAGTGAACTGCGGAATTGTCGCGAGTGGTTGGACGTGCCATTCGAAGGACCATGTGACCCGCTCCTGTGACCCAGTGGAGCGGCTGAAAATCCTTGAATACCAAGAAAACAGGGTCTTAGGAAGGGAATGGTGCCCAGAAGAGGACTCGAACCTCCACGCCTCGCGGCACACGGACCTGAACCGTGCGCGTCTACCAATTCCGCCATCTGGGCAGCGGCCCCGCATTTAGGCTGCGGGCTTTGGGCTGTCAACACCGGCTCTGGCTTTCGCCGCGGGTTTCTTGCCATCCGGTCGAAGCGGCGGCGAGCCGTCTGCCGCCGCTTACTCGGCGAAGGCTCAGAGCGGGCGGAGGTCGGCGATGTGCTGGTCCCAGGCGATGCCGGGATGGTCGCGGCCGGCGATGGCGCCGGAATAGCTGCTAAGCACCATCCCCTCGCCGCTCCGCGACGCGGCGATGCCGGCGACGGCACGCATCTCGACGACGCTGACGACCTTGTCACTGCGGAGATCGAGGATGATCGCGGCGCCGCCCATCGGCGAGGCGACGCCGATGCAGCCGGCCGCGGCGTTGACGGCGATGGCGCCGACATAGTTGCGCAGCCGGCGCATCGCCGGCTCGTGCTCGCCGACGAAGCGGATCGCCTCGCCGAGCGACAGGCGGCCGAGGACGGGTGGCGCGTCCGTCTCGGCGCCTTCGTACTGGCAGCCGAACCAGATCCGGCTCTGGTCGTCCTCGGCGACGTGGCGTGTCGAGAGGCGGTGGAGCGCGGGCGGCAGGGTATGCTTCTCGACGAGGGCGCCGCTCCCGGCGTCGATGAAGGCGAGCGACGGCTCCATGCTGCCGAGATTGAGCTTGACGCGGGCGTAGTCCGGCCGCGTCTCGATGCCACCATTGGCGACGATCAGCATGCGGCCGCCGCGTGTCACGGAGACGTCGTGCGGCCCGACGCCGTAGGAGGGCATCTCGCCGACGCGGCGGAAGCCGTCGGTCGCGTCGTAGACGCCGATGACGCCACGGGCGTGCTCGTAGTCGTTCTCCGTCGCATAGAGCCGGCGGCCGTCGGGCGAGAAGGCGCCGTGGTCGTAGAAATGGCGCTCGGGCGGCGTGTGGAATGTCACCGGCGGCCGGCGGCCCGAAGGATCGTAGGCCATGGCGAATGTGCCAGGGCGGCGCGCGAAGAAGACCGCAAGGCCCGTCGCGGGGCAGACGGTGACGCCGTGGGCGCGGGCCGGCAGCGCCTGGCGGTCGACGATCTCACCACGCTCCGTGACGGTGGCGATCGCGAAGCTGCCGTCCTTCAGCATGAAGGAGGTGGCATAGACGGCGTCGGCGCGCGCCAGCGCCAAGGCCGGCGCGGGCAGGAGCGAGGCGAGCCAGACGCTGCCGCAGGCCCGGAGAAAGGCGCGCCGGTCGATGAGCGCCGTCGCCATCGGCTCAGTCCCCGTCGGCGAAGGAGAAGCCGGTGCTCATCCCGATCGCCGGGCCGTAGTCGTTGCCGAGCGTGTTCTTGAGTTCCGCCACCACGCCGGTCAGAGCGACGAATTTCTGCCGGTTCGGAATGTCGGCCATGGTCTTGACGAGCGGCTCGCGGATGGCGCGCGCCTCGCCGACGGCACGATCGAAACCGTTGTCGATGAGCCTGGCGACGGCGCCCTTCGGGCGCGGCAGGACGCTTGCCATCTGCCCGTCCTGAAAGAGCGTTCTCATGCCTTCCAGATCGGCGGCGATCAGCGGCATGGTCGCGGCCGAGCGCCGGAAGATCGCCCGATTCGGCGTGTCCTTCGAAGGGGTGTCGGCGAAGAAGGACGCGATCCAGACGTCGTTTACCTCTTCGAGCCCGTGCATCAGGGCGCTGAGCACGTCGAAGAGCGCCTCGCCCGGCTCGTCGAAGGCGCTGCCCTTCAGTCCGGCGTTCTCCCAGTTCTTCGCGACGCCCGCCGGCTCGTCCCAGGCGCTTCGCACGTCATGAGCGATCGACGCCACGTTGCCGGCGATGGCCGCGGCATAGCGGCAGCGGAAGGCGCCGGCCTTGGCGTCGGCGAGCGCCCCGGATCCCGTGCCGAAAAGGACGAGGTCGGCGGCCGTCAGGCCCTGGACGGCGACGCTCTTCTTCGCGAGCGTCTTCGGATCGGCCGCCGCCGCGTCCTTCGAGGCGAGGATCGCCTGCACCTGTCGCTGCCCGATGCCTTTCGGGTCGGGATAGAAGAGGATGCGCTCGGAGCGGTTCTCGTCCTTGATCGGGCCGAACTGCAGGGCGTCGACCGTGCCCCAGGCACGGACGAGATCGACGAAGGCGGCGCGAGCGCCATCGCGCGCCGGACGGCCCGGCTTCTCGCAGAGGCTTTCGGTCGCGGTCTTGAAGGCCCGCGCCTTCTCCTCGAAGGCGCGGTAGCCGGGCCGCACGACGTCGTCGACGACGTGGCGCATGACCGAACGCACCGCTTCGGGCTGCGGCGCCTGCCCGGCGCGGGCCGGAAGGACGGCAAGGGCGGCCGCCAGAATGCCGGCGGCGAAGGAGAGAGCGTTCATCACAGGGACTCCAGGAACTTCAGAAGCGCGGCGCGGTCCTTGGCTTCCATCGCGGCGAAGGCGTCGCGCGAGCGCTTCGCTTCGCCGCCGTGCCAGAGGATCGCCTCCGTCAGGTTGCGGGCGCGGCCGTCGTGCAGGAAGAACGTATGCCCGCTGACGGTCCTTGTCAGCCCGATGCCCCAGAGCGGCGGCGTGCGCCACTCATTGCCCGTCGCAACGCCGACCTGCTGACCGTCCGCAAGTCCCGGCCCCATGTCGTGCAGCAGGAAATCGGAATAGGGCCAGATCAACTGGAAGGCCTGCGCCGCGTGGAGCGCATCGCGCCGCGTCACGTATTTCGGCGTGTGGCAGCCGGTGCAGCCGGCACCGTAGAAGAGCGCCTTGCCGTGCAGCACCGTCGGGTCGTCGACGTCACGGCGCGCCGGGACTGCGAGGTTCTGCGAATAGAAGGTGACGAGGTCCATGACCGGATCGGGCGCCTCGGTGTCTCCCTGCGCCTTCTGGACGCCCGTCGGCATCGCGAGACAGGCGGCTTCCGCCCTGGTGCATTCGCCATAGGGGCTCGGCGCATCAGGCGTCGAGATCCCGATGTCACCGGAAAAGGCGCTCGCCCCCTGCTCGCGGATCGTGGCGACAGAGGCTTTCCAGCCGAAACGGGCGAGATCGAGGGCGCCGGTCCTGCGGTTGAGCTCCAGGCCGGCCTTGCCGGAGACGCCGTCGTGGTCACGATCGTCCGGATCGGCATGGGCGAGGATGTCGGCCGGGCTGATCGCCTCGACCAGCCCCAGGCCGATCATCGGCGGCGCGATGCGCGGCGAGAGCGTCGTGTCGAGCGCCATCGCGCCATAGGCGAGGTCGGCGACGCCGTAGCGCGGCTTGCGCAGGTGAACGACCGTCCCGTCCTTGAGCCGCACCGGCTCGTCGTCGTAAGCGATCGTCATGCGGCCTTCCGCCTTCAGGCCGGCCACCGCATTGTCCTGGAACTGGCCGCCATAGACCGGGTCGGGCCGGGCATCGGCGAGGAAGGCCTTGAGCGCCGCCTTGTCGTGGGCGTCGACCGCATGCGCAGGCGGCCGCGCCAGACGCAGGAACATCGAGACGGAGTTGCCGTCGCCTTCCGGCGGATGGCCGCGGCCGTCCTTCAGGTGGCAATCCTGGCAGGAGCGCGCGTTGAAGAGCGGGCCGAGGCCGTCGGAGGCGTGGGTCGAGGAGGGGGCGGCGATCCAATCCTTCGTGAAGAAGCCGTTGCCGATCTGGAAGGTCGCCTGGTCCTCGAAGGAGAGATTGGCGGAGGGCTGCGAGAAGGAATCCCGGTTGACGAGCTTGCGCGAGGTGCCGGCGCCGCCCTGCATCATCTCGTAGCGCTCGGCCTTGCCGAAGTCGGTCGTCGGCTGCGTCACGGCGCGCACGCGGGCGACGTCCTTCGGCGAGAGGTCGTTCCGCTCCCTAACAAGGCGGTTCGGATCCTCCGTCCCTCGGGCTTCGGCCGGCGGCGCGACCCGTGGCGGCACGCCTGCGCCGACCGAGCCGGCGGAGGCGCCGGCGGCCGAAAAGCCGGCCGCCGCGACCAGAGCGGCGGCAAGCATCTGTGTCCGGAAGAAGCGCATGGATGGCTGTCCGTGATCTCCTGCCGGCGGCCTATTCGAAGACCGCGCCGGCGCCGGTCTCGTTCTTCAGGCTGTCGTCGCCCTGAAGCTTCACGTCATTGAGCCCGATCGTCGCGATCACGTGCTGGATCGCCTTGGTCTGGTCCAGCAGCCGGTCGATGGCCGCCTGGACGACCGCGTTGCCTTCCGGATTGTCCGGCCCGATCATCTGGTCGTAGGCCTCCTTGGTCTCGGCGCGGTGAACAATCGCCTGCATCGCCGCCATCGTCGCGTCGAGCTTCGCGCCCATCTCCTCGTCTGCCGCCGGATCCTTCTCGCGGACGTAGCCGGAGAGCGACGGGCCATCGACGACGCTGCCGTCGATGCGCTTGTAGGTGCCGAGATAGACGTTCCGGATGCCGACCACGTCGTAATAGTAAGAGATGTGGGTCGTGTCGGAGAAGCAGTCGTGCTCCTCCTCCGGATCGTGGAGCAGCAGGCCGAGCTTCATGCGCTGGCCGGCGAGCTCGCCGAAGGAGAGCGAGCCCATGCCCTGGACCATCGCGGCAAGCCCTGTATCAACGTTCGAGACGTCCCGCTTGCGCGCCGCGCCCTCCGGCCCCCAGTCGCGCACCATCGTCTTAAGGTCCGAGACGAGGAGCGCCGTCGCCGCCTTCAGGTACTCCGCACGGCGGTCGCAATGGCCGTGTGTGCAGGCCTTCTGGTCGTAGTCCGTCCAGGGCCGCTCACCGGCGCCCGGGCCGGTTCCGTGCAAGTCCTGGCCCCAGAGAAGGAACTCGATCGCGTGATAGCCGGTCGCGACGTTCGCCTCGACGCCATCGGCCTCCTGTAGCGTGTGGGCGAGGAAGTCCGGGGTCAGCTTCGAGGCGTCGACCGTCTTGCCGCCGATGGTGATCGCGGTGTTGGCGATGACGTTCGCCGTGTAGAGCGGGTTGGAATCGTTGTCCGTGCCGTAGCTCTTGGCGACGTAGTCGATCAGGCCTTCGTCGAGCGGCCAGGCGTTCACCTCACCCTCCCAGTCGTCGACGATCGGATTCCCGAAGCGGAACGCCTCGGTCTGCTGGTAGGGAATACGCGAGGCGCGCCAGGCGTCGCGCGCTGTCGCCATCGTCTTCTCCGACGGCGTCGCGACCAGGGCGTCGACCGCCGCCTGCAATTCCTTCGCCCGGGTCAGCGAGTCCTGATAGCCCGCTTCCGCGATGTCGGCATAGGTCTTCACGACGGCGGCGGGATCGACGCTCGACGCGGCTGCCGGTGACGCGGCGGCCAGTGCAGCGGCTAGAGCGCCCGCTGCGGCGAGCGGAATGATCGTCCTCATCTCTGTCCCCTTCTCTCGCGTGACTTCGTGCGCATCGACCGCGCATCCGGCCCGGATGGACCGCTCGTCCGCCCGCACCTCATGGGCACCCACATGCCCGGATTTTTTTCTTGTGTCAAATACTCATGTTTATTTGCGAGCGAAATCAGAGGATTGGAATCGTTCCAAATCTGGAGAGAAAAGCGCGGGGGCGCCGAAATATGGTCGCTCCCCACGCCTCATCCCGGCCGCCGGCCTTCGCCTCGACGCCGAAAACGCCGATGCCGCCGGCGGTGCGGCGGCATCGGCAGAAGGTTGCTTCGGATCGCCCTGCTTCAGGCGGCGAGCGCCTCTTCGGGCGGGGCCTTGGCGCCCGTCATGATCGCGACGGCGTCGGAGGCCGTCATCTTCTTCGGATCGACGACGGCGATGCGCCGGCCGAGGCGATGGATATGGACCCGGTCGGCGACCTCGAAGACATGCGGCATGTTATGCGAGATGAGCACGATCGGCAGGCCACGCTTGTTGACGTCGCGGATGAGGTCGAGCACCCGGCCCGATTCCTTGACCCCGAGCGCCGCCGTCGGCTCGTCCATGATGATCACCTTGGCGGCAAAGGCGGCGGCCCGCGCCACCGCGACGCCCTGGCGCTGGCCGCCCGACAGCGTCTCGACCGCCTGGCCGATGTTCTGGATGGTCATCAGGCCGAGCTCGTTGAGCTTGTCGCGCGAGTGGGTCTCCATCGCCTGCCGGTCGAGCATACGGAAGACCGAGCCTAGGATGCCCGGTTTGCGGATTTCGCGGCCGAGGAACATGTTGTCGGAGATCGACAGCGCCGGCGACAGGGCGAGCGTCTGATAGACCGTCTCGATGCCGGCCTCGCGCGCCTGCATCGGCGAGGTGAAATGCACCGGCTCGCCGTTGAGCCGTATCTCCCCGGAGTCCGGCGTGATCGCGCCGGAAATTGCCTTGATCAGCGTCGACTTGCCGGCGCCGTTGTCGCCGATCACCGCAAGCACTTCGCCGGGATAGAGGTCGAAATCGGCGTTGTCGAGGGCGGTGACGCGCCCGTAGCGCTTGACGAGATTGCGGGCGCTGAGGATGGGCTCCCTGGCTGGCGTGCTCATGCCGAGACCTTTCTGATCCACTGGTCGATGGCGACGGCGACGACGATCAGCGCGCCGACGGTCAACTGCGTCCATTGCGGGTCGGTGCCGATCAATCGCAGGCCGAGCGAGAAGACGCCGACGATGAGCGCGCCGAAGAGCATGCCGAGGATCGAGCCGCGGCCGCCGAAGAGAGAGGTGCCACCGATCACGACGGCGGTGATGGCGTTGATGTTCTCGAGCTGGCCGGCCTGCGGCGAGACGGCGCCGATGCGGCCGATCAGCGTCCAGCCGGCGAGCGCGCAGATCACGCCGGTGACGACGTAGACCG
>JBQCEN010000095.1:0-23273 GCA_051960215.1 Pararhizobium sp.
TGACCGGCGTGCGGTTCACATGGCAGTTGAAGACGTTCATGAAGACCGAGACGCGCAGCATCGGCTCGTCGCCGAGACGCATCTCGGCGGGCGGGACGACGCGCATCACGGCCGAGACGCGGCCATCGGCGGGGCTCACGACGAGATCGGGATCGAGCGGCGTCACCCGTGGCGGATCGCGGAAGAAGAAGACGCACCACGCGGTCAGCACCAGCCCGATCCAGAACAGCGGCTCCCAGAGGAGCCCGAGCAGCACCGAGACGACGAAGAAAGCCGCGATGAACGGGTAGCCCTCGCGGTTGATCGGCACCAGCACGTTGCGGATGCTTCTGGCAATGCTCATCGGCGGTTCCCATTCAAAGGCAAGGCGCTTCCCTAGCCTGAAAGCGGGCGGCCGGCAACGGATCAGGAGAAAGGGAGATTTCTCAGGCGCGCTCGCCGGCGAGCTCCATGCGGGCCTTGTCGAGTTCTTCGGCATAGCGCCTGAGCACATAGGCCTCGCTCAGGAGCCCGAGGACGGACCAGTTGTCCTGGTCGACCACCACGGCCAGCGCTTCGCTTTCGGACTGCTCGAACATCACCGCCGCCTGCTTGGCGCGCATGGCGGGCGTCAGCACCGTGTTCCGGTGGGTGAGAAGCGGCCGGATCGTCCCTTCCTCCTCGCCGTTGATCGTGGAATAGAGCTCCGGGACGACGATGATGCCGGCGTATTGGCCGTCGTCCTCGGTGGCGATGACGCGCTGGGTCGAGCCGAGCGGATAGAGGCGCCGGAACTCCTTGAGCGTCATGTCGGCCGAGACCGTGCGGATATCCTTGCGCATCATCCGGCCGACGGTGAGGTTGCGCATCCAGCCGATGTCGTGGGCGCTGCGGATCGCCTCGCCGCGCAGATGGAAGCGCCACGTGGTGAAGGAGTAGCCGAAGGTCTCGCGCGTCAGCAGCGAGGAGGCGACGGCCGCGACGAGCACCGCGATCGTCAGCGGCAGGCTGCCCGAGGCCTCGAGCGCGAGGAAGGACATGGTGAGCGGCCCGCCGACGACGGAGGCGGCGAGCCCGGTCATGCCGACGAGGGTCGTGACGGCGGCGATCGGCATCAGGCTCGGGCTGATCAGCATCATCAGACCCTGGAAGAGTTGCCCCGTCAGCGCGCCGAGGAGCAACGAGGCGAAGAACAGGCCGCCGCGGAAGCCGGAGCCGATCGAGATCGCCGAGGCCAGGATCTTCAGGACGAGGATCAGCACCGCGGTCCTGACGTCGAGCAGGCCGAGGCTGAAGATCTCCTGCACCGCCGAGTGGCCGGAGGAGAGCACCTTCGGAGTGACGATCGCCATCGCGCCGAGGAGCAGGCCGCCAAGCGCCGGGCGAACATAGACCGGGACCCTGATGCGGTTGAAGACATCGCCGACGCGCGTCACCAGGAACATGATCAGGATGCCCATGCCGCCGGTGATGAGGCCGAGCAACATGAGGCTCGACACCTGGGTGACGCCGAGCGAGCCGGTCATGTGGATGAAGAAGCCGGAGTGGCCGCCGGTCAGGGCCCGCGCGACGAGGACGGCGGCGATCGACGAGCAGATCACGGGCGCGAGCGAGGCGATCGTATAGGTTCCGATGATCAGTTCGAAGCCGTAGAAGGCACCCGTCAGCGGCGCATTGAACGCGGCGCCGATCGCACCCGCCGCGCCGCAGCCGACGAGCATGCGCATGTCGGCGCGTCGCAGGCGGAACAGCGAGCCCAGCTTCGACGCCATGCCGGAGCCGAGCTGCGTGTAGGCGGCCTCGAGGCCGACGGACGCGCCGAAGCCGTTCGAGACGAGCGTCTGGACGCCGATGATGACGCTGTCCGTCAGCGACAGGCGGCCGCCATGGAGCGCATTCGCCTCGACGGGGTCGACCGGGCGCCCCTTGCGGCGGCGCGTCAGCAGCATCAGCAGGCCGAGGATCGCGCCGCCCACCATCGGAACGAGAGCGTCCGGAAACGGGGTGATCGATTCGACGCCGCTCAGCCCCTCGCCCGCCTTGAGGCCGAAAAGCACCTGATGCATCAGGTTCGCCGCGCCGTGCAGCGCCACCACGCTCAGACCCGCGAGCACGCCGACGATGCCGGCAACCACCACGAGCCAGATCTCACCGCGCCGGGTGAGGACACGCAGCCGCGCGGCGAAGCTGTGAGGATGAACGTGATCGGCAACGGTACCCGCCTTGGACCGTCGCTTTGTCGAAAGCGCCGAAGGAACATGCGGGAAACGATGGCCGGACCAGAGGAAACGCGAGCGCGGCGTCGACTCCGAGAGGCTGTTGGACGCGGCTTCACTTTCGGAAGACCTGCCTGAGGAGAAGAACATCGAATTGGCTCGACTGCTACGCGAGTGAACATCTGATCGGACACGCCGCGGCCCGGCCACCGCTCGTCCTATCACCGATTGATGAAGGTTCTGTCGATAACAGTAGGGCTCTGCGATGGCAGGCGCGACATCGACTGGCCTACGCTTTGCGTCAAATTGCCGCACCACTTGCATATCGTGCGGAAGATGGTGCCGGGATGCTCGTCCGAAAGCCCCGGAACCATCCTAAATCATGGATGAAGCTCGCGAATCGCAGCCACTGCAGACGGCGAAGAATCCGCCGATTCGCGCTCCTTTCTTCGGCTCTCCAGGAAGGCCTCTCGCGTTTGCGAGGGAAGGAACCGTAAGGTCAGGAGACTTCGGGCGTGCGGTGGCGAACGACGACGCCCATGTCGTCGTTCTCGCGGACCTTCTTCAGCTGGCGCTCGGCCTCGGTCGCCTCCAGCTGGCGACGCCACATGGCGGCGTAGAGACCGTCCTCGCCGAGCAGGCCGGCATGGGTGCCGCGCTCGGCGATGCGACCGTCGCGGAGCACGATGATCTCGTCGGCATTGATCACGGTGGAGAGCCGGTGCGCGATGACGAGCGTCGTGCGGCCCTTCGAGACGAAATCGAGCGAAGCCTGTATTTCCTGCTCCGTCGCCGTGTCGAGCGCCGACGTCGCCTCGTCGAGGATCAGGATCGGCGGCGCCTTCAGGATCGTGCGGGCGATCGCGACACGCTGCTTCTCCCCGCCGGAGAGCTTCAGGCCGCGCTCGCCGACCATCGTCTCGAAACCTTCCGGCAGTCCGCGCACGAAGGGGCCGATCTGCGCGAGATCGGCGGCGCGCTGCACCTCCTCGTCGCTTGCGGAAGGCCGGCCGTAGCGGATGTTGTAGGCGATCGTGTCGTTGAAGAGCACCGTGTCCTGCGGCACCATGCCGATCGCCGCGCGCAGGCTCTTCTGCGTGACGTCGCGCACGTCCTGCCCGTCGATCGTGACCGAGCCGCTTTCGACGTCATAGAAGCGGAAGAGGAGCCGTGAGATCGTTGATTTGCCGGCGCCCGACGGGCCGACGATGGCGACCGTCTTGCCGGCCGCAACCTCGAAGGAGATGCCCTTCAGGATCGGCCGCTGCGGCTCGTAGCGGAAGTGCACGTCGTCGAAGCGGATCGCACCTTGCGTCACCAGGAGCTCGCGGGCGCCCGGCCGGTCCTTCACCTCCGCCTCCACCTCCAGGAGATCGAACATCTGCTCGATGTCGGTCAGTCCCTGGCGCACCTCGCGATAGACGAAGCCGATGAAGTTCAGCGGCACGGAGAGCTGCATCAGCATCGCGTTGATGAAGACGAAGTCGCCGATCGTCTGCTCGCCGCGCTGGACCGCCAGCGCCGACATCACCATCATGATGGCCATGCCGATGCCGAAGATCGTCCCCTGCCCCATGTTGAGCCAGCCGAGCGACGTCCACACCTTCGTCGCCGCCCACTCGTAGCCCTCCATCCACTTGTCGAAGCGGCGCGCTTCCATCGCCTCGTTTCCGAAGTACTTGACGGTCTCGAAGTTCAGTAGCGAGTCGATCGCCTTCGTGTTCGCGTCCGTGTCGGAGTTGTTCATCGCGCGGCGGATGCCGATGCGCCAGTCGCTCGCCTTGACCGTGAACCAGACGTAGACGACGACCGTCAGCGCCGTCAGCCCGACATAGGAAAAGCCGTAGGTGACGGCGAAGATGCCGGCCGTCAGGGCGAATTCGAGCAGCGTCGGGATCGAGTTCAGGATGGTGAAGCGGACGATCGTCTCGATGCCCTTGGTGCCGCGTTCGATGATGCGCGACAGGCCGCCCGTGCGCCGCTCCAGGTGGAAGCGCAGCGACAGCTCGTGCATGTGGATGAAGGTCTTGTAGGCGAGCTGGCGCACCGCATGCTGACCGACGCTCGCGAAGAGCGCGTCGCGGAGCTGGTTGAAGCCCCATTGCACGATCCGCGTCACGTTGTAGGCGAGGACCAGCATCACCGGCGCGAGAAGCGCCGTCGGGATATAGCTCGGGCCATGGAATTCGCCGGTCAGCGCGTTCGTCGCCCACTTGAAGAAATAGGGGACGAGGATCAGCACGACCTTGGCGAGGACGAGGAACGCCGTGGCGTAAAGGACGCGCCGCTTGAGGTCCGCGCGGTCCGACGGCCACATGTAAGGCCAGAGATTGCGGATCGTCGAAAGCGGATTGCTGGCATCCGCGGAAACTGTCTTGTTCTTGGCCATCAGTCTTTCTTCGGGCAACAGCCGCTGCAGCAGGCGTCGAGCAGGTCGCGGATCTCGCGTGAAAGTGCGGCGAGCGCGCCCCTGTCGAGGCGGTAGCAGGAGGCTTGGCGATCAGGCTGGTATGTGACGAGTCCGGCCGAGACGAGCACCTTGATGTGCTGCGACACCGTCGATTGGGCGAGCCCGACCCGGGCGACGACGTCCTTGACGCAGCAGGCGTCGCGCTCGGCGAGTTGGCGCAGGATACGCAGGCGCACCGGATGCGCGAGCGCCGCCAGCCGGCGCGTCGTCACGTCGACCTCGCCCGAGCCGGGCTCTCCGGCTGAATGGAAACGAACTTTCATCGTAGATCGGCGATAGACGATGAACGTCAGTCCGTCAACGCCTCACACAGGATAACCGGCAGGCCATTTCCCAGCCGCCGTCATCCTTGTGCTTGTCCCCGCGGCCCGTTTTCCTCCGCCCTCGGCTTGGAGACCTCACCGAGGGCATCCCCGCGGCGAAAGGAATGGCATGGATTCCTGTGACAAGCACAGGAATGACGGGGGGAGAGGCTTCCCCCCGCGCCGGCGCGTCACTCGCTGGTCGAGGTCGAAAGACCGGCGCGGCGTCAGCCGCTCGCCTTCCCGCCGTCGCGGAGCCGTCGATGGACCTTCTCCGCATCAGGCAGCGATTTCGCCGGCACGTCGAAGATCTGCCCGGGAAGGATCAGATCGGGATCGGTGATCTGGCTGGTATTGGCGAGATAGATGGTGGTGTAGCGCACGCCGCGGCCATAGACGCGCCGGGCGATCTGCCACAGCGTGTCGCCGCGCCGGATGATGACGAAATCGTCCGAATTCGTCAGCGCCGGCTGCATGACCGTCTTCGGGCCGCCGGAAGCGTCCGGTGACGCCTGATCCGCCGGCGAGGCATCAGCGGACGGAGCCGCCGGGAAGGCCTGCCCGCCGCCGGGCGCCTGATCTTTGCCGGAGGAAGACGGCGCAACGGCCGCGAACTGGTCGCCTTCCGGCCGCGTGAACGGCACCGTCGCCCGCACCACGACGTCGCCGGTGCGCGGATCGACGAGGTCGGCACGGATCGTGTGCGCGCCGGGCTTGAGGTCGGTGCTGCTCTCGACGACGAAGCGGCCCTTCCTGGCCGAAGGGTCTTCACCGGCGAAGCGGCCGTCGGCATAGACGCGGACCTTCCGGCCGGTCGTCGCGCTGCCCGCGACATAGAGGCTGTTGCCCTCGATCTCGACGGCATCGACGCGGACATGATCGCCGGCCGTCGCGTCGTCCGCGGCCGGCCGATCCCCGGCGGGTGCTGCCTGCGTCTCGACCCGGGCGGCCTTCGCAGGCTCCGGCGGAGACGCGTCGAGAGCCGCTTCGGCGGGTGCCGGGGGAGTCACGGCGGATGCCGGGTCGACGGGCGCCTTCGCCTCGGGAGCCGGCGCCTGAGGCTTCGGCGCCGCGACGATGCGGCTCGCAGCACCGGGCTTCGTCACCATGGCGAGCAGGTCGCCCTTCTTGTCTTCAGGCACGCTCACCGTCGCCGTCTCGATCGAGGAAACGGCCTTCCGATCCTTTCCCGTCGCCTTCAGCGACAGCTCGTAATCGCCGGGCGCAAGCGGCGGATCGAGCACCGCAACGAAATCGCCATTCTCGTCCGAACGGGTCGTCGCGAGGCGCTTCTCGCCGTTCATGATCGCAACGTCCGCATTCGGCGGTGCGCGACCGGCAATGACGGTGGAACCGTCAGGCTCGACGCGCAGGACGTCGAAGGACGGCACGCGAGGCTTGGCCTCGGCCGCCGGGGCCTTCGCAGGGGCGGACGTGTCGGCGGCAGCCGGTGCCGGAGCGGCCTTGGCGATCCGGTCGCTGCCTTCGGGGGTCGGCTTCTGCTGCGCGCCAGCCTGCTTGTCGGCGGATGCGGGTTCGTCGCTAGCCGAGGCGCTCGCCGCCTTCGGTGCCGGGGCTTCCGCCTTGCCTGCCGGTCCGGAATCGGGTGCCGGCTTCTCCACCGCCGGCGCGTTCGCCGTCCGCACGGCAGGGTCAGGAGCCGTCCCGTGCCGCACGACGGCGCCCACCACGACGATCGCCAAGGCGACGCCGAGAACTCCGACCGCGAAGGAACCGATCTGGCTTCTGGTCATTTCTTGCTCCGGGCAGCGTTTCTACCGCTGTTCTTCTCATCAAGAAGTAGACCTTTTGCAGAATTCCTACAAGTTCGCCGCCCGGCTCTCCACGCCCGAATGAAACGTCTCTTGACCTCGCTTCAAGGCCCGTGCTTCCTCGTCCCATGACTTCAGAAAACTCTCAGATTCGATCGGTCTGCGTCTATTGCGGGTCGCAGCCGGGACGTGACGCGGCCTACAAGGCAGCCGGGCGCGCGCTCGGCCGCTCCATCGCCGAGCACGGGCTGCGTCTCGTCTATGGCGGCGGAACGCGCGGCATCATGGGCGCCGTCGCCGAAGGCGTCATGGCCGCCGGCGGCAAAGTGACGGGAATCATTCCGGAATTCCTGATGGAGAAGGAGGCGACGCGGCAGGACCTCGGAAGCCTCGACGAACTCATCGTCACCGAGAACATGCATGCGCGCAAGCACACGATGTTCGAGCGCTCCGACGCCTTCGTGACGCTGCCAGGCGGCATCGGCACGCTCGAGGAGATCGTCGAGATCATGACCTGGGCCCAGCTCGGCCGCCACGAGAAGCCGATGGTCTTCGCCAACGTCAACGGCTTCTGGAACCCGATGCTGAAGCTTTTCAGCCACATGGCGGAGGCGGGCTTCATCCATACGGCTCACAAGGTGAAGCCGCTCGTCGTCGATGATCCGGAGGAGATCATCCCCGCCGTCCTCGACTTCCACGTCTCGCGCAGGCGCCGCGAGGGCGCCGCCGAGATCATCGACCGGCTGTGATTCCGGTTGCCGCGCCATCGCGGCGAAGCCGCCACAGCGACGACGAGTAGACGATCAGCGCCAGCCAGATGAAGCCGAAAGCGACGAGCCCGACGCCGTCGAACGGCTCGCGGAAGACGAAGACGGCGAGCAGGAAGATCATCGTCGGCGTGATGTACTGCATGAGCCCGATCGTCGAATAGCGCAGCCGCTTGGCGCCCGACGCGTAGAGGATGAGCGGCGCTGCGGTGAAGGGTCCGGCGATGAGCAGCAGGACTGTGTCCCGGTCGAAATGGCCCGTCGCGAAGCCGAAATGGCCGGTGCCCGTCACCGCAAAATAGACGATCAGGCCGATCGCCACCGGCAGCAGGATCAGGACCTCGAGCGTGAAGCCCTGCGTCGGGCCGATCGGCAGCGTCTTGCGCAGGAAGCCGTAGCATCCGAAGGACAGGGCGAGCGCCAGCGAGATCCACGGCAGGCCGCCGTGCTCGACGGCGAGGATCGCGACGCCGACGGCTGCGAGCGAGAGGGCGATCAGCTGCCGGCGCGTGAAGCGCTCGCCGAGGAAGACGGCGCCGAGCACGACGTTCAGCAGAGGATTGATGTAGTAGCCGAGCGCCGCCTCGATCGTCCGGTCGACCGCGATGGCATAGACATAGACCGACCAGTTGACGAAGATCAGGCTTCCGGTCACCGCTGCGAGCGCCAGCGTCCGCGGGCTGCGCAGCGCGACCGCGAGGTCCGACGTCCGCTTGATGAGCGCGAGCACGACGATCGCGATCGGGATCGACCAGAGGACGCGGTGCGCGACGATCTCGATCGGCGAGATATGCGCCACCGCCTTCATGTAGAGCGGCATCAGGCCCCAGATGAGATAGGCGCCGAGCGCGAAGAGGAAGCCGCGCGTGGCTTCGCGCTCGCTCGCGGGGTCCGCGGCGATCGGCAGGGCGACCGGCGGCGGGGCCGGATCGAGATCGGGCGTCGTATCCACCTTGTCCGGCCTATTCCGCCGCCGCAGCGCGGCCTTCGCCTTCGCGGTTCTTCAGGAGCTTGAAGACGATCGAATCCATCAGCGCCTGGAAGGAGGCGTCGATGATGTTGTCCGAGACGCCGACCGTCCACCAGCGCGCGCCCTCACCGTCGGTCGATTCGATCAGGACGCGGGTGATCGCCTCGGTGCCGCCGTTCAGGATGCGCACCTTGTAGTCGACGAGCTCGAGATCCTCGATCTCCGCCTGGTACTTGCCGAGATCCTTTCTGAGTGCGATGTCGAGCGCATTGACGGGACCATGGCCCTCGGCGACCGACATCGTCTCGGCGCCGTCGATCGTCAGCTTGACGACGGCCTCGGAGACCGTCTTCAGGTTGCCGTTCGCATCGAAGCGGCGCTCGACCATCACGCGGAAACCGTCGACCGCGAAGAATTCGGGCACCGAGCCGAGCGTGCGGCGCGCGAGCAATTCGAAGCTTGCATCGGCGCCCTCGTAGGCATAGCCGGTCGCCTCGCGCTCCTTGACGATCGCGATCAGCCGGTCGAGCCGCGGATCGTCCTTCGCCACGGAAATCCCGCGGCGCTTCAAGGCATTGATGAAGTTCGCCTTGCCGCCCTGATCCGACACCATCACCTTGCGCAGGTTGCCGACCGTTTCCGGCGGCACGTGCTCATAGGTCCGCGGGTCCTTGAGCAGCGCGGACGCGTGGATGCCGGCCTTCGTCGCGAATGCCGAAGCGCCGACGTAGGGCGCCTGGCTGAAGGGCGAGCGGTTGAGCAGTTCATCGAAGGCGCGCGAGAGCGCCGTCAGGCCCTGGAGCCGCTCCGCGTCGATCGCCGTCTCGAAGCGCTCCGCATAAGCGGGCTTGAGGACGAGCGTCGGGATCAGCGTCACGAGATCGGCATTGCCGCAGCGCTCGCCGATGCCGTTCAGCGTCCCCTGGATCTGGCGCGCACCGGCCTCGACGGCGGCCAGCGAATTGGCGACGGCCTGGCCGGTGTCGTTATGCGCGTGGATGCCGAGGTGGTCGCCGGGGACACCGGCGGCGATCAGCGCCAAGACGATGTCGCGGACCTCGCTCGGCTGGGTGCCGCCGTTCGTGTCGCAGAGCACGACCCAGCGGGCGCCGGCGTCGAAGGCGGCCTTCGCACAGGCGATGGCGTAGGCGGCGTTCGCCTTGTATCCATCGAAGAAGTGCTCGCAGTCGACCATCGCCTCCTTGCCGGCGGCGCGGGCGGCCTCGACCGAAGCGCGGATCGCTTCGAGGTTCTCCTCGTTCGTGCAGCCGAGCGCGACCTCGACGTGATAGTCCCAGCTCTTGGCGACGAAGCAGACGCTGTCGGCCGCCGACTGCAGCAGCGCCGCAAGCCCCGGGTCGTTCGACGCCGAGACGCCGGCCCGTTTCGTCATGCCGAAAGCAACGAAGGCGGCTTCCTTCGTACGCTTCTTCTCGAAGAATGCCGTATCGGTCGGATTGGCGCCCGGATAGCCGCCCTCGACACAGTCGATGCCAAATTCGTCGAGCATCCGGGCGATCGCGATTTTGTCCTCGACCGAGAAGTCGATGCCCGGCGTCTGCTGCCCGTCGCGAAGCGTCGTGTCAAAGAGGGTAAGGCGTTCCTTGCTCATGATCTCACAAACCCGTTCATTCGGCTGTCCGGTCATCGCTCGCGGCGCGCAGGCGGCCAGTCGTCGGTGTCGTAGTCCGGATGCTGGTAGGACTGCAGCGTCGTCAGGTAAGGCGCCGACGCCGTGTCTTCATCGGTGCGATGGGCCGGCAAGCTGTCGAGGCTCGCGACATAGGGGAGCTTCGCCTCGATGCCCCACTGGACGACGGGCGCCACCTCGCCCGGATCGTCGAAGGCGCCGATCGCCAGCGCCATGCCGTCCGGCGCTTCGAAGGTCAGCGGCGTGCCGCATTCGGCGCAGAAGCCGCGGCTTACGTGGTTCGACGACCGGAAGCGCTTCGGCACTCCGCGCGTCCAGGTCAATTCGCCGTCATGCACGCTTGCAAGCGGCGCGAAGAAACTGCCGAAGGCCTTCTGGCACATGCGGCAATGGCAGATCGAGGCATTCTTCAGCGCTCCCTCGACCCGAAACCGCACGGCCCCACACTGGCAACCGCCGGCATAGACAGGCTTGTTGTCAAGCGTCATCGGCCTGGCTCCTTCTTGGCGTCACTGCCTCGCAGGCATTCCACAGGAGGTCCTGATCTCCCCCGCACGGGGGGAGATCGGAGATCGAGAGTCACCGCCGGACCTCCCAGGTGGTGACGCGTTCGCCGGTCGTGGCGTCCTTGCCGTCCTTGAGCTGGATGCCCCTGGCGGCGAGGTCGTTGCGGATGCGGTCGGCTTCCGGCCAGTTCTTCTCGCGGATGTGCTGGAGGCGGAGGTGGATCAGGCCTTCCACGGCCGTGTCGACCGAGACCTCGCGTCGCGGATCGAGGCCGATGAGGGCGAGGGCGGCCAAGGCTTGCGACACGTCGCGCGCGCTGCCGATCATCAGAGCGTGGACGAGCGAGATCGCCTCCGGCACGTTGAGGTCGTCGCCAAGCAGCGCGAGGAACTGCGGATGCGGCTCCGCCTCCTCGATCCGCGTCTGCGAGACGATCCGCTCCCAGCGATCGAGGACGGCGACGGCCTCGCGGAGGCGCGTGGCGGAGAAATCGATCGGCTCGCGATAATGCGTCATCAGCATCGCAAGCCGCAGCGCCTCGCCCGGCCATCTGCGGCCGCCGAAGCTCTCCGTCTCGAGCAGGTCATGGATGGTGACGAAATTGCCTTCCGACTTCGACATCTTGCGGCCCTCGACCTGGAGGAAGCCGTTGTGCATCCAGACCTTCGCCATGGCGTCCGTGCCGTGGGCGCAGCGCGACTGGGCGATCTCGTTCTCGTGGTGGGGGAAGATCAGGTCGAGGCCGCCGCCGTGGATATCGAAGACCTCACCGAGAAAGGCGGCACTCATCGCCGAGCACTCGATGTGCCAGCCGGGGCGCCCTCGGATGGTCACGTCCCGGCCGTCGATGCGGAAGGTGGCTTCCCAGCCGGGCTCCTCCTCGGACGATTCCTTCCACAGCACGAAGTCGCTCGGGTTCCGCTTCTGGGCGTCGACCGCGACGCGGGCGCCCGCCTGCTGCTCGTCGAGACGGCGGTTCGACAGGCGGCCGTAGTCCGGCATCGAGGCGATATCGAAGAGGACTTCACCGCTGGTCTCATAGGCGTGGCCGCGGTCGATCAGGTCCTGGATCAGGCCGACCATGTTGGTCTTGCCGTCCGGCCGCGGCAGGACGAATTCGGTGGCGCGGGGCTCGACCGTCGGCGGCAGGCAGCCGAGCGCCGCGACGTCGCGGTGGAACTGCGCCGCCGTCACCTCGGTCACCCGGCGGATCGCCTCGTTCAGCGGCAAGCCGGGGAAATCGCGCAGCGCCCGGGCGTTGATCTTGTCGTCGACGTCGGTGATGTTGCGGACATTGGTGACGTTCGGTGCGCCGTAGACATGGCGGAGCAGCCGGAAAAGAACGTCGAAGACGATCACCGGCCGGGCGTTCCCGACATGGGCGAAGTCGTAGACCGTCGGGCCGCAGACATACATGCGCACGTTCGACGGATCGATCGGCGCAAACGGCTCCTTCGCGCGCGTCAGCGTGTTGTAGAGCGAGAGCGGCGGCCGGTCGCCGTTGAGCATGACGTCTTCTCCGAACGCGTTCGCCCGGCTGGCCGGGTCGCTTGTCTGTTCGGGAATACGGAAGACGAGAACGGCCGAGCCAGCGGGAAGGCTAGCGAATAATAATCCAGCACGTGATCGCGGCGGCGCCGCGTCTGTCGGTCTTCATGGCTGGCCTTATCGCCTTTGCCGGCGCCACGGTCAAGCAGGCGCGATCGCCGTGCGCGTGAATCCACGGCCGGAGCCCCGCGAATAAACCGGCAGCGTCCGCGATTTTTTCGTGTATGATGCTTGCGTCTTCAACCTGGAAGGCGCTTTCCCGGCATCCTGCCCCAACGGGCCGGGAAGCCGCCACCCGAAGTCCCGCAGCCGCCGGCGGCAGGACTTCGGGTGGCATTTTTGCCGCACCCCTGATTTCCGATGCGCTCGCCGGGAACAGCGGCCTGCATGCGTCGTTTCCCCCTTACGCCGGCGAAAGAGAATCGGCTGAGGCGCACGCCGGCAGAAGGGCAGACCGGTCGGCCATCCGACCAGACGGAGAATGCGCATGGAACCCGAGACCAAAAAGCCCGGCCCTCCCCCGCGGGAGATCGAGCTCGAGAAGATGTATGGCGACGTCGCCTGCAAGGGCCTGCTGAACGCCGTCCAGCTTTCCCGCAAGCCCGCCGACGAGCGGGTCAGCAAGGGCTTCGCCTCGCAGACCGGCAAGACGCTCAAGACCAAGCAGTCCTGAGCGCATCGTCAGAACAGGCAGCCTTGCTCGCCCTCCCCTGCGACGGTTTCCATCGGCTCCTCCGGCACGGCTACCGGCTTTTGCAGATCGGGTCCGAGATTGGCTGCCTTGTTGACGCGGTCGGAGATGGGAACGGCTTCGAACAGGTCCGGCGGCGCGGGACGCAGCAGATCGTCGATATCGCTTGCATTCCCCAGGCGGCAGTCGAGCCAGCGGTCGAAATCGTGCGGATCGATGACGAGCGGCATGCGGTCGTGGATGGCGCGGAAGCTCTCCGGCGCCTCAGTCGTCAGGATCGCGGCCGTATCGATCTCCGAGCCGTCCGGCGCGTGCCACGTCTCCATAAGACCGCCGAAGGCGACGATGGCGCCTTTCCGCGGCCTGACCCAATAGGCTTGCGACTTGCCGCGGCTGCCGCTCGGCGGCCGCTGCCACTCATAGAAGCCGGAGGCTGGCACCAGCACGCGGCGATAGCGGATCGCCGAGCGGAAGGATGCCTTCTCCGCGGCCGATTCGGCACGCGCGTTGAACATCAGCGGGAAGTCGCGCGGGTCCTTCATCCAGGCGGGCCAGAGGCCCCAGCAGGCGAGCAGTCCGAGGCGCGCAGGACCGCCCGCGCCTGTCGCCGATCCGGCGGCGACGACCAGGATCGGCTGGGTCGGCGCGATGTTGTAGCGCGGCGGAAACGGGGCGATGCCGAGCGGGCCGAAGATCTCCTCGACCGCTTCTTTCGGCTCCGTCAGTGAAAAGCGTCCGCACATCGACTTGCCCCCTAAGACGCGCAAGATAGGGTGCCCGCTCCGATCCGCAAACCGCGGAGAAGCGGCGCGAGAAGGAGATCAGGCCGTGCCAATCGACAGTCCGCCGGCCGCCAAGGCGGTCTCCGCGATCGTCCGCCGCGGCGGCCGCTACCTCCTCGTCCGGCGCGCGAACCCGCCGGCCCAAGACCTCTATGCCTTTCCCGGCGGCCGGGTGGAGCCGGGCGAGACGCTCGAAGCGGCCGCCCTGCGGGAGCTCGAGGAGGAGACCGGGCTGGTCGGTGCGAACCCGCGCGCCCACAGCAGCCACGATCTCATCACCTACGACCCCGACGGGCGCGTCACGCACCGCTTCATCCTGACGACTCACCTCGTCGATGTCGACGCCTCCACGGAGCCCGTCGCCGGCGACGACGCGCTCGAACTCGGCTGGTACGACGCGGCGGAAGCCGAACGGCTCCCGTTGCCGGAAAGCGTGCGGGCCTGCATCCTGTCGATCGAGAAGGACGAGGCTTAACCGCGTTCGGAAAAAGCTGCGGACGGTCGCCGCCATCGGTCCGGCGCCCGTCACACTCTGCCCCCTTTCCGTGTTAGACGCGGGTCATGATCGCCTCTCCGCTCAGCCGCGCTGCCGCCGGACTGTTTCTGCTCCTACTGCCCGCGCTGGCGCAGGCGGCTGATTCTCCGCATGCCTCCTCGGATGCAGCGCAGACGACCGGGGACCCATCCAAAGGCAGCGATGAGACAACGCCGCCGATAAGGCCGAAGCCGCTCTACGAGGCACAGCTGACGCGGCTCTCGCAGGTGCTCGGCTCGATCGACTACCTGCGCCAGCTATGCCACAGCGGCGACGGGGCGGACTGGCGGGACAAGATGAAGGCGATCCTCGACGCCGAAGCCGGCAGCGAGCCGGAACGAATCAAGCGGTTGACCGCCGCCTTCAACCGCGGCTACCGCTCCTTTGCCTCGGTCTACACGGGCTGCACCGCCTCTGCGGTGCTCGCCGAGCAGCAATACCGTCGCGAAGGCGCAACACTTGCGCGGGAAATTGCTGCAAAGTATGGAAATTAGAAGGTTGTTAACCCCTATCTTCGTCGAGGCGTGCCGATTCGGGAAATCTCGTGCTAGGCTGGTTAACACGATGATAAGGAGTAGACAGTCCTGATGGAACGCTCGATGGAACATCACGGTCCCAGCGACATCGACGAGATGATCGTCCACGAGAAGATGCAGGTCGCTCTCGAATATCAGAATGAAGCCTGGGCAGACGGCATGGCCGACGGCATCGAGCCGGAGATCATCGCCGATGCGGCCATTGCGCTCGCCATCCGCGAGACCGTCCGTATCCACGGCGAGGACGGCGCCGAAGCGTTGCTCGAGTCGCTGAAGCAGCGGATCCTTTCCGGCGAGTTTTCACCGGGACGGACAATCCAGTAAGCCGAAGAGGCGAGACACAGGCGCGGGTTCCGGGATAGCGAAGACGGCCGGCGGCGTGGAAGCGCCGGTTTCACAACTCGCGGGGAGACGGGCGACAGGCGCCTTCTTCCACAAAAGGACTTCAGGGAGATTTGCGCGTGCGCGCATTCGGCAAGCCGGTGAGGCAGGGAACGCTTCCGGCCCGAGGCATCCTCGTGGCAGCGATGATCGGTGCGGGCATGCTCGTGACGATGCCCGCCGCCGACGCGCTGAGCCGGATGGGAGCGACTTCGCCGGCACCGGGCGAGGCCGTAGCCGCCGGCGCGCCTTCCTCCGGCCAGCAGCAGATGCCGGCCGTGCAGCTTCCGCTACCCGACGAAGGCAGCGGATCGGCACCGGCAAATGCCGCGCCCGGCGACGAGGCGCTTCCCGACGACGCACCGGTCGACGACACGACGACCGATGATCCGGCGAAGGAAAAGAGTGTCACGAAGCCGGCTCCCGCGCTTCCAATCCTGCACGACCTCTCGAAGCTTCCGGAACCCGTGCGCCGCATGCGCCAACTGATCATGGAAGCGGCGAAGACGGGGGATCTCACGAAGCTCCGGCCGCTGATCGGCAAGGGGCCGACGGCGACGCAGCTTGCGATCGGCGGCAAGGACACCGATCCGATCGACTACCTGCGCAGCGTCTCGGGCGACCAGGGCGGACAGGAGATCCTGGCGATCCTCCTCGACGTGCTGGACTCGGGCTTCGTCGACATGGACAAGGGCACGCCGGACGAAGCCTATGTCTGGCCCTACTTCTTCACGACGCCGCTCGCCACGCTCACGCCGCCCCAGCGCGTCGAGCTCTTCCGCATCATCACGGCGGGAGACTTCGAGGACATGAAGGCCTATGGCGGCTACAACTTCTACCGCGTCGGAATTTCACCGGACGGTCAGTGGAAGTTCTTCCTCGCTGGCGACTGAGTTTTGCCGGCCGGCCTTGCCGGAGTTTCCTCCCAATCTTAATTTTGCCGAACGCGGCTCTTCCTGCCGCGTCAGGTGGATGAGGACGTTCAGGCCATGCCCGCAGTGACCCTTTCGCAGAAGAGCCTCGTCTCGGTCGAAGGGCCCGATGCGGAGAGCCTGCTGCAGAACGTCATCACGACGGACCTCTCGCTGCTTCAGCCCGACGAGGCAAAGGCCGGCGCGATCCTGACGCCGCAAGGCAAGATCCTCTTCGACTTCGTCGTTTCCCGTGCGCCGAACGGCGGCTTCCTGCTCGAGACGAACAAGGCGACAGCGGACGACCTGATCCGGCGGCTGATGCTCTATCGGCTGCGCGCGAAGGCTGCGATCGCGGCTGCCGAGTTGGATGTCGAGGTCGCCTGGGACAGCGAGGCCGACGGCGGGCTGACGGATCGGCGCTTCCGCTCCGGCCCCCGCCTCGCACGCCACTACGTCTCCGCGTCGGCGGCCGGCGAGGCCGAGGCCGAGGCCTACACGCGCCTGCGCATTCGTTCCGGCGTTGCCGAATCCGGCAGCGACTTCGCCCCGGCCGACGTCTTCCCGCACGACGTGCTCTTCGACCTCAACGAGGGCGTCTCGTTCCGCAAGGGTTGCTTCGTCGGCCAGGAGGTGGTGTCCCGCATGCAGCATCGCGGCACGGCCCGGCGGCGCC
Organism: Pararhizobium sp.; assembly: GCA_051960215.1. Lineage (GTDB taxonomy): Bacteria > Pseudomonadota > Alphaproteobacteria > Rhizobiales > Rhizobiaceae > Pararhizobium_B. Next base: position 16,695 of record JBQCEN010000095.1, read on the forward strand.
TCGTGATCGTCGAGGGGGAGACATCGCTCGAGGAGGCCGCCCGCGTGGAAGCCGGCGGCCACACCGTCGGCGATCTCGGCAGCGTCGCCGGGAAGCTGGCACTCGCGATCGTGCGGACGGACCGGGTGGCCGAGGCGCTCGGCGCGGGCGAAGCCGTGACGGCCGGTGGCCAGCCGGTGCGGCTGTCGTTTCCGGCGTGGACGGGGCTTGGATTCGCAGCGGCGCTGCCCGGAGCGGGCCAGGCATGAGCGCGCCCGCTGCAAGCGAGGTACGGGCCTGGCAGCGCATGCTCTCCGGCCGGCGGCTCGACCTCCTGAACCCCTCCCCCCTCGACGTCGAGCTCTCCGACATCGCCCACGGGCTTGCGCGCGTCTCCCGCTGGAATGGCCAGACGCTCGGCGAGCAGGCCTTCTCGGTCGCGCAGCATTCGCTGATCGTCGAGATCATCTACTCGGCAACGTGCCGCGCCGCCTCGTCGGACGAGAAGCTTATGGCGCTGCTCCACGATGCGCCGGAATACGTGATCGGCGACATGATCTCGCCCTTCAAGGCGGTCGTGGGCGGAGAATACAAGCTCGTGGAGAAGCGCCTCGAAGCGGCGATCCACCTGCGCTTCGGCCTCCCGGCAGCCACGCCCACCGACATCGCCGCGCGCATCAAGAAGGCCGACCGGATGGCTGCCTTCTTCGAGGCGACCACCCTTGCCGGCTTCTCGGAGGAGGAGGCACGGCGCTTCTTCGGCCAGCCGCGCGGCGTCGTCGGCGCCGGCCTGCCGATCATGCCGCTGCCGCCGCGCGAGGTGCAGGCTCAGTTCGTCGCCCGCTTCGAGGCCATCGAGGCAGAACGCTCCCTCGCCGCACGCAGATCGGGTTAGAGCCATGTCCTATATCGTCGTCAGCCCGCTCAGCCGGATCGTCGAAGCCGCCGTCGCCCACGGCGCCCGCGAAATGGTGAGCCTGCTCGGCGAGAATCACGCCTTCCACCGCCCCGGCATCATCGATCCGCGGCGTCACCTCTTCCTCGACATGAACGACATCGCCGTGGAGACGCAGGGGCTCGTCGTGCCCCAGGAACATCATGTCGGGCGGCTGATCGCGTTCGTTCGCGCCTGGGACCGGCGCGCGCCGCTGGTCGTGCATTGCTGGATGGGCATCTCACGCTCGCCGGCCGCCGCGCTGATCGCCGCGCTCGCGCTCGATCCGCAGCAGGACGACGAGAAGCTCGCCCGCCGCCTGCGCGACGCTTCGCCCTTCTCCACGCCGAACGCGCGCCTGATCGAGATCGCCGACCGGGTCCTCGAACGCGATGGCCGGCTCGTCCGCGGCGTGCGCGCGATCGGACGCGGTGCCGACGCCTATGAAGGGCGTCCCTTCTGCGTCACCATCTCGCCGCACGATCCGGCGCCGCGTGTCCAGTTCGACGTTCCGGCCGATGGCTGACGAGCAGGCGAACGCCGTATCGACGGCGGTCGAGATCGGCCTCAACGCCGCCGTGCTCGCCGTCAGCGACAAGAACCCGCGCATCCTCGCGGTTGCGGGCGATGGCGGCAAGCGGCTCGACAGCCTGCCCTTCGGCCCGTTCGACCCGAGCGTCCACCGCACCTTCGAGATGAGCCTTCGCGTCCGTGTCGAGGAGCAGACGGCGCTGCATCTCGGCTATGTCGAGCAGCTCTACACCTTCGGCGACCGCGGCCGGCATCGCAACGGCGGCGGCCCGCACGTCGTCTCCGTCGGATATCTGGCGCTGACGCGGACGGACGCCGAATGCTCCGAGACCTTCGCCCGCACCGGCGCCGCCTGGCGCGACTGGTACGGCTACTTTCCGTGGGAGGACTGGCGGCAGGGTCGGCCATCGCTCCTCGACCGGACGATCCTGCCGGCGCTCGCCGAATGGGAGCGGACGCCGGAAGCCTCGCCGCGCGAAAGCCAGTTGCCGAGCCGGCGCTCGCGGCTGCGGCTTGCCTTCGGCCTCGATGACTTCCCCTGGGACGAGGAGCGCGTGCTCGAACGCTACGAACTGCTCTACGAGGCAGGCCTCGTGCACGAGGCCATCGCCGACGGCCGGCGACAAGACACGGAGATAGCCGCGCCCGGAGAAGCCAGCCTCGGGCGGCCGATGCGCTTCGATCACCGGCGCATCCTCGCGACGGCGATTGCGCGGCTGAGAGGCAAGATCAAGTACCGCCCGGTCATCTTCGAGATGATGCCGCCGGAGTTCACGCTGACACAATTGCAGGCGACCGTCGAGGCGATCTCCGGCCGGCACCTCCATAAGCAGAACTTCCGGCGGCTCGTGGAAGGCGCCGAACTCGTCGAGGCGACGGGCGCGTCGAGCGCCGGCACCGGCGGGCGTCCGGCCGCCCTCTACCGCTCCCGCCGCAAGATCTTCGAGGAGCGCCCGGCGCCGGGACTGAAGGTCGGGCGGGGGTCGGCCTGAAACTTTTTCGCCGCCTACGCGTAATCCATTCTGGAATGGGCAAGCTGGGGGAAGCCGGGGCTCGATCTTCGGGCTCCGGCTTTTTCCTGCCCGCGCTCAGGCGATGTCGATGTCGAGGCCGATGTCGAGCGGACCCGCCGCCATCGTGATCCGCGACGTCGAGATGTAGTCGACGCCGGTCCGCGCGATCGCGACGATCGTCTCCAGGGAGACGTTGCCTGACGCCTCGAGGCGCGCGCGCCCGCCGGTGATCTTCACCGCCTGCTCAAGCGTCTCCGCATTCATGTTGTCGAGGAGAATCACGTCCGGCTTCGCCGTCAGCGCCTCTTCAAGTTGCGCCAGCGTGTCCACCTCGACCTCGACCACGACGAGATGGCCCACGTGGGCGCGGGCCGCGCGGATCGCCCCGGCCACGCTGCCGGCGACGGCGATATGGTTGTCCTTGATCAGCACGGCGTCATCAAGTCCGAAACGGTGGTTCGAGCCGCCGCCGCAGAGCACGGCGTATTTCTGCAGCGCCCGCAACCCCGGGATCGTCTTGCGGGTGCAGCAGACCTTTGCCGCCGAGCCGCCGATCGCCTCGACATAGCGCGCCGTCTCCGTCGCGACGCCGCTCAGGTGCATCAGGAAGTTGAGCGCGACCCGTTCCCCCGACAGCACCGCGCGCGCCGGACCCGAAATCTCGGCAAGCACCGTGCCCGGCGCGATACGGGCTCCATCGGAGATGGCCATCTCGACGACGACGCCGGCGTCAAGGAGGCGGAATGCCATTGCGGCGAGCGGCAGGCCGGCGACGACGCCGTCGCTGCGGCTCGCGAGCACCGCCGTCGCGCGGGCGTCGGGGGCGATCGTCGCGGCGCTGGTGATGTCTCCGGCGCGGCCGAGGTCCTCGCGGAGTGCCTGGCGGACTGTGTCCTCGAACATCAACGGCGGAAGCGCGGGCGGCGCCGTCTGGACCCTGTTCATGCCGGCACCCCTTCCGCAACGTCGCGCGTCACTGCATCGGTCTCCGCAAGCGTCAGGTAGGTGCGGTGCCTCCACGCTGGCGCCTGCTCGGGGAAGTCGGAGCGGAAATGCGCGCCCCGACTCTCCTCGCGACGCAGCGCGCCGAGCGCGATCATCCGGGCCGCCGCGGCGATGTTGGCGAAGCGGATGCGTCGGTTCTTTTTCTCGAGCTCCGCGATCTCGGCAATCGCCGCCTGCAGCCCCGCGCGCTCGCGCACGACGCCCACCCGGTCGCTCATGATGCGACGCAGGCGCTTCAGTTCCGGGCTGTCCTCGACGGTGACGATGTCGTCGGACTCGTCGACGGGATCGCCCCAGTTCGCAAGCTTCGGCGCCGGCAGCAGACCCTGGATGTCGCGCGCGATGCGCGCCGCGAAGACGATCGCCTCGAGGAGCGAGTTCGACGCCAGCCGGTTGGCGCCGTGGACGCCGGTCGAACTGACTTCGCCCGCTGCCCAGAGGCCGTCGAGCGACGTGCGGCCGTCGGCATCCGTCAAGACGCCGCCCATGTGGTAATGCGCGGCCGGGATCACCGGCACGAGGTCCGTAACCGGATCGATGCCCGCTGCCATGCAGGAGGCATAGACGGTCGGAAACGCGTCCGGGAAGTGTCGGCCGATTGCCTTGCGGCAATCGAGGAAGGCGCCGCGGCCCGCCTGGACCTCCGCAAAGATGCCGCGGGCGACGATGTCGCGCGGTGCCAGCTCGGCTTCAGGGTGCAGGTCGGCCATGAAGCGGTGGCCCGCCGAATTGACGAGCAGCGCGCCCTCCCCGCGAAGCGCCTCCGTGGCGAGCGGCGCCGGATCGCCGCCGGTATCGATCGCCGTCGGGTGGAACTGCACGAACTCCGGATCGGCGATCACGGCGCCGGCGCGCGCCGCCATGCCGATGCCGCCCCCGCGCGCCTCGTTCGGATTGGTGGTCACCGCATAGAGGTGGCCGAGGCCGCCGGAGCAGAGGACGACGGCGCGGGCCGGAAAGCCGATGCGGCGTCGCGAACGACCGCTGTCCGGCCGCGCGATGACGCCAGAGACGTAACGGCCCTCGGTCTGGAGTTCCTCGACGACATGGCCTTCGAGGAGACGGATCGAGGGCGCGTTGCGCACCGCGGCGACGAGTGCCTCCATGATCGCCTTGCCGGCCATGTCACCGCGCACGCGCACGATCCGACGCTCCGAATGCGCCGCCTCGCGCGACAGAAGGAGATGGCCTTCGAGGTCGCGGTCGAAGGGGACGCCGTAGGCGAGCAGGTCGCGGATGCGGTCGGGCCCTTCGGCGACCATCATCCGCGCGATCTTCTCGTCGACGATGCCGGCGCCGGCGGCGACCGTGTCGGCCAGATGCTTGTCCACCGTGTCGCCCTCGCTCATCGCGGCGGCGATGCCGCCCTGCGCCCAGGCCGAGGAGGCGCCCTCGCCGATCGGCGCGGCGGCGAGCACGGTGACCGGCCTCGGCGCGAGCTTCAGGGCGCAGAACAGACCGGCGAGGCCGCCGCCGACGATGACGACGTCGTCGATGCCGGTCCAGGACCGCGGTGAATGGATATCGCTCATCTCTTCCTCCCCGGCGCCGCGTGCGGGTGGAAATGCCGCAGGCGCCGCACTATCTCCAGGCTATGATGGACGCGTTTCCGAAATCGTCATCCGCCCGGGCAACGCGACAAGGCGTTTGCCGCGGCCTTGCGGCGATTGCGGCTGCCGCAGGACTGGCCCTGCCGGTCGCGCTGGCGTCCCCGGACGCCTTCGCCGCGTGCGGTCCGCGCCTGCAGAGCGGGCCCGGACAGAACCCGATCGCGCTCGCCCAGCGCTGCGGCACGACCTATCAGGATCTGAGGCGCGCCAATCCGCTGATCAACATGAAGCACGGGCTGCACGGCCAGGTGATCAACGTGCCGCAGAAGCCCGAGCCGCTGATCCCGCCGAAGATCGACAACGGCCTGCCGCCGGCCGGCTCGACGCGCCTGCCGCACTCGCACGTGCCGATCCGGCCGTCGTCCATGCTGCGGGAGGAGGTGCCGGCAAGTCCCGCCACCGCCGGCTCCTATACCGTCGCGCGCGGCGACACCCTGAGCGCCATCGCCAGCCGCAATGGCGTATCGCTTGCCAATCTGATGGCCGCCAATCCGGGCGTCGCGCCACGCAACTTGCAGGTCGGCGAGCGGATCGCGATCCCCACCATAAACTGAGGCCGGGCCGCTGCCGGCATGCCTTGCCATTTCCGAACCTCAGTGCCGCAGGTTGACCATGCGCTCGACCGCGCGGCGGGCGCGTGCGGCGATCGCCGGGTCGACCGTCACCTCTTCCGTCATGGAGACGAGGCTGTCGAGGATCTTCGGCAGCGTGATCCGCTTCATGTGCGGACAGAGGTTGCAGGGCTTGACGAAGTCGACGTCCGGCACCTCGGCCTGCACGTTCGAGGCCATCGAGCATTCGGTGACGAGGAGCACGCGCGCCGGCCGGCTGGACTTCACATAGTCGATCATGCCGGCCGTCGAGCCGGCGAAGTCGCTGACGGCGAGCACGTCCGGATGGCACTCCGGATGCGCGATGATCTCGATCGAGGGATCGGCCGCCTTGTAGGCGAGCAGCTCGTCCGCCGTGAAGCGCTCGTGCACCTCGCAGTGCCCTTTCCAGGTGAGCACGGTCTTCGTCGTCTTCTTCGCGACGTTCATCGCGAGGTATTCGTCCGGGATGCAGAGCACGGTGTCCGACGGCAGGCTCTCCACGACTTCGAGCGCATTGGCCGACGTGCAGCAGATATCGCTTTCGGCCTTCACCTCCGCCGAAGTGTTCACGTAGGTGACGATCGGGATGCCGGGATAACGCTTGCGCAGCAGCCGGACGTCGGCGCCGGTGATCGATTCCGACAGCGAGCAACCCGCCTTCATGTCCGGCATCAGCACGGTCTTTTCCGGATTGAGGAGCTTCGACGTCTCGGCCATGAAGTGCACGCCGCACTGGACGATGATCTCGGCGTCCACCCTGGTCGCCTCGCGGGCAAGCTGGAGCGAATCGCCGACGATATCGGCGACGCAGTGATAGATCTCCGGCGTCTGGTAGTTGTGCGCCAGGATGACGGCGCCACGGTCCTTCTTCAGACGGTTGATGGCGGCGACATATGGCGCGTAGACCGGCCACT
>JBQCEN010000096.1:0-12654 GCA_051960215.1 Pararhizobium sp.
AGGCCGACGCCGAGCAGGTGCTGCGCAAGCTCGGAACCATCGAGCGGCAGATCGACGAGACCGAGGGTGGTTCCCGCTACATGATGCGGATCCTGCCCTACCGGACCATCGACAACGTCATCGCCGGCGTCGTGATCACCTTCGTCGACGTCACCGAGATCACACGGGCTGAAGAGCGGATCAAGGCTCTGTCGCAGAGCCTTCGCAACCGCGTCGAGAACCTGGAGACGCTGCTCGAACTGGTTCCCGCCGGCATCCTGATCGCCGAGGACGACGGCTCGGAGACGACGCTCGTCAACAGGCACGGCGCCGAGCTTCTCGGACGCCAGCACGGCGAGGAGAAGCTTCTCTCGATTCCGATCGATCTGCCGCTCGCAAAAGCCAGGGAGAAAAGCGACCAGCCGCTGCGGAAGGCGTCGCGCACCGGAGAGCCGGTGCCGGCTTTCGAGGGACGGATCGAACGCCGGGACGGGAATTCGATCGACGTCCTGATCTCGGCAAACCCGCTCTTCAACGAGGCGGGCGAGGTACGCGGCGCCATCGCCTCGATGGTCGACATCACCTTCCGCAAGCAGGCGGAAGCCCGTCAGCAGGAACTGCTCCACGAGTTGCAGCACCGGGTGAAGAACATCCTTGCCACGACCACCGCGCTTGCCTCGCGCATCGCCACTTCCAGCACGTCGGTCGAGCAGTTCTTGAACGCCTTCATCGAGCGCCTGCGCGCCATGGCGCGTACGCACGAGGTTCTGTCGAAGCACAACTGGGAGGGCGCCGACTTGAAGAGCCTCGTCACGACGGCACTTGCCCCCTATGCCAACGACGACCGCAGCAACATCGTCACCGACGGGCCGCCCGTGACGTTGAAGCCGGGTGCCACGACGACGTTCGGCATGGTGCTGTTCGAACTGGCGAACAATGCCGCCAAGTACGGCGCCTTCGCCTCCGGGAACGGCCACGTCGAACTGAGCTGGAACGTCCGCCAGGACGAGGAGCCGCGGCTCGATATCGCATGGCTGGAGCGGGACGGAGCACCGGTCGTTCCGCCGAGCCACGACGGCTTTGGAACGCAGTTCATCCGCAAGAGTTTGCAGTACGAACTCGACGGCTCGGTCGAGTTGCGTTTCGAGCCCACGGGATTGGAATGCACGTTCAGCCTGCCGCTCAAGATGGCCGCCGTCACCGAGAGCCGCGGCCGAGAGGAAGAAGAAGGAAATGGCCGGTGACCCGCGACCGTTTTCCGGCCTCCGCATCCTGGTGGTCGAGGACGCCTATCTGACGGCGGAGGAACTCGCGGGGGAACTGGGCGATTGGGGCTGCGAGGTGATCGGGCCGGAAGGCTATGTCGATGCCGCGCTGGCGCTGGTCGAAAGAACCGAGATCGACGGCGCGCTGCTCGACGTCAATCTTCACGACGAGCCGTGCTTCGACATCGCCTCCGCCCTCGCCTCCCGGCACGTCCCCTTCATCTTCCTGACCGGCTATGATCAGGATTCGGCCTTCCCCCCGGAATTCCGGAAATCGCCGCGGATGGCGAAGCCCGCCAATCTCCGCGAGCTCCGCCGGATGATCGAGCGGCATTTCGTTCATCAGACGCCGCGATGACCGTCGCCTGATCCCACCGCCCTTGGCTCATGCCGCTGGCGGACGTGCCGCGAACGTCTCTTCGAGCAACTGACGGTAGCCGGCGAAGGCGGCGGCGGCCGCGGCAATTGCATGCTCCTCTTCGCGAGGAGACAGCGCCGCAGCGTCCAACCGGCCGACGAAACGCCGCCATTCCAGCCCGCGTCCTTCCGGATGCGGCCCAAGGTGGCGCGCTCCGAAACCCTTCCCGAGCCCCAGCTTCTCCGCTTCCTTCAGGAGAAAGGCGGCGCCGAGCTTGGAGCCTTCCGCAACATAGAGCCAGCCGACGAGGTCGGGGAACGGCACGTCTGAGAGCGGCGGCGGCGCGGCGCGCGGCGCAACGACACCGAGATCGTGCAGATCGCCTTCCGCCTTCGCCAGGCGGGAGCCCGCCACGCCCTCGGCGAGCACGCGGGACGCTCGCGGATCCCGGTAGAGCGGCTCGATCGTCACGAAGAACGCATGCTGCGTCAGGAGGAAGCGGACATAGCGGACACGACTCTCGAACGGCCGGAGCGCAAGGACGCGCTCGTCAAGGGCGCCGTGGAGGACCGAGGTCGCGGCCTTGAGCCGTCCCGAGAGGCCGGACGGGGTGCCGGACATCGCGTTCATCCGACGTCCCCGCCCGTCTCGGGCGCGCCGCCGGACAGGACCCGCAGGGTCCGCAACGCCTCGATGATCTGGTCGGCATCATAGGGCTTGCCGATGAAACCGAGGTTGTCGCCGTCGATGCGGTCGCGCATGTCGTAGCCGCTCGCAAAGACGATGGGCAGGTCGGGGCGGAGCGCCCGCATCTCTTCCGCAAGCACGTCGCCCTGGCGGTCCGGCAGGCCGACGTCGACGAGCGCGGCGTCGATCCTGATCCCGCCGCTTTCGAGCTTCGTGAGGGCCTCGCGCGCGGAGCCCGCCTCCTCGACGAGGAAGCCACCCATTTCCAGCGCGTCGACGGCGATCATCCGGATCAGCGGCTCGTCCTCGACGACGAGGACACGCGCCGGACCGGTGCCGCCCGGGGTGTCGCCCAAGGCCTCGACCTGATCCAGGACTTCCCGGATGCGCTGCGCAAGGGCGGAGAACGTAAACGGCTTGGTGATCAGCGCGACGCCGGAATCGAGCCGCCCCTCGTGCACGACCGCGCTCCGCGCGTAGCCGGATGCGAAGAGCACCTTGAGGTCCGGGCGGCGGCGGCGCGCTTCCCGGGCAAGCTCGCTGCCGTCCATGCCGTTCGGCAGGCCGATGTCGCTGAAGAGCAGATCGACCTGGGGATTGGCGTCGACGGCCGCGAGGCCCGACGCGCCGTCCGACGCCTCGATCACGGTATAGCCGAGTTCGCGCAGCACGGAGGAGGAGTGCCGCCGCACGTCGGCATCGTCTTCGACGACGAGGATGGTTTCGGTGCCCGTGAGGGACCCGCGGTGCGGAAGCTCCGGCGCGGCCGGTTCCTCCACGACGTCGACGAGCCGCGGCAGATAGATCCTGACGGTTGTGCCGCGCCCGGGTTCGGAGTAGATCTTGATATGGCCGCCCGTCTGCCGCACGAAGCCGTAGACCTGCGACAGGCCGAGCCCCGTCCCCTGGCCGATGTCCTTCGTCGTGAAGAACGGGTCGAAGGCCCGCTCGATCACGTCGCGGTCCATGCCGAGACCGGTGTCGCTCACGGAGATGCAGACATATTCGCCGGCTCGCGCCTCGGGGTTGCGCCTGCAATAGGCGGCGTCGAGGACGACGTTCTCTGTCTCGATGGTCAGCCGGCCGCCCTCGGTCATCGCGTCGCGCGCGTTGACCGCGAGGTTGAGGATCGCGGTTTCGAGCTGGTTGGGATCGACTTGCGTCCACCAGGGCTCCGGGCAGAGCACGGTATCGACCTCGATCTGCTCCGTCAGCGCGCGGTCCAGCAGGTCGGAGAGGCCGGCGACGAGCGTGTTGACCTCGATCTGCTTCGGGTCGAGCGGCTGCCGCCGCGAGAAGGCGAGAAGGCGTCTCGTCAGCGTGGCGGCGCGCTGCGCTCCGCGCATGGCGGTTGAAACCGCCTCGCGCGCCCGCGCGTCGAGCGCCTCGCCGGACCGACGCTCCAGGGCCTCCAGATTGCCGACGATGATGGTGAGGAGGTTGTTGAAGTCGTGCGCGACGCCGCCGGTGAGCTGGCCGATCGCCTCCATCTTCTGCGACTGGCGAAGCTGCTCCTCGGCCTTGGCGATGGCGTCGGCCTGCTCGCGGGCGACTGTGACGTCGCGGCCGACGGCGAAGATCCTGCCTTCTTCAGGCGCCGCCGCCCGCCAGGAGATCCAGCGGTAGCCGCCGTCCTTGTGGCGGTACCTCTGCTCCAGTTCCGCGACGGCATCGCCATTCATCATCTTCTCGATCAGCCGGGCGCCGTTCCCGCGGTCATCGGCATGCATGAGCTCGACCTGCGACGTGCCTTCGATGGCGCTCGGGCAAAACCCCAAGACCGATTTCCACGCCGGGTTCGCGCTGACGATCCGGCCGTCGAGATCGAAGATGGCGAACAGATCCTGGCTGAGCCGCCAGATCCGGTCGCGCTCGCGCGTCCTCTCGTCGACGATGCTCTCCAGCCGGGCGTTCAGCTCCTCGAGCCGCGTTTCGGCGCGGCGGCGGCCGGCCTTCTCCCGGGTCTCCTCCAGCGCCCGCTTCACCGCGCCCGGCAGGCGCTGGAGCCGCTCCTTGAGGACGAAGTCGCTGGCGCCCTCCTTCATCGCCTCGATCGCCGTCTCCTCGCCGAGCGTCGCCGACGCCAGGATGAACGGAATTTCGGGCGCGGTCTCGCGCGCGATCTTCAGCGCCGACAGGCCGTCGAACGTCGGCAGCGTGTAGTCGGCGAGGATCAGGTCATAGCCGCCCCGCTCGACGGCATGGACGAAATCCGGCCGTGTCCAGACACGCTCGAAGACGTGCGGCACGCCGCCCTTGCGCAGGTATTCGCCCATGATGTCGGCATCGAGCGTGCTGTCCTCGAGGAGAAGGATGCGGACCTGCGGCTTCTCGCTCACGCCTCTGTGACCTTCATTGGTCTCTGGCGAGCCCGCGGCGGATGCGGCTCGTTGAGGATCGCCCAGAACATCCCCACCTCCTGGATCGCCTTGAAGAACTCCTGGAAGTCGACCGGCTTCACGACGAAGGCGTTGACGCCGAGCTGGTAGCTCCTGACGAGGTCGCTTTCCTCCCGGGAGGCAGTGAGCATGACGACGGGAACATGCTTCAGGTCGTCGTTGCTCTTGATCCGCTCCAGCACCTCGAGCCCGTCGACCTTCGGCAGCTTGAGGTCGAGCAGGACGACCGCCGGGTCGCCCGTGTCGCGGTCGGCATGGGGACCCTTGCAAAACAGCCAGTCGAGCGCTTCCGCGCCGTCGCGCGCCGTCACGACGTCGTTTGCGAGTTGGCTCTTTTCGAGCGCCGCCAGCGTCAGTTCCAGATCCTTGGGATTGTCCTCGACGAGGAGGATGTCTCTCAATGGCTCCATGATTATCCCTTTCCCCTGTTCGGCAAGGCGAAATAGAACGTCGCGCCCTTGTCGACCTGCCCTTCGGCCCAGGCACGGCCGCCATGCCGGTCGACGATGCGCCGCACGTTCGCCAGCCCGATGCCCGTGCCTTCGAAGTCCTCCATCCGGTGCAGACGCTGGAAGACGCCGAACAACTTGCCGACATAGGCCATGTCGAAGCCGACGCCATTGTCCCGCACGGAATAGATCGTCTCGGCCGGCGTCTGCCTGCTGCGAATCTCGATCACCGCCTTCTCGCGCGACCGGGTGTATTTGAGCGCATTCGAAAGCAGGTTCTGGACGACCTGCCTCAGCATGCCGCCGTCGCCGCGCGTCGGATGCAGCGCCTCGACGTGCCAGTCCACCTGCCGGTCGGCCATTTCCGGAGCCAGCATGCGCCGGACCTCGTCGACGAGCCGGTTCATGTCGATCCTGATCGGCATCAGCGCCGAGCGGCCCATCTGCGAGAAGCTCAGGAGGTCGTCGACGAGGCGCCCCGCCGACACGGCGGATTCGATGATCGTCTCGACATAGCGGCGGCCACGGTCGTGGAGGCGGACGGAGTCGTCCTCCTTCAGCAACTCGGCGTAGCCGACGATGTGCCGGAACGGCGCCCTCAGGTCGTGGCTGACCGAATAGGAGAAGGATTCGAGCTCCTTGTTGCTCCGGGTCAGTTCCTCCGTCAGTTCGGCAAGCTCCTCGGCCTTGCGCATCACAATGCCGACGATGGCGTTGCGCAGCGACTGCGCCGTGTCGACCTGCGCCGAAGTCCAGCGGTCGGAGGTCAGGCGGACAGTCTCCTTCCACATCTCGAACGATTTGCGCGGGTGCAGCCGCATGCCGCCCGGCGTCGGCGCGGCGGCCTTGCGCGGGTCGCCGCCCCAGCGCACCGTCTGCACCACCTCCGGCCGGAACCACAGCACGTAGCTCGGATGGAGCTGCGAGATCGAGACGGCAAGGAGGCCGCTCGCCACGGCGGCGAGATCTTCGGTCTCCGGCATCGCGGCGGCAAGCGACACGGTGGAGAAGACCTCGTCGTGCGGCTGCGTCCGGCTCAGCCACGCGGCGATGTCGCGGACGCGCCCTTCCGGCGGCGCGGTTCCGACGGTGACGCATTCGCCTTCGAATACCACCGCTGCGCCGCCGGCCTCCGTCAGGGCCAGGAATGCGTCCGGATGCTTCGCCAGCCCATTGATGAAATGCTCCTCCGCCGCCATGAAGGCGAGGAGCTTGGCCTCGATCCCCTGCAGCGCGACGCGCTGCGAGGCTTCCGCGCCCCGCCCCTTCGCCGAAAGCTGCATCGCAAGGATTTGCGCGAGGAAGTCGCATGCCGCGCGGACATGGGCCGGAACGCGCCGCGGCTCGCTGCTGTGGCAGGAGATCAGGCCCCAGAGCCGGCCCTCTTCGACGATCGATATCGACATGGAGGACGGCGTACCCATGTTCTTCATGTATTCGACATGGACGGGCGACACGCTTCTCAGCACCGAAAAGCTCAGGTCCGTGGGCTGCCCCGTCTTCGGGTTGGCCGCAGGCACGATCGGCACCGGCTGGTAGCCGGCGTCCGGGATCAGCCGCAGGCGGTTCAGGCGGTAGAGTTCGCGGGCCTGCGCGGGGATGTCGGAAGCGGGAAACCGCAGGTCGAGATAGGATGGCAGCGCGTCGTTGCGGTCCTCGGCGACGACCGTTCCGTTCCAGCGCTCGTCGAAGCGATAGACCATCACGCGGTCGAAGCCGGTGATCCGCCGCACCTGCGCTGCCGCCAGGTCGTTCAGCGCATCGACCGTCGGCATCGTCTGAAGGTCGTCGACGAAGGCGCGGATCTGCGGATAGAGCGTGTCCAGCGTGCCGGTTTCCGTGCCGGTCGCCTCCTCCAGCTCCAGGATCACCGTCCCTTGCGAACGGTGCGCGAGCGCGCGGTAGGGGCAGTCGCCGAGGGTGACGATGCGCAGGATCGCCGTCCCCTGGTCGGGCAGCCGCGTGTGGAGGTCGGCCAGAAGGTCCGGCTGGCTTTCGGCGAACACCGTTTCGAGGGGACGTCGGAGCACCTCCTCGACGGCGATGCCGAGGCGCTCGCGGAGGTTCGCGCTCGCCTGGAGGATGTCGAGGCTCTGCGCGTCCAGCACGAACAGGATCCCGTGGGGCTGGATGCTGCCGGGAATGCGGATCGGCTCCCGTTCGCAGGCCACGAGATCCAGATCGTTCGCCGCATCGGGCGGCACGGCTCGTTCAGTCGTCACGGTACGTCATCCTCGTTCTCGTGAAGCTGTTCAGGCGGCCGGCCGACCGTCTGCCCATGAACTGCGCATGAGCCTAGGCACGGCGCAGCCGTCTCTCCCGCGGTTCCCGCCAGAGCAAGACAAGCAAACCTCGCATGGCAGCGAGAGGCCAAGGCAGCGCCCGCAACCATGATGCCGATGAGATATAGAAGTTAAGAACAATCCCCCGCAAGCGTCAGCGATCCTTTGAGGCCTCGTCTGGTCGACCGAAGGCGGCCGCGCAATTAAAAATGATGACCGCCCGCAATTTTATCGCGCTGCAAGGGGCGGTGTCCGCGCAACCGCTCGTCCCGCGTCCGAAGCTCGAAATTCGAGGTCGCGCTCTTCCACGCCTCCGGGAAAGCCTACGGCCGCCATGGAGCGCAGCTTTCGCCGACGACGAGGGCGGGCTGGAAGACCACGTGGCGGGCCTCGACGGCATCGCCGCGATTGATCCGGTCGACGAGCAGCCGGATCGTCTCGTTCGTCATGTCGGCGATCGGGTGCTCGGCGCGCGTCAGGCGCGGCCGCAGGCCGCCGATACCGGGGATCGTGTCGGTCGAGGCGACGGAGATGTCGTCGGGGCAGCGCATGCCGAGGTCTGCGATCGCCCGCATCACGCCAAGCGCCATCAGGCCGCTTGCGACATAGAGGGCGCTCGGCCGGTCCGGCTCCTGCAGGATGCTGCGGGCCACCGAATAGGCCGCATCCTCGCGGAATTCGCCGGAGCGGATATCACCGGCCTCGGGCGACAGGCCGCGCTCGGCCATCGCCTGCAGCATGCCGTCGAGCCGGTCGCGGCCGGTGCTCAGATGCGTCGGCCCCGTGATCGAGCCGATCCGCCGGTGACCGAGGTCCAGAAGGTAGTTCGTCACCTGGCGGCCGGCTGAAACATTGTCGATCGCGACGGTGTCGGACAGTTCGTCGTCCACTGTTCGTCCGAAGAGAACCGTGGGGATGTGCTTCGTCCCGTGATTGCGCTGCCACTGCTGTGCGGAGTGACCGACCGGCACCAGCACGATGCCGTCGCACGACAGCATGCGCACCCGGTTCAGGATCCGCCTCTCGGCCTCCGGCTTCTCGTCGCTGTTGAAGACGACGAGCGAATAGCCCCAGGCGGCGACCGCCGCCTCGGCCGACCAGACGACGCGCGCGAAGAACGGGTTCGCGAGATCCGCCACGACGAGCGCGATCAACTGGCTGCGTCCCTGCTTGAGGTTCCGCGCCACGACCGAGGGCGAGTACTGGAGCTTGCTGATCGCCGCGAGCACGCGGGTGCGCAACTCCGGGCTCACATAGGCGGAATCGTTGACCACCGCCGAGACCGTTGCCGTCGATACGCCCGCTTCCCGGGCCACGTCCCTGATGGTGGCCATCAAACATCCAGCTAATCGTTTCGCTCAGATTGGCACGCGATAATCGGGGTTGTCCAGCCGCATTCCGCGAAGATTCGCTTGCGCCAGCGTCGAGATTGAGCAAATCTGGCGAAACGGTTAGGTCATTTCGCCGGCAGGTTGGCCAGCGAGCCGCCAAATCTGGGAGGAAACCATGAACAAGCTTCTCGTCGGCATCGCCGCGCTTGGCGCGGCACTGGCATCCGCCTCGGCGCATGCCGCGGACAAGCCCCTCATCGGCATCGTCTCGATCTCGGCTACGGAGGCCAACAACGCGCGCTACATCGCCGGCGCGAAGGCCGCCGCGGAGAAGATCGGCTGGGATGTCTCGGTGATCGATGCGGCAGGCAGCGCCGACCAGGCGAATGCCGCCGTGCAGAACTTCGTGCAGCGCGGCGCCGCCGCGGTCGTCGACATGGTCTTCCCCTATTCGTCGATCGGAGCCGGGCTTGCGGCCGCAAAGCGCGCCCATGTGCCCGTCGTCACCTGGGGCGGCGGCCTCGGCAGCTCGGTTGCGGCGACGAACGGCTCGGGCGGCCCGATGGCGAAGC
This sequence comes from Pararhizobium sp., assembly GCA_051960215.1. Lineage (GTDB taxonomy): Bacteria > Pseudomonadota > Alphaproteobacteria > Rhizobiales > Rhizobiaceae > Pararhizobium_B. The sequence goes on from JBQCEN010000096.1 coordinate 9,323, forward strand.
CCGTCATCGACCTCATGGTCAGGAACATGAACGGCAAGGGCGACGTGCTGGCCCTGACCTATCGCACCGGTGAGGTCTGCCGCAACCGCGAGGTCGTGCTCGACAACATCCTGAAGAAATCCCCGGACATCAAGGTCACGAAGAACGAAGTGCGCATCCCCGGCTATTTCGAGGACGGCGCGCAATACGCCAATGCCTGGCTCGCCTCGCATCCGAGCGGCAGCGGCAACCTCGCGATCTGGGGCTGCTGGGACGACCCGGCGATCGGCGCCATCGGCTCGCTGCGCTCGCAGGGTCGCGACGACGTCAAGGTCTACGGCGTCAACGGCAATGCGCAAGCGCTCGAGAACATCAAGAACGGGCACATGACCGCGACCGCCTGGGAGAACAGCTACCAGGAGGGCTACGACATGGTCGAGCTGCTGCCCAAGATCAAGAAGGCCGGCGATAGCTGGCAGCCCAAGGCGGTCGAGGTGCCGGCCGTGCTCGTGACGCAGGACAACATCGGGCAGTTCCTGAAGGAGCACCCGGACGCCATCAAGTAGGCTGGGGCCGGGTTCGAACGACGCGCGATGAATGCTCATTCGCAACGGACGGGGACGCAATCTGCATCCCCGTTCATCACCGTCAGCAACGTCACCAAGTCCTTCGGCGGCGCGCAGGCGCTGAAGGGCGTTTCGTTCGGCCTGCGGGCCGGCGAGGTGCACGGCCTGGTCGGAGCGAACGGCGCCGGCAAGTCGACGATCATCAAGATTCTCGCAGGCCTGGTTGAACCCGACGGCGGCGAACTGCGGATCGACGGCACGCCGGTCGCGATCGGGAGCCCGCATGAGGCGACGGCGCTGGGCTTGAGCTTCATCCATCAGGAACTCGCCTTCGTCCCGGGCATGACGGTGCTCGAGAACATCACGCGAGGCCTGCCGAAGCCGTCCCGCTTCGGGCTCATCGACTGGAAGCCGCTGAGGGAAGAGGTTGCAGCCATCGCGACCCGCGTCGGCTTGACCGCGCCGCTCGATGCCGACGTCAAATATCTGTCGACGGCGGAGAACTGGCTGATCAACATCGCCCGCGCGCTGCTGCGCAGGTCGCGGCTGATCGTCATGGACGAGCCGACGGCCTCGCTGTCGGAGAGCGAGAGCGAGAAGCTCTTCGCCATCATTCGCGACCTCGCATCGTCGGGCGTCGCGGTGCTCTACGTTTCGCACCGGCTCGACGAGATCCTCGACCTCTGCGACCGCGTCACCGTCTTCCGCGACGGTCATTCGGTGGCCGAAATTCCGCGCGCGACATTGACGCGGCCGACGCTGGTGGAGGCGATCGTGGGGGGCACGGTCGACGAGGCCGAGCCGGCGCGGCACGAACGGCGGCGCGGCGAGGTGGTGCTCGCCGTCGAGGGACTTTCGCGGGCGCCGAAGGTGCGCGAGGCTAGCTTTGCGCTGCACCGCGGCGAGGTGCTCGGCATCGGCGGCCTCGTCGGCGCGGGGCGCAGCGAGTTGGTCCGCCTGATCTTCGGCGTCGACCGGCCGGACGGGGGCACGATGACGCTTGAGGGTCGCCCCTACAGCCCCCGCAATCCGTCCGACGCGGTCAGGCGCCGGATCGGCTTCGTTCCCGAGGAACGACGCTCGGAAGGCCTCGTCCTCAGGAAGAGCATCGCCTTCAACATCGGGCTTGCGAACCTCGACGCCATCGTCGTTTCGCCCGCCCTGCCCCTGATCAGCGGCAGCAAGAGCACGGCGGTCGCCGGCCGGATCATCCGCGACCTCGCGATCAAGACCGGCAGCGCGGAGACGCCGGTCGGAGACCTCAGCGGCGGCAACCAGCAGAAGGTCGTCATCGGGCGCTGGCTGCATTCGGCACCGAAGATCCTGATCCTCGACGAACCGACGCGGGGCGTCGACATCGGCGCGCGCGGCGAGATCCACCGCGTGATCCGCAGCCTCGCGGCCAGCGGCATGTCCGTCCTTGTCGTTTCCTCCGAGCCCGACGAGCTTCCCGACCTCTGCGACCGGGTGGTCGTCATGGTCGAAGGGCGTACCGCGCTTACGCTCGAGGGGACCGCCGTGACGCGCGCCAATATCGTCCAGGCCAGCTACGCCCATCAGGGGAACGTTTCATGACAGCCGCCACCCTTTCGACGCGCCGGCTTTCGCCGCGCACGCGGATCGCCCTCGGCATCTTCGCGCGCTACGCGACCATCATCGGCCTCCTCGCCATGGTCATCGCCTTCTCGCTGCTGTCGCCGCGTGCCTTCCCGACGCTGAACAACTTCACCAACGTCCTGAACCAGGCGTCGCTTGCGATGATCATCGCCGGCGGCCTGACGCTCGCCGTGATCGTCGGCGAACTCGATCTCTCGATCGGCTTCGCCGCCAGCCTGCACGGGATCATCGTCACCGGGCTGATCGTCCGCAACGGCCTGCCGATTCCGCTGGCAATCGTCCTGGTGCTGGTGCTGGGCGCGCTGATCGGCCTCGTCAACGGCCTGATCGTGACGAAGCTGCGCGTCAACTCGGTGATCGCAACGCTTGGCATGGGCACGATCATCACCGGGCTTGCCTTCGCCTATTCGGCCGGCGCTCCGATCGTCGCCGGCGTGCCCGATGCCTTCCTCGAGATTGCGCTCGGGCGCTGGCTGCTCGGCATCCCGAACGGCATCGTCATCATGGCCGTCGTCCTCGGAGCGTTGTGGGTCTTCGTCGAGCGCACCGCGATCGGCCAGGAAATCCAGGCCGTGGGCGGCAATCCCGCCGCCGCCCGGCTCGCCGGCATCAGCGTTGACCGCATCAAGATCCTGGGCTTCGTCATCTCGGGCATGTGCGCCGCCCTGACCGGCACGCTCCTCGCCTCGCGCCTCGGCTCGGGCACGGCGAGCGCCGCCGACTCCTACCTGCTGACCGCCTTTGCCGCCGTCTTTCTCGGCTCGGCGACGCTGCGCGATGGCGAATTCCACGTGCTCGGCACCTTCGTCGGCACGCTCATCATCGTCTTCGGCTTCAACGGCCTCAACATCTTCGGCGCCCCGACCTTTTCGCAATATGTGCTGCAGGGCGCCATCCTGATCATCGCGGTGGGGCTGTCGAGCCTGGGCCGCATGCTGGCCGAAAGCTGACGGCAGGTACCAACGCAAAGGGAGAAGAAGCATGGCCGACGCGGTCTGGGATATTTTTGTCATGGAGTATGCGCGCTCCAAGGACCAGCCCTGGGTCGACCTGATCTCGGGCATGTATGATGACGGGCGGGTCGACCTGCCGTTCTCCTTCGTGCTGGCGCGGCGTGGCGATCGAAACGTCCTCGTCGACACCGGCTTCATGCAGGACGAGCACTCCTCC
>JBQCEN010000097.1:0-17203 GCA_051960215.1 Pararhizobium sp.
GTCCACGGCCTGAGGGGCCCGGTCTTTGGCGTCACCTCCGCCTGCTCGTCGTCGAACCATGCGATTGCGGCGGCAGTCGACCAGATCCGCCTCGGGCGTGCCGACGTCATGGTGGCGGGTGGCACAGAGGCGCCCTTCGCCTACGGTGTCCTCAAGGCCTGGGAGGCGCTGCGCGTGCTGGCGCCGTCGGCCTGCCGGCCGTTTTCAGCCGATCGCGAGGGGCTGGTGCTCGGCGAAGGCTCGGGCGCGGTCGTGCTCGAAGAGCTCGATCACGCCGAGGCGCGCGGGGCGACCATCCTCGCCGAACTCGCTGGCAGCGGCCTGACGGCGGACGCCGCCGACATCGTGGCGCCGAACGAGGCCGGTCCCATCGCCGCGATCGAGATGTGCCTTGCCGATGCCGGGCTTTCCGCTAGCGACGTCGACTACATCAACGCCCACGGCACGGCGACCAAGGTCAACGACAAGGTGGAGACGGCAGTGATCCACGCCGTCTTCAAGGACCGGGCGCGCGCGATCCCCGTCTCCTCGACGAAATCGATGCACGCCCACTGCCTCGGCGCCTCAGGGGCGCTCGAAGCGATCGCCTGCGTCATGGCGATCCGCGAGGGCATCATTCCGCCGACCGCCGGCTTCACGACGCCCGACCCCGACTGCGACCTCGACGTCGTGCCGAACGAGGCGCGCACGGCGAAGGTAAACGTCGCCCTCAGCAACGCCTTCGCCTTCGGCGGCACGAACGCCGTGGTGGCTTTCCGGCGGGTTCAGTAGTCGCCATTGAAGCCCCCTCCACCGCCTTCGGCGGTCCGCCTCCCCCGCCAGGCGGGGGAGGACCACGGCGACAGCGTCGTAGCGTTCAGGACGCCGCCGTCTTCTCTCCGTCACTTCGGTACTTGTCACAGAAATCCATTCCGTTCCGCCCTCGACATGGGCGTCCTCTCGATAGCGCCCCCGCGTCGACAACGGAGGGGAATAGACTCCTGTGACAAGCACAGGGTGACGGCCGACTTGTTCTACCCCGAGAACTTGCCTGAACGCGGAAAGCCCTTCGGCACCGTCCGGCCGGCCTGGGCGCGGTCGCCGAGCCACTCGGAGAGGTCGTCGCGGCTGCGGGCGTAGCTGCGGCCGGCGCTGTCTTCCCAGGTCAGGCCGTCGGCGATCGCGAAGCATTTTACGTCGGAAACGCCGCCGTCCTTGTAGCGCTGCAGGCGCACGCCCTTGCCGCGCGCCATCTCGGGGACCTGGGAGAGCGGGAAGACGAGGAGCTTGCGGTTCTCGCCGACGATGGCGACCGTGTCGCCCGTGACCGGGACGCAGAGCTTCGCCTCGTCGGGCATCTGGACGTTCATCACCTGCTTGCCCTTGCGGGTGTTGGCGACGATGTCCTTCTCGGCGACGACGAAGCCGTTGCCGGCCGCCGACGCCATCAGGAGCTTGCGCTCCGGTTCGTGGACGAAGGCCGTCAGCACGTCCTGGTCGTTCTCCATGTCGACCATGAGGCGCACCGGCTCGCCGTGGCCGCGTCCGCCGGGCAGCTTGTCGGCGGCAAGCGTATAGGCCTTGCCGCCCGTCGTCAGCAGCAGGATCTTGTCGGTCGTCACCGCCGGGAACGCGACCTTCAGCCCGTCGCCCTCCTTGAACTGCAGGCTTGAAAGATCGCCGATCGTGCCCTTCAGGGCGCGGATCCAGCCCTTCTCGGAGACGACGACGGTGATCGGCTCCTTCTCGATCATCGCGTGCTGGATCGCCTGGATGTCGGTTTCCGGCGCGTCGCGGAATTCGGTGCGGCGGGCGCCGAGGGCAGTGTCCTTGCCGAAATTCTTCTTCACCTCGCCGATTTCCCAGGCGAGCGTTGACCACTGCTTCTCGTCGGAGCCGAGCAGCGCCTCGATTTCCGCCTTCTCGGCCGTCAGGCCGTCGAATTCGGTGCGGATCTCGAACTCTTCGAGACGGCGCAGGGAGCGCAGCCGCATGTTGAGGATCGATTCCGCCTGAAGGTCGGTGAGCGAGAAGCGCTCCATCAACACCGCCTTCGGCTCATCCTCCTCGCGGATGATGCGGATCACCTCGTCGATGTTGAGATAGGCGACGAGATAGCCGCCGAGGATCTCGAGCCTGCGGTCGATCGCCGCCAGTCGATGGCGCGAGCGGCGCTGGAGCACCTCCTTGCGGTGATGCAGCCATTCGAGCAGGACTTCCGAAAGCGACATCACCTTCGGCACCCTGCCCTGGCTCAGCACGTTCATGTTGAGCGAGATGCGGTTCTCGAGCTCCGTCAGGCGGAAGAGCGACTCCATCAGGAGCGTCGGATCGACGGAGCGGCTCTTCGGCACGAGGACGACGCGCACGTCCTCCGCCGACTCGTCGCGCACGTCCTCGAGCAGCGGCAGCTTGCGCGCCAGCAGCAGTTCCGCGATCTTTTCGATCAGGCGCGACTTCTGGACCTGGTACGGGATCTCGGTGACGACGATCTGGTAGCCGCCGCGGCCGAGGTCCTCCGTCTCCCATTTCGCGCGCACGCGGAATCCGCCGCGGCCGGTGCGGTAGGCCTCGATGATCGCGGCGCGGCTGTCGACGATGATGCCGCCGGTCGGAAGGTCCGGCCCGGGGATGAAATCGACGAGCTTCTCGATCGACGCGTTCGGGTGCTTGATCAGGTGGAGGGCGGCGGCGCAGAGTTCAGCGGCGTTGTGCGGCGGCACGGAGGTCGCCATGCCGACGGCGATGCCCGAGGCACCGTTGGCGAGCAGGTTCGGGAAGGCGCCCGGCAGGACGATCGGCTCGGAGCCTTCCTCGTCATAGGTGCCCCGGAAGTCCACCGCGTCCTGCTCGATCCCCTCGAGCAGGAGTTCGGCGACCGGCGTCATCTTCGATTCGGTGTAGCGCATCGCGGCGGGGTTATCGCCGTCGATGTTGCCGAAGTTGCCCTGCCCGTTGACGAGCGGGTAGCGCACGGCGAAATCCTGCGCGAGGCGCACCAGCGCGTCGTAGATCGCCTGGTCGCCGTGCGGATGGAAGTTGCCCATCACCTCGCCGACGATCTTGGCGCACTTCTTGAACGAACCGTTGGAGCGCAGCCCCATCTCGCGCATTGCATAGACGATGCGGCGGTGAACCGGCTTCAGCCCGTCGCGCACGTCGGGCAGCGCGCGGTGCATGATCGTCGAGAGCGCGTAGGCGAGATAGCGCTCCTCGAGCGCGTGCCTCAGGTCGATCGGCTCGGACGAATCATCGCTCCCGCCGGGCGGAACAAGTTCTTTTCCCATGGCAAGGGGTTATCGCGCCGGACGAGTCGGGGCAAGGGCGCCGCGCCCACCCTGTCCCCGGTCGTCCCCATCACTCGCCGGCCTCCGCCTTTCAGTCGTCGACCCTCCCTACGCTTCCGTCATCCTCGCCCTTGTGGCGAGGATGACGATTGGGGAAGTGCGCCGCTTCTGTCAAAACCGGAACCTCTCCTGGATCGGCTCCGCCTACGGTAGCAGGACGCGTATGGAGAGCGCCAGCACCAGCGCCGGCGGCATGACGAGGGCGCCGACCTTCAGGAAGCGGATCGAGCCGAAGGAGATACCCTCGCGCCGGAGCGCGGTGAGCCAGAGGATGGTCGCGAGCGACCCGGTGACGGAGAGGTTCGGGCCGATGTCGATGCCGATGAGGACGCTGTCGGCGACATGTGCCGGCACCCTCGCCGCCTGGACGACGGCGCCGCCGACGAGGCCGAGCGGCAGGTTGTTGGTGAGGTTCGTCGCGACACCGACACCCACGCCGACGAGCCCCGGCCCGAGCGCGGGCGCCGTGGCGACGAGCCGTTCGAGCGAGGCCGCCAGCATTGCCTTCAGCCCCGTCGTCTCCAACCCGCGGACGATGACGAAGAGGCCGGCGACGAGCAGGAGCGTATCCCAGGAGACGGCGCGCACGACCGGCAGCGGGCTTCGTCCCTCCGCCACGACGACGGCGAGCGCCGTCACGACCCCGGCAAGCGCCGTCGGCCAGCCGAGGTCGGAGCCGAGAGCCGAGGCGGTGAGAAGGCCGGCGGCAGCGATCGTGATGCCGAGCGCGGCGATCCTGCCGCCCAGCCCAAGCTCGGGCGTGGGCACGCCGGTGCTCGTCCTGCCGCAAAGATCGGCGCGCTGCGTCCAGTAGAGCACCGCATACGTCGCCCCGATCGACACCAGCGAAGGCACGAGAAGGCGCGCGAGCCAGTCGCCGAGCGGCGGCATGGCCGCGCCGAAGATGACAAGGTTCGCCGGGTTCGAGATCGGCAGGACGAAGGATGCGGCGTTGGCGACGAAGGCGCAGACGAGGAGATACGGCACCGGCGTCTTGGCCTGGGCTGCCCGTGCGACGGCGGCGACGGCCGGGGTGAGGACGACCGCCGTCGCGTCGTTCGACAGGAAGACCGTGACGAGCGTGCCGACGAGGTAGACGAGCGCGAAGAGGCGCCGCGGCGAGCCGCCGGCCGCGCGCGCCGCATGGGCCGCCAGGTAGTCGAAGAGGCCTTCGCGGCGGGCGACCTCGGCGAGCAGCATCATGCCGGCGAGGAAGAGGTAGACGTCGGTGCCGGATTCGACGCCCCGCAGGACGTCCGGCATGCCGATCAGGCGAAGGGCGGCAAGCAGCGCGGCACCGCCAACGGCGAAGATCCACTCCGGCGCGGAGAACGGACGCAGGATCACGCCGGCCACCGCAACAACCGAAATTCCCCAGATCAAAGCGTCCGTCGTCTCCTGCCCCATCGTCGGGTCATTCCGCCGCCGGCTGCCCGGCGCCCTCCGGCATGGCTGCTTCCGGACTGCCGGCGACCCGGCGCAGAAGCGGCGAGAAGGCGAGCCAGAGCGCGATGGAGGCGAGCGCGAAGGCGCCGAGGATGCGGAACGCGACGGGGAAGCCGAGCCACTGCGCGATCCAGCCGCCAATCCCGGGGCTGAGCGAGGCGCCGACCCCCTGCACGGTCATGACGGCGCCTTGCCCGACATTGACGCGGCCGGTGCCGTCGAGGATGCGCGCGACGAGGCCCGGCACGGCGACGCTCTGCAGCCCGGCGCCGACGCCGTCGAGGATCTGCACCGGAAAGACGCCCCATTCACGGATGACGTATGACGCGATCAGCCCACGTATCGGCAAGGCCATGAAGGAAATCAGCAGGATCAGCCAATAGCCCTCGCGCTCGGCGCGGCGCGTCGCCCAGAGCGAGACGACGATCATCACCGCCTGCGCGACGACGACGGTGGCGGCGACGAAGATCGCCGGATCGCCTGCGTTCTTCGTCACCGCGAGGCCATAGAGCGGCAGCATCGCACCGTTGCCGAGGTGGAAGAAGCCGAGCGATGCCGCAAGGATCAGGAGAGGCCGGCATTGCAGCAGCGTCTGGAAGCCGCTCGCGCGCTCGTCAACGGAGGCGCCTTCCCGCATGCCGCGGGCGATCCGGTCGTCGATCGCCGCCTTCGGAATGAGCAGCACCGAGGCGATCGAGACGACGCCGAAGATCGCCGCGAGCCAGAAGACCGCCGGATAGCCGAAACGCCAGCCGAGCCATCCGGCGACGCCGGCGCCGACCATATTGCCGGCGTGGTTGAAAGCCTGGTTGCGGCCGTTCTGCCGGGGAAATCCCTTCTGATGGACGATGCCGAGCGTGATGCCGGTCACCGCCGGACCGATGGCCGCTCCCGCGATGGCGGTCGCGACCTGCGAACCGGCGACCAGCCAGAATTCCTGCGAGACAAGAAGCAGCATCGAGGCGAGCACGGTGCAGATGCCCGGAATGATGACGAAAAGCCTTTTGCGCCGCGACGCGTCGATCAGCGCTCCGGCGGGCGCCGTCATCAGCATTCCGGCGATGCCGCCGATGCTCATCACCATGCCGATCGGGCCGCTCTGCCAGCCGTGCGCGCGCAGGAAGACGCCCAGGAACGGCCCGATGCCGGCCTGCATGTCGGCCATGAAGAAGTTGAGGGACAGCAGGGGCCAGATGCCCCGCTTCGCCGCACGCGATGGTCTCTCGTCTCCGGCCACGGCCGCTCCCGTTCAAGGCGGATTTTCGGCAAGCGACCCTTCCGCTGCAGCCTCGACGGCAGGTGGCGCAGCTTGACGGAGCGCTGTCGCGTTCCGGCGCATGAGAACCAAACGCCCCTGATCTGGCAAGGAAATTCGGCGTGATCGGCGGGCGGCGCCGCGGCTTCAGGATGCTGCGCGCCCGCTCGTCCGCTGGCGGCTCGCGCTGAAGACGGCGAGGTCGTCGTCGGCGCTGCAGACGCAGTTCCGGCCGCCGCTCTTGGCGGCGTAGAGCGCCTGGTCGGCGCGGGCAAGGACAGTCCGCGGATCGACCGCCGTGCGCGCGGCGATGACGGAGACGAAGCCGACGCTGACGGTCAGGCAGCCCGTGTCGCTGCGCGCATGCTTGAGCGCAGCCTCCTCGACCGCCTGCCGGAACCGCTCGGCGATGTGGCGGACGCCGGCGGCATCCGTGTCGGGAAGGATCGCAGCGAACTCCTCGCCGCCGAAGCGGGCGGGGGTGTCGAGCGGACGGCGAACCGCGCCTTCGAGGATGGCGCTGATGCGCCGCAATCCGTCGTCGCCGGCGAGGTGACCGTAGATGTCGTTGTAGTCCTTGAAGCGGTCCACGTCGGCGATCAGCAGTCCGAGCCAGGTGTGGTCGCGGGCGCTGCTGGCGAACTCGCGCGCCAGCACCTCGTCGAAATGGCGCCGGTTGGCAAGCCCGGTCAGGCCGTCGGTCGTCGCCAGGTCGAGAAGCTCCCGGTTGGCGAGCGCGAGCGCCTCCTCGGCTCGCTTGCGCTCGGTCACGTCGGAAAGCACGGTCAGCGAATTGCCGTCGGCGAGCTCCCGACTGCGCGCCTCGAGCCAGCGGTCGCCGCTCAGCGCGACGAGATTGGTGCCTGTCCGGCGCACGAAGGCGCAGTTGTCGGCGATGACGCGCTCGAGATGGTCCTTGTTGACCATCTTCTCTTCGCCCACCGACACGGACAGGCGAACGATCGAAGCCATGTCCGCGCCGGCGACCCTGAGGTAGCCCGTCTTCGGAAAGAGATCGCGGTAGCGCTGGTTGCACATGATGATGCGACCGGCCCGGTCGAACATGACGAGGCCGTCGGCCATGTTGGCAAGCGCGATGTCGAGGTGGTGGTGCGCCTGCGCCAACTCGTCCTGGAGGCGCTTGTGCTCGGAGACGTCCGAGTTGTGGGTGATCAGGCCGATGGTCTCGCCGGTGACGTCGCAAAGCGGCGCCTTCAGCGTCAGCAGCACCTTCATCGAACCGTCCGGCTGCTCGACGCTCTGTTCGAGCCGATAGGCTGCGTCGCCGCGCCAGATCGCCTGCTCTTCCTTCGAGAAGGCCTCCGCCATCGCCGCGGGATAGAAGTCGAAGTCGGTCCGGCCGATCAGCGCATCGACGTTCGGCGCCCCCATCAGCCGCGCCGTCGCCGAATTGGCGGCGAGGAAGCGCCCGTGCCTGTCCTTCACGTTCAGGCAATCCGGCAGCGCCTCGACGAGCTGGCGGTAGACGCGATTGGAACGCGAGAGGGCGCGCCGGCGGAACTCCTGGCGGATGATCAGTCCGGCAAAGACCGTGCCGAGCAGCGTCAGCGTCGAGGCCGGAAGGGCCATCCTCTCGATGGTCGCGAGCAGGATCGCGTGCGGCAGCAGCAGGAGCCCGAGGACGTTCGCCGTGGCGGCGGCGCAACCGAGGAGCACCATCCCCGGCAACTGCAGGTCCCGATCGGCCACGAGGGCGCGCGCCGACCAGGCGACGGCATAGGCAAGCACGATCCCGCAGAGGCCGGCCCAGACACCTACGCCGCCCATCTCCAACCGGTAGGCAATAGCGAGCAAGGCGCCGATCGCACCGGACCAGGCACCACCGTAGAAGGTCGCGACGATCACGATCGCCACCCGCAGGTCGAAGACGAGCCCCGGAGCCAGCACGACCGGCAAGGACATCACGGCGAGCACGCCGGCCCCTGCCACGAGCCCGATCACCGACTGCCGGACGACCGGCCGGCTCTCCTCGAAGCGGTCCTCGATATAGGACCAGATGAGGATCACCAGCGCGACAAGCGCGAGGTTCGCCGTCAGCCCCTGCCAGTAGGAGATCATCTCAACGTCCGGAATCCGGCGCGTCCACGGCGTTCCGTAACCGCAGCGCGCGCTGTCGCCAGCTTCTCATCGTCGTCGCCGGAAGCCCCCAAGGCCGACTCCCCCATCGCGCGCGATCGGCCGCCGCGCCAGAGGCAAGATCAGAGCATGTCGCGGGTTAACATCGCGTCAACTGGAAGCTGTGGCGAGCGGAGCAGGCGCTGCTCCACAATCGGACAGTTCGGTCCCGCGGCAGCCGCGGCCTTGTCTCCGCCGGCTCGGCTCCTACATGAGGACGTCGGCCGCAAGACGAAGGATTTGCCCAAGCGCGTGGAGATCGCGGCGACCGGTCGGGCCTCCTCGCCACTCGTCCGGTCCCGGCACGTGCGATGGCTGTGGACGGCTGTCGCGCCCTGTGCCTATTGTCTCGCCGGGCGGACGAACGACCGACGGAGCGGCCGGCCGCCGGCCTTGCCCAACAAAGGATCCGAACTTCATGCTCGCCAGATACCTGACCCGTTCGCTCTTCACCGGCGTGTTCGTCGTCTCTCTCGCAGGCAGCGCCTTCGCACTCGACGGCAATCGCTTCCTCGACACCCTCAACAAGGCCTATGCCGGCTCCGGCGCCCGCATCGTCTCGCCGAAGATCGACGTCAACGGCGACACGATCGTGCTGCACGATGCGACTGTCGAGGTTCCGGGGGAGCCGAAGATGCCGGGAACCGACCTCACCTTCTCCGGGGTCGCCGAGACCCCGGGTGGCGGCTATACGGCGCGGGCGCTCACCATCCCCGACATCGACTACCACCGGGACGGCAGCTCGATCTCGATCAAGACGATCGAGGCCGACGGCATCACGATCGAGCCTGCCTCGGGCACGGCCGGCTCGGCCCTCTTCCTCTACGACTCGGCCCATACCGGCCCCGTCAGCATCGCCAACAAGGACGGCGAGATCGCCGCGGCGGCGGGCGTGACATCGACGGTCGATGCCCTGCCCGACGGAAAGGGCTACCGCACGTCGCTGACTGTCGACGGCCTGACGCTCCATCTCGACCGGATGAAGGATGCCCGGTTCCGCAAAGCCGTCGAGGCCATGGGCTACCAGACGGTCACCGGCACGCTCGGCATCAAGGGGATGTGGGAGACCGGCGACGGCCGCATCGAGGTCTCGCAGTTCGCGCTGGACCTGAACGACGTCGGCCGGCTCGGCCTGACGCTCGACCTCAAGGGCTATACGCCGGCCTTCGTCCAGTCGCTCCGCGAGCTGCAGGCGAAGGCGGCCGCCAATCCCGAAGACAAGCAGACGCAGCAGGCGCTCGGCATCGGCCTCCTCGGCCTCATGCAGCAGTTGAGCTTCGGCGGCGCCTCGATCCGCTTCGACGACCATTCGCTGACGCACAAGGTGCTCGACTACGTCGCCAAGCAGCAGGGCGTGACGGACGCGCAGGTGGCGATGGCGGCGAAGGCCATGCTGCCGCTGGCGCTCGCCAAGCTCAGGAACCAGGAGTTCGAGCAGCAGATCAGCGACGCCGTCGGCGCCTTCCTCGACCAGCCGAAGAGCATCGAGATCAAGGCCGCGCCCGAGAAGCCCGTCCCCTTCCCGATGATCCTCGGCGCCGCCATGGCCGCACCGCAGACCCTGCCGGACGTTCTATCGGCGACGGTGACGGCGAACCGGTAGCGGGGAGGCTTCGCACGGACATGAGCCGTCGTAGAAGCCCAGCCTCTCCGGCGTCATGGCCGGCCTTGCAGATGGCGGCGACTACATTAGCCTCCGAGCCTGCCCGGCCCGCCCCGTGCCTCAGCCCTCTTTCTTGGCCGGGATCACCCGAAGCGCCAGCTCGGAGAGCTGCTTGATCGAGGCCTCGCTCGGAGCGCCCATGAGCAGGTCCTGGGCCTGCTGGTTCATCGGGAACATGGTGATCTCGCGCAGGTTCTTCGCGCCGACGAGCAGCATGACGATGCGGTCGATGCCGGCCGCCATGCCGCCATGCGGCGGGGCGCCGTACTGGAAGGCGCGGTAGAGGCCGCCGAAGCGCTCCTCGACCACCGCCGCATCAAGCCCGACGGCGCCGAAGGCCTTGACCATCAGCTCCGGAATGTGGTTGCGGATGCCGCCCGAGGCGATCTCGAAGCCGTTGCAGACCATATCGTACTGGAAGGCCCTGATCTTCAGCGGGTCCTCATTCTCCAGCGCGTCGAGGCCGCCCTGCGGCATCGAGAACGGGTTGTGGGCGAAGTCGATCTTCTTCTCGTCCTCGTTCCATTCGTAGAACGGGAAATCGACGATCCAGCAGAGCGCGAAGCGGTCGCGATCGACGAGGTTCAGTTCCTCGCCGACCCGGGTGCGCGCATCGCCGGCGAAGTCGTAGAACTTGTCCGGATCGCCGGCGACGAAGAAGCAGGCATCGCCGTCGGCAAGGCCGAGCTGCGTGCGGATCGCCTCGGTACGCTCCGGACCGATATTCTTGGCGAGCGGGCCGGCGCCGCCGAGTTCCTCGCCTTCCTTGCGCCAGAAGATATAGCCGAGGCCCGGCTGGCCCTCGCCTTGCGCCCAGGAATTCATCCGGTCGCAGAAGGCGCGGCTGCCGCCGGTCTTCGCGGGGATCGCCCAGACCTCGACGCGCGGATCGTTGGCGATCATGTTGGCGAAGACCTTGAAGCCCGAGCCGGCGAAGTGCTCCGTCACGGCCTGCATCTCGATCGGGTTCCTGAGGTCCGGCTTGTCGGTGCCGTATTTGCGGATGGCGTCGGCATAGGTGATACGGGGGAAGTCCTGCGTCACCGGCTTGCCGTCGGCGAAGTCCTCGAAGACGCCGCGCAGCACCGGCTCCATGGTCGAAAGCACGTCCTCCTGCTCGACGAAGCTCATTTCGAGGTCGAGCTGGTAGAATTCGCCCGGCAGCCGGTCGGCGCGCGGGTCCTCGTCGCGGAAGCAGGGCGCGATCTGGAAATAGCGGTCGAAGCCGGACGCCATGATCAGCTGCTTGTACTGCTGCGGCGCCTGCGGCAGGGCATAGAACTTGCCCTGGTGGATGCGGCTCGGCACGAGGAAGTCGCGCGCGCCCTCCGGCGAAGACGCGGTCAGGATCGGCGTCGAATATTCGGTGAAGCCCGCCTCGCCCAGGCGCCGGCGCATCGCCGCGATGATCTTCGTGCGCTTGACGATGTTCCTGTGCAGCGTCTCGCGACGCAGGTCGAGGAAGCGATATTTGAGCCGCACGTCCTCCGGATAGTCCGGCTCGCCGAAGACCGGCAGCGGCAGTTCCTTCGCCGGCGACAGCGCCTCGATCTCGGTCGCGTAGACCTCGATCTCGCCTGTCGGCATGTTCGGGTTGATGGTCTCGGGCGTGCGCGCCTTGACCTTGCCGTCGACGCGGATCACCCATTCGCCCCTCACCTTCTCGGCCATGGCGAAGGCGGGCGAGTCGGGATCGGCCACGACCTGCGTCAGGCCATAGTGATCGCGCAGATCGATGAACAGCACGCCGCCATGGTCGCGGACGCGGTGGACCCAGCCGGAAAGGCGGACCGTCTCGCCCTCGTCGGACTTGCGGAGGGCGGCGCAGGTGTGGCTGCGGTAGCGGTGCATCGGGCGTTCCTGAGGTTCGTGCGAAAGGAGGCGGACGAGGGTCGCCGGAACACTCTCAAATCCACCGGAAAATCGCGCGGAAAAGCGCATGGCAGGGCCGGTTTGTCAAGGCGGGCGCCGGCGAAACCGGCGTCAAGGTGAACCCGGCGGAAGCCGCTGCGCGGCCGCGACGAAAGGGAAGACAAGAGCCGTCATATTGGTTAAGACCGGCGCCATGGACATTCTGACTACGACAGAGGCGCTCGAAGCCGCCTGCCAGACGCTTTCCCGTTCCGATTTCGTCACCGTCGACACCGAGTTCATCCGCGAAACCACGTTCTGGCCCGAGCTCTGCCTGATCCAATTGGCGAGCCCCGACCTGGCGGTGATCGTCGACCCGCTTGCCGACGGGCTCGACCTTGCGCCCTTCTTCGCCCTGATGGCCGACGCCACGACGACGAAGGTGTTCCACGCCGCCCGCCAGGACATCGAGATCATCTTCCACAGGGGCGGCCTGATCCCGCACCCGATCTTCGACACGCAGGTCGCCGCCATGGTCTGCGGCTTCGGTGATTCCGTCTCCTACGACCAACTCGTGCTGCGCACGACCGGGGTGCAGATCGACAAGTCGTCGCGCTTCACGGACTGGCGCCGGCGGCCGCTGTCGGAGAAGCAACTCGTCTACGCGCTCGCCGATGTCACGCATCTGCGCGACGTCTACATGAAGCTCCGCGAAGAAGTCGAACGGGAGGGCCGTCTCGGCTGGCTGACGGAGGAGATGGATATCCTCGAATCACGCGAGACCTACGACCTGCATCCGGAGGACGCGTGGAAGCGGCTGAGGATGCGGCTGAGGAAGCCGACCGAGCTCGCGGTGATGAAGAGCGTCGCCGCGTGGCGCGAGCGCGAGGCGCGCGACCGCAACGTGCCGCGCGGCCGGGTCGTCAAGGACGACGCGATCTACGAGATCGCGCAGCAGCAACCGCGCGACGCGGAGGGGCTGTCGCGACTGAGGACGATTCCGAAAGGCTGGGAACGGTCGCAGCAGGGCCAGGCGGTCGTCGAGGCGGTGAATTCGGCGCTTTCGCTGCCGAAGGACCAGATGCCCCGCCTGCCGCGCCACCAGCCGGCCCCCGAAGGTGCCGCCGCCGCGACGGAGCTTCTCAAGGTGCTGCTCAAGCTCGTCACGGAGCAGCACGGCGTCGCCGCCAAGATCATCGCCAACAGCGACGACATCGAGCGTATCGCCGCGCAAGGCGAGAAGGCCGACGTCGCGGCGCTGAAGGGCTGGCGGCGCGAGCTCTTCGGCGAGAAGGCGCTGAAGCTGATCAGCGGTGAGATCGCGCTGCGTTTCGTCGACCGCAAGGTCGAGCCGGTGGACATGTCGAGCTAGGCCCGGCCGCTTCTTCACCGGCGGCCGACGGAGGAACCAAGCTTGGCCAGGTCCGAGCGGCGTCTCGAACTCCTCCAGACCCTGCGGCGGCATCGCCGGCCGGTTTCAGGCGCGGCGCTTGCCGCGGAGGCCGGCATCAGCCTGCGCACGCTCTACCGCGACATCGACAGCCTTCGCGCCCAGGGCGCCGTCATCGAAGGTGAGGCCGGCGTCGGCTACGTGCTCAAGCCGGGCTACCTGCTGCCGCCACTGATGTTCTCCGACGAGGAGGTCGAAGCGCTCGTCCTCGGCTCCCGCTGGGTGGCGCGCCGGACGGACGAACCACTGGCGGCTGCGGCCCGGGAGGCGCTGGCGAAGATCGGCGCCGTGCTTCCGCCGGCACTGGCGGAGCGGATCGAGATGTCGGCGCTCTTCGTCGGCCCCTCGCGCACCCCCCATGCCGACCTCGCACCGATCCGCCAGGCGATCCGCAACGAACGCAAGCTTGCGATCCGCTACGACGACGGCCGCGGCGCGGTCAGCGAACGGATCATCTGGCCGCTGGCGCTCGCCTTCTTCGACGAGACGCGTCGTCGTGTCGTGGTGCGAGCTGCGCCAGGACTTCCGGCATTTCCGGACGGACAGGATCGTAGCGCTAACGGCGACCGACGCGCGGTATCCGCGGCGGCGCCCGGCGCTGCTGAGCGAATGGCGGAGGGCAAACGGCATCGCTCCGCAGGAGTGAGGCTGCTGCCGGAAACTGTCAGCAGCGGCGCATAGGATGGGGCATCACAAAGGAGATGACGATGCCCCTGCCAACCTACACCCTTCTCTATGTCGACGATCCGGCCGCCAGCGGCGAGTTCTATCGCGGCGTCTTCGAGCGCGAGCCGGTCGAATCCTCGCCGACCTTCGTCCTCTTCGCCTTCGGGAACGGCTGCAAGCTCGGCCTCTGGTCGCGCCACACGGCAGAGCCCGCGCCGACGGCGGGAGGCGGCGGCAGCGACGTCGGCTTCGCCCTCGAAAAGACCGCCGACGTCGACCGGCTCCATGAGGCCTGGAGCGCGCGCGGCCTCATCATTCTGCAGGCGCCGACGGACATGGACTTCGGCCGGAGCTTCGTCGCCTGCGATCCGGACGGCCACCGCCTCCGCGTCTTCGCGCTGACGCTCGAGTGACGCGTCAGAAGGCGGCCGAGACGAGAATGTCGGAGGCGGCCGGTGCGCGCCGGGGCGGGGCGAACGAGCTCTGGCCCGTCTCGTCCATCCGCACCGCGCCGGAGGCGACCATGGCGAGAGCCGCCGGATAGAGCCGGTGCTCGCAGACGAGGACGCGCGCGGCGAGCGTATCGGGCGTATCGCCGGGAACGACCGGCACCGCGGCTTGCGCGATGATCGGCCCCTCGTCCATCCCTTCCGTCACGAAATGCACGCTGCAGCCGTGGATGCGCATGCCGGCGCCAAGCGCGCGGCGGTGCGTATCGAGACCCGGAAAGAGCGGCAGCAGCGACGGGTGGATGTTGAGGATGCGCCCTCGGAAGCGGGCGATGAAACCGGCGGACAGGATCCGCATGTAGCCGGCGAGGCATAGGGCCTCGGCTCCGACCCTTTCGAGCTCGGCGATGACGGCCGCCTCATGCGCCGTTTTGTCCGGATAGCCGGCGCGCGGGATCGCCAGCGCCGGAATGCCCTGCGCCCGTGCCGTCTCGAGCCCCGCCGCGTCGGCCTTGTCGGAGAGCACCGCGACGATCTCCGCCGGGTAGTCGGGCGCCTTCGCGGCGGCGAGGAGCGCCTGCATGTTGGAGCCACGGCCGGAGATCAGAATGGCGACGCGCCGACGCGGGGCTGTCATAGGCGTAGCGCACCCTTGTAGACGACGCGCGGCTCGCCATCCCGATGCGGCCGGATTTCGCCGCGCCGCACGACGCTCTCCCCCTCCCCTTCGAGCATGGCGCGCACGGCGGCGACATCGTCCGGGGCAACGACCGCGATCATGCCGATGCCGCAGTTGAAGGTTCTCAGCATCTCGGCCTCGGCCACGCGGCCGATGCGGGCAAGCCAGGAGAAGATCGCCGGCGTCTCGATCGCCGTCAGGTCGATCTCGGCCGCGATGCCTTGTGGCAGCACGCGCGGGATATTTTCCGGGAATCCGCCGCCCGTGATGTGGGCGAGCGCCTTGATCGCGCCGGTCTCCCGGATCGCCTTGAGCAGCGGGCGCACATAGATGCGCGTCGGCACGAGCAGCGCGTCGGCGAGCGTGCCGGCGCCGGCCGGCGACGGCGCATTCCAGCCGACGCCGGAGTCCCGGACGATCCGGCGGACGAGCGAGAAGCCGTTCGAATGGACTCCCGAGGAGGCAAGGCCGAGGACGACGTCGCCGGGGGCGATGTCGTTCGCCGGCAGCAGCCGTCCCCGCTCGGCCGCGCCGACGGCAAAGCCTGCGAGGTCGTAGTCGCCGCCGGCATACATGCCCGGCATCTCGGCCGTCTCGCCGCCGATCAGAGCACAGCCCGCCTCCCGGCAACCGGCCGCGATCCCTGCGACGATCGCCGCGCCCTGCTCCGGATCGAGCTTGCCGGTCGCGAAATAGTCGAGGAAGAAGAGCGGCTCGGCGCCCTGCACCACGAGGTCGTTGACGCACATGGCGACGAGGTCGATGCCGACCGTATCGTGGCGGTTCGCTTCGATCGCCACCTTGAGCTTCGTCCCGACGCCGTCATTGGCCGCGACGAGAACCGGATCGGAGAAGCCCGCGGCCTTCAGGTCGAAGAGGCCGCCGAAGCCGCCGATCTCGCCGTCGGCGCCCGGGCGCCGGGTCGCGCGCACCAGCGGCTTGATCTTCTCGACCAACGCATTGCCCGCGTCGATATCGACGCCGGCATCGCTGTAGGTCAGTCCGTCCCCGCGCTCTTTCATCACGCTCTCCGGCCAGGATGATCGCTCGCCGCCGTGGGCGGCGGCGTCCGGCGCAATCGCATTAAGGGCGGGCAAGCGCAAGAGCGGTAGCGGCTCAGGTCGCCGCTTTTGCGCCGGAAGCCGTCGAAGGTCTATCCGAGGTCACCGTCTCCGACGCTGCGCTCCAGGATGTAGCCGAGACCGCCGACGCGGAACCAGCGGTATCCGTAGCCTTCCATCAGGATGCAGTGCCGGCCCGACGCGTCCGCATGGCTGTGGTCGCCGGAAAGGAGGTTGATGAGCGTGCGGCCCTTGCCGTCGGCCTTCGGATCGAGCGTCACCTCGTGGGGCTTGTCGTCGAAGTTGTGCACGACGACGACGGAGTTGTTCCGCCAGTCGTAGCGCAGCGCCAGAACCGCCGGATGCCCGGTCTTCAGGACCTCGAAATCACCCCAGCCGATCTCCGGCACCTCCTTGCGCATGCGGATGATGCGTTCGGTCCAGTTGAGGAGCGAATCCGGGTCGCGGCGCTGTTCGGCGACGTTGACATGCTCGTAGCCGTAGGGCCCCTCCGCGATGACGGGGATCGCCGGCTTCCTGGAGCGGGTGAAGCCGCCCTGCGGCTCCGTCGACCATTGCATCGGCGTGCGTGCCGCCATCCGCTCGGGCAGCCTGAGGTCGTCGCCCATGCCGATCTCGTCGCCATAGCGCACGACGGGCGTGCCGGGCAGCGTGAACATGGCCGAATAGGCGAGCTCCAGCCGCCGCCGGTCGTCGAGGAGCATCGGCGCAAGGCGCCGCCGGATGCCGCGATCGTAGAGCTGCATGGACTTGTCCGGGCCGAAGACGTCGAAGACGGCCTGGCGCTGCTTCGGCGTCAGGCGGCCGAGATCGAGCTCGTCGTGGTTGCGCAGGAACTGGCCCCACTGCGCCGTCGCGGGCCGCTGCCGCGTCGCCTCCAGCGCCTTGCCGAGCGGACCCGGGTCGGCGGCGGCCATGGCGTAGAAGAGCGCCTGATTGACCTGGAAGTTGAACATCATGTGCATCCGGTCGCCGTCCTTGCCGAAATAGTCGAAGTCCGTCTCGGGCAGCACGTTCGCTTCGGCCAGGATGATCGCATCGCCCTCGCGCCACTGCAGGAACTCGCGGAAGACGCGCAGCATGTCGTACTGCTCCTTCGGCTTCTTCTCGTCCGGCCCCTTCTTCGCGATGACGAAGGGCACGGCATCCATGCGGAAGCCGGACACGCCAAGCTGGATCCAGAATCCCATAATTTTCAGG
>JBQCEN010000098.1:0-3683 GCA_051960215.1 Pararhizobium sp.
GCTTTGCGTCTGTGGGTCGAGCAGGGGAGCTATGCGCTCGCGGCTCTCGAATGTAGCGATCGAGGCGGAAGACCTGCGCTCAGCGAATGGCTCGGTTGAAAGTTTTGCACTGCACAAAATGCTTTGGCGCCCCTATCTTCCGGTCATCGAACAACACGACCGATCCTGCGGGACCCCGAAGAGAGCAGTCCCGCCCGACAGCAGAGAAGAGAGAGACGACCATGAGCATCAAGAAGTCCTATTCCGCATGGCGCAAGTATCGCCAGACCGTCAACGAGCTCAGCCGCATGTCTGACCGCGAGCTCAGCGACCTCGGCATCGCTCGCGGCGACATCGGCTACGTCGCTCGCCGCGCCGCCAACTAACCGCCTCGGTTCCCGCGTCGTATCGCCGACCTCCTCCCCGGCAAGCGACGCGTCTGGCGGGGCCTCCTCCTCCCAAGACCCCGCCACCGACACGCCCGTCGGCTCCACCGAGCCGGCGGGCGTTTTGCTTTCTCCGCCCTACGACAATGTCGCAGACAGGAGAAGCGGCGGCGTCGACGAAGCAGGCGACGCCACGGCGGCGGCATTGCCTCGCAAATGGGCAAGGGCCTGCGAATCTGCATATCTGGCGGGCGTTTTTTGCGCTGCACAGAGGCCATGTTCCGGCTTATAGGCCCGCGCAAGCCGGCGATGGGTCGGCGAAGCTTTTCCAACGGTGCATCCATGAAGATCTTCCGCAGCGCACGCAGCTGGTATGCGGCGCGGCGCACGATGAACGAGCTTCAGGGCCTTTCCAACGAAACCCTGAACGACATCGGCATCACGCGCTACGACATCCGCCTGATCGCGAACCGCCTCGCCCGCTGAACGACAGGCCTCGTCCTGTCCGCCCTATTGGCCACGATACTCGAACCGGCGCCCTCGACGCCGGTTTTTGCTTTTCGAGGCGCATGGAACGCGCCCGTTCTGCGTGATAAGGAGCAGCCATGACCGAGAGCGACCGGAACCCCGTGCACGTCGTCGGCGGCGGACTCGCCGGATCGGAAGCCGCCTGGCAGCTCGCGCAGGCGGGCGTTCCCGTCGTCCTGCACGAGATGCGGCCGGTGCGCGGCACCGATGCCCACAAGACCGACGGCCTGGCCGAGCTCGTCTGCTCGAACTCCTTCCGTTCCGACGATGCGGAGACGAACGCCGTCGGGGTCCTCCACGCCGAGATGCGTCTCGCCGGCTCGCTGATCATGGCCTGCGGCGATCGCCATCAGGTGCCGGCCGGGGGCGCGCTCGCCGTCGACCGCGACGGTTTCTCGGCCGCGGTGACGGCCGCAATCGAGAGCCACCCGCTGATCACGATGGCGCGCGAGGAGATCACGGGCCTGCCGCCGGCCGACTGGGACCAGGCGATCGTCGCGACCGGTCCGCTGACGGCGCCATCCCTCGCCGAATCGATCCGCGCCGCGACCGGCCGCGACTCGCTCGCCTTCTTCGACGCCATCGCGCCGATCGTCCATGCCGAGACCATCGACATGTCGGTCTGCTGGCACCAGTCGCGTTACGACAAGGTCGGCCCCGGCGGCACCGGCAAGGACTATATCAACTGCCCGATGAACGAGACGGAGTACAACGCCTTCGTCGACGCGCTGCTCGAGGGCGAGAAGACATCCTTCAAGGAATGGGAAGGCACGCCCTATTTCGACGGCTGCCTGCCGATCGAGGTGATGGCGGAGCGCGGACGCGAGACGCTGCGCCACGGTCCGATGAAGCCGATGGGCCTTACCAACGACCATCGCCCGCACGACAAGCCCTATGCCGTCGTCCAGCTCCGCCAGGACAACGCGCTCGGCACGCTCTACAACATGGTCGGTTTCCAGACGAAGCTGAAATACGGCGTCCAGAAGGAGATCTTCAGGCTGATCCCCGGCCTGCAGGATGCGGAATTCGCCCGCCTCGGCGGCCTGCACCGCAACACCTATATCAACTCGCCGGTCCTGCTCGACGCTTCGCTTGCGCTGAAGAGCCGGCCGGGCCTGCGCTTCGCCGGCCAGATCACCGGCTGCGAAGGTTATATCGAAAGCGCCGCGATCGGGCTGCTCGCCGGGCGCTTCGCCGCCGCCGAGCGGCTGGGCATGCCGATCGCGCTGCCGCCGGAGACGACGGCCTTCGGCGCGCTCCTCGGGCACATCACGGGCGGCCACCTCGTCTCCGAGGACGAGCCGGGACGGCGCTCCTTCCAGCCGATGAACATCAATTTCGGCCTGTTCCCGCCGCTTTCCCCGGGTGCTGTCGTCCGACCGGAAGGCGTCGCGCGCTTCCGCGGCAAGGACAAGGCGCTTGCCAAGAAGCGCGCGACCAGCGCCCGCGCGCTCGCCGACTGCGCCGCCTGGCTCGGAAAGCGTGCCGTCGCGGCATAGCGCTCCCTTCCCTCTCACCTCCTCCGTTCGCGGCGCCGGGAACCTTTCCGGCGGCGCGTCATCCAATGCGCACGTCACGCCGCTCGAAGATGCGGTCGGGGACGGGTTCCAACGGAGGAAGGTCCATGTTCAGCCAATCCATCGCCGCCGCTCTCATCGTCGTCAGTGTCTCCGCCGTTGCGCAGGCCGCCGACAAGCCGAGCGACCCGCAGATCGCGCATATCGCCTATACGGCGGGGCAGATCGACATCGACGCCGCAAAGCAGGCCCTGAAGAAGAGCAAGAACCAGAAGGTCATCGCCTTCGCCAAGGAGATGGAACGCGACCACAAGGCGGTGAACGACCAGGCGCTGGCGCTCGTCAAGAAGCTCGGCGTCACGCCGCAGGACAACGCCGTCAGCCAGTCGCTCAGCAAGCAGGCGGCCAAGGAACGCGCCTCGCTCGCCAAGCTGCACGGCGCTGCCTTCAGCAAGGCCTATATCGAGAACGAGGTCGCCTACCACAAGACCGTCAACGGCGCGCTCAAGGACACGCTGATCCCATCGGCGCAGAACGCCGAGCTCAAGGACCTGCTGAAGCAGGGCCTGACGCTCTTCACCGAACACCAGCATCATGCCGAGATGCTGGCCGATTCCATCAAGTAGGCGCGGTGCCATGGCCCGCCTGTCCCCGATCGCCGCCGGGCTGGCGCTGTGGCTCGCGGCCGCCGCGCCCGGTCTCGCCAGCGAACACGTCGTGACGATCGCGAAGATGGCCTTCGGCCCGCCGCCATCGGGCCTGCGTGTCGGCGATGTCGTGGTTTGGAAGAACGACGACATCTTCCGGCATACGGCGACGGCGCACGACGGCAGCTTCGACGTCGATCTGCCGGCCCATACCGAGAAGCGGGTGACGCTGAGGAAGGCCGGCAGCTTCGCCTTCTACTGCCGGTTCCACCCGGGAATGACGGGAACGCTCTCCGTCTCGCCGTGACGGCGGCGCCCACACCTTTCTCCGGCCGGGCATGTTATTCTTCCCGGCCGGGAACCATTTCGCGAAATCCGCATCGAATGGTTCCGGGCGGCGTCAGGCGGGCCCGAGGGAGAGGGTGCATGAAAGCGATCAGCAGTGCGGCCCAGCGGCGCGGCGACATTGACATGCTGGACGACGGCGCGCTCGTCATGCTCGCCCGGACGCGCGACGAGACCGCCATCCGGACGATCATCAAGCGGCACAACCAGCGCCTCTTCCGCACGGCGCGGGCGATCGTCCGCGACGATGCGGAGGCCGAAGACGTCGTGCAGGAGGCCTA
>JBQCEN010000099.1:0-3627 GCA_051960215.1 Pararhizobium sp.
TTCTTCTCGTCGAAGTGGAAGGTGACCTCGTTCGGCCCCGTCTTCTCGGCGGACTTGACGTGCTTGTAGTAGAAGTGCTGCTGCGGGTTGAGCTCGATCGCGTTCTCGAAGCTCCAGACGACGTCCTCCGGCGTCACCGGCGTGCCGTCGGAGAAGCGCGCCTCCTTGCGCAGCCGGAAGGTCGCGGAGGAGACGTCGGGGGGGTAGGACACCGCCTCGGCGAGGAGCCCGTAGGAGCTCTCCACCTCGTCGAGCGACGGTGTCATCAGGGGCTCGAAGACGAGGTTGAGCCCGGTCGCGGGGTCACCCTTCGAAAGCAGCGGGTTCAGCGTGTCGAAGCTGCCGGTCTCGGAGAGGTTCAGCGTGCCGCCCTTCGGCGCGTCGGGATTGACATAGTCGAAATGCGGGAAACCCGTCTGGTACTTCGGCGTGCCGATCAGCGCGACCCCGGTGCGCCATTGCTGCGCAGCGTCCGCGCGGGCCGGTGCGGCGCCGGCAAGGGCTGCGACAAGGGCGAGCGCGGCGATGGCTTTGGCTGCTGGCATGGGCTGTCCCTGCTTCCTTCCGGGGGCTGCGGTCCTGTCGAACAATAGGGGAAAAGAAGGCAAAGAACCGGCGGGCGCCGGCGAACGCGCCGCAGGCCGGCGGACGCGCGCGTTTCATGGGGCGCACATGAAAAAGGCCGGGCGAGCCCGGCCTCCGTTCGAGAAGCGGCAAGCGGCCTTATTGCGCCGGCGCGGTGCTGCCGGCAGCGGGCGCCTGCGTTGCCGGCTGGCTCGGCTGGTTGGAGCCCTGGCTTGCCGGGTTCTGTTCGGTGGCGCTCTGCGTGTTCGACTGCGAGCCGGCATTGGCGTCGTTGCCGGCCGGCGCCGTATCGGAGGGCGCCGCCGTCGAGGGCTTCGAGGATTGTTCGCCGGTCGCAGCCGGAGCGGCGTTCTTTGCGGGAGCGCCGCCCGAGGCCGCGGCACCGTCCTTGCCGGCATCGGCGCCCTTGTCGCCGCCGGCTGTCTTGCCCTCATCCGGCTTCGGGAAAGGCACGGGGTTGTCCGACAGCGTGTGCAGATAGGCGATCACGTCGGCGCGTTCCTGGTCCTTCTTGATACCCGGGAACGTCATCGAGGTGCCGGAGACGAGCTCGTGCGGGTCGTGAACCCAATGGTTGAGAAGGTCGTAGGTCCACTGCTTCTTGCCGCCTTCCGAGAAGCTCTTGAGGGCGGAGGAATAGCTGAAGCCCGGATGCGAGGCGATCGGGCGGCCGACGACGCCCCAGAGGTTCGGGCCGATCTTGTTCGGGCCGCCCTTCGTGCCGTCGTGGCAGGCCTGGCACTTCTTGAAGATCTGCTCGCCCTGCTTGGCGTCGGCCTTCGCGAGCAGCGGCGCGATCGGCGGGACCTCGGCCTTGGCTGGCTGGCCGGCTCCGGCGGCAGGCGCCTCGGCCGCCTTGATGGCGAAGCCCGGCTTCTCCGGGTTCGGCGAAGAATAGATCGCGCCCGACACGATGGACAGCGTCATCGCCACGAAGCACGTTCCGAGGAACGCACCCGCCGCCATGTTCAGGTATGAGGAATTCATCCGCCGCTCCGTCTCCCGCAGGTCCCCTAATTGTCCCCGGACCTTCTTGAATTCGCGCGGAACCTATGTCTTTTGCAGGATCGTTGCAACACTCATTGTGACGGGACCGATGAGACTTTTTGACCCCTTGGTTGGGCCCTCGGGCCGCCGTTTTCCGGGCGCTGCCGGGGCTTGCCGATGAGCGGTGCGACCCTCGTTCTCGTCCCGGCCCGCATGGCCTCGACGCGCCTTCCCGGCAAGCCTCTCGCCGACATCGCCGGCCGGCCGATGATCGTCCAGGTGGCGGCGCGTGCGAGCGAAGCGGCGATCGGCCGTGTCGTCGTGGCGACCGACACCGAAGCCGTCGCCGAGGCGGTTCGTGCCGCCGGCTTCGAGGCGGTCATGACCCGCGCCGACCACCCCTCCGGCTCCGACCGCATCTTCGAGGCGCTCCGGCATCTCGATCCGGACGGGGGCGTCGAGACAGTCGTCAACGTCCAGGGCGACCTGCCGACGATCGAGCCCGAGACGGTGCGCGCTGCCCTGCGGCCGCTTGCCGATCCCGCCGTCGACATCGCGACGCTGACCGTCGAGATCACCGAGGAGGCGGAGAAGACGAACCCGAGTGTCGTCAAGATCGTCGGCTCGCCGATCGCGCCGTCGCGGCTGCGCGCGCTCTATTTCACCCGCGCCACCGCACCTTACGGAAACGGTCCGCTCTACCACCACATCGGCCTCTATGCCTATCGCCGCGCGGCGTTGGAGCGCTTCGTGAGCCTGGCGCCGTCGACGCTGGAGAAGCGCGAATCGCTGGAGCAGTTGCGGGCGCTCGAGGCGGGGATGCGCATCGACGCGGAGATCGTTGACTCGGTTCCGCTCGGTGTCGATACTCCCGCCGACCTCGAACGGGCGCGCCGCATGCTGTCCGGATCGCGCTGAAGGACCGAGGACCTCCCATGGCCACCAAGACCAACACGATCGCCTTCCAGGGCGATACCGGCGCCAATTCCGACATGGCCTGCCGCGACATGTTCCCGGACATGGTGGCGCTGCCCTGCCCGACCTTCGAGGACGCCTTCATGGCCGTCGAGCAGGGGGCGGCCGACCTCGCGATGATCCCGATCGAGAACACCATCGCCGGCCGCGTCGCCGACATCCACCATCTCCTGCCCGAATCCGGCCTCCACATCGTCGGCGAATACTTCATGCCGATCCATTTCCAGCTGATGGTGCTGCCGGACGCCTCGATCGACGACATCCGCACCGTCCACAGCCACATCCATGCGCTCGGCCAGTGCCGGCGGATCGTGCGCGAGAAGGGCTGGAAGCCGGTGGTCGCCGGCGATACGGCGGGGTCGGCGCGTCTCGTCGCGGAGACGGGCGATCGGTCGATGGCGGCGCTCGCGCCGCGGCTTGCCGCCGATCTCTACGGCCTGAAGATCGTCGCCGAGAATGTCGAGGACACCGACACCAACGTGACGCGCTTCGTGGTGCTGAAGAAGGAGAAGGCGTGGGCGCGCCGCGAAAGCGCGGACGACCTGATGGTGACGACCTTCGTCTTCCGCGTGCGCAACCTGCCGGCGGCGCTCTACAAGGCGCTGGGCGGCTTCGCGACCAATGGCGTCAACATGACGAAGCTCGAGAGCTACCAGCTCGGCGGCCGCTTCTTCGCGACGCAGTTCTACGCCGACGTGACCGGCCATCCGGAAGACCCGGGCCTGGCGCGGGCGCTGGAAGAGCTGAGCTTCTTCTCCCGCGAGCTCGACATCCTCGGCGTCTACAAGGCCCACCCCTTCCGCGTGCGCGAGCTGGAGGAGGCGCCGGACGCCGACGTGCCGCTCGTGCTCAGGGCGCGATAAGGAAGGCCCAGGCGCCGCAGGCCCTGCCGGGGCTCGCGGGGTTCTAGAGCGCCGGGCATTCAGACATACCCGGCGACTTTGAAGTAGTTCTGGCATTCTGTGGGTGAGTAGAGGTCGCAGATGTCGCCGAT
Source organism: Pararhizobium sp. (assembly GCA_051960215.1). Lineage (GTDB taxonomy): Bacteria > Pseudomonadota > Alphaproteobacteria > Rhizobiales > Rhizobiaceae > Pararhizobium_B. The sequence goes on from JBQCEN010000099.1 coordinate 3,542, forward strand.
GGCCTGCCAGAGGCCGTCGATGGTGCGGATGGCGCGCGCCCTGAGATGTGCCTTCAGCTTGGAGAAAGCCATCTCGATCGGATTGA
>JBQCEN010000100.1:0-5699 GCA_051960215.1 Pararhizobium sp.
GATCTTCCATTTCGGCACCCACACGATCGCAGACGCGAAGCGCCACATGGCCGCCGCGGGTCTCGCCATACGTCTCGATTGACGCCGGCCCCCGCCGGTGCGAGACAACCGCCCATGACCGCCTTCAGCCTCGCCGATCTCGAAGCCATCGTCGCCCGCCGCGCCGGCGCCTCGCCCGAGGAATCCTGGACGGCGAAGCTCGTCGCCAGGGGGCAGCCGAAGGCGGCGCAGAAGCTCGGCGAAGAGGCCGTCGAAGCCGCGATCGCCGCCGTGACGGGTGATCGGGACGGCCTCGTCGGCGAGGCGGCCGACCTGCTCTACCACCTGATGGTGGTGCTCAACATCGCCGGCGTCCCGCTTCAGGCCGTCATGGCCGAACTGGAGCGGCGTACGGCGCGTTCGGGGATCGAGGAGAAGGCCGCCCGGCCGAAGACCTGATGGACAAGCCTCTGGACGAGCTCCTGGACGCGTCGATGCCGCTCGATCATTTCCAGTCGAACGCCACCTCGCCCTATCGCTTCTTCGCGGCGGAGGAATGGGCCGCCTTCCGCGCCGATACGCCGCTGACGCTGACGGCCGACGAGGTGCGGCGGCTGCGTTCGCTGAACGACCCGGTCGACCTCGAGGAGGTGCGGCGCATCTACCTGTCGATGTCGCGCCTCCTCTCGGCGCATGTCGAATCGTCGCAACGCCTCTTCGAGCAGCGCAAGCGCTTCCTCAACCTGACCGATGTGACGAAGACGCCCTTCGTCATCGGCATCGCCGGCTCGGTCGCCGTCGGCAAGTCGACGACGGCGCGCATCCTGAAGGAGCTGCTGGCGCGCTGGCCGTCGAGCCCCAAGGTCGACCTCGTGACGACCGACGGCTTCCTGCTTCCGAACGCCGAACTCAGGCGCAGGGGCCTGATGGAGCGCAAGGGCTTTCCGGAAAGCTATGACGTCGGCGCGCTGCTCCGCTTCCTTTCGGCGATCAAGGCGGGCCAGCCGGACGTGCGCGCGCCCTGCTATTCGCACCTCACCTACGACGTCCTGCCGGAGAGCTTCGTCACCATCGACCGGCCGGACATCCTCGTCTTCGAGGGGATCAACGTCCTGCAGGTGCGCGACCTGCCGGCCGACGGCAAGATCGTCCCCTTCGTCTCGGACTTCTTCGACTTCTCCGTCTATATCGACGCGGACGAGGCGGTGATCCGCAAATGGTACGTCGACCGCTTCATGCGGCTGAGGGAAACCGCCTTCCGCGATCCGAACTCCTTCTTCCACCGCTATTCCGAGATCACCGACGCGGAAGCGCTGGCGATCGCCGACGGCCTGTGGGCAAATATCAACCTGAAGAACCTGCACGAGAACATCCTGCCGACACGCCCGCGCGCCGACCTGATCCTGCGCAAGGGCCGCAATCATCTCGTCGAGCAGGTGGCGCTCAGGAAGCTTTAGCGTTTCCACGAAAAGTGGAATCCGGTTTCCGGCCCTTCGCCGCTTCCCGACGGCGCCTCTTGCCCGTCTTCGCGTGCAAAGGTCGCGAAGACGAAGATCGTGAAAATCGCGAAGACCAAGGGGCCTACGAAGAAGCCCTCCGAATTGATGAAGTGGCCGACGAGCGGATAGACGAAGCCGGCCGCTATGATCGGCGTCGGCACGCGAGATCCCGAAAAATAGAGAAAGGCAGCCGTCACCGAGAGAGGGATGCAGTCGTAGTAGTAGCCATAGGGCATCGCGAGCAGTGTGAGTGCGCCCGTGAGACAGACGCGCAACCCGTGTGGCACGAGACTGGCGGGCCGCCACAGCAGATAGGCGGCGGCCGCGGACAGGAAGATGGTCGCGGCTTGCGCCGCGTGTGCTGCGGCGAGACTCATGCTAAGCGATCGGACGGATGAAAACACCGTCGCGGCGTTCATCTGGTACCCCTGCGGGAAGGGTGCGTCCATGATCGATGTCATCAGTGGCCGCGTCCTCGTCCAAAAGTCGATCCAGACGTCGAGGCCGAAGAAGAGCGCGGTGACGAGCACGAGCGCCAGCGCCGTCAGCGTTGCCGCAATGATTGCCCGCCAGCTTCGGCTGGCGATCGCGCAGATCGGCAGGAGGACGCCGAGCTGCGGCTTGATCGTCAGGAGGCCCATCAGGATTCCCGCCACGATTGGCCGTTTTGGGAGCAGACTGAGGCTCGAGATGAGGAGCGCGCATGTCAGGGCGCCGTTCTGGCCGAAGAGCGCGCTGACGAGGGCCGCCGGCGAGAGGATGATGGCGATACGGGCGATCAGCGGAAGGTCGAGCGGCCTGGTCGCGAGAAAGAGAAGGCAGATGGTGAGCGACTGCCATGCGACGTAGGACCAGAAGATGGGAAGCAGGCTGAACGGTGCCCCGAGGAGGAGCATGCTCGGCGGATAGCTCCATTCCTGGTCCGGCAACGCCGGATTGAACATCAGACGCAAGGCTTCGCGATAGGCGTCGACGTCGAAGATCGTGCCGACCCTGCCGCTCATGGCAAGCTTTCCGGCCGCCCAGAGGTTGGTGAAGTCCCAGTAAGGCAGCTTGTGCGAAACGAGTGACAGCCCTGCCGCGTTCAACGCAAAGAGCTGCTTAAAGAAATAGCTGGCGATGAAGATGCCGAGGAGGAAGATCAGCAGCGCCAGTACGTTTTCCGCCGTCGAGCGACCGGGTGAGCCAGGAGGCATGAAGGTTCTCCGTCCCACCGCAGAGTAGCGCAGGCGGGTTAATCGCTCTTACGCATGCGATGCTGTCCTACTCCGCCACCTTCCCGCGCATCTTCTTCACCGTGGAGCGGCCGGCCTTCGCCTTCAGGCGGCGTTCGACGGAGCCGCGCGTCGGCTTCGTCTTCTTGCGCGGCTTCGGCGGCGGCAGGGCCGCTTCGGCGATCAGCACCCTCAGCCGCTCGCGCGCGTCCTCGCGGTTGCGTTCCTGCGTGCGGAAGCGGTTCGCCTCGACGACGATCACACCCTCCTTGGTCGCCCGCCGGCCGGCAAGCCGCAAGGCGTTGGCCTTGACGCGCGCCGGAAGCGACGGCGAGTTCTTGGCGTCGAAGCGCAGCTGGACGGCCGTCGCGACCTTGTTGACGTTCTGCCCGCCGGGGCCGCCGGCCTGGATGAACTGCTCCGTGAGTTCCCAGGCGGCGAGCGTTATGCTGCCGTCGACGACGAGTGCGGCTCCTGCCATCCATCGATCTCCCTGGACCCGCCAAATATCGGGGCCGCCATGCGAATCGCCGGAGCCCAATGACATCCCCGGCATTCTGTGCCACATTTTGTTCTTACTTTATCCTCTAGAAGCGCGCCGGAGGGTAGCCCGAAGAGGCCTGCGCGGGCAGGCGAGAGCGGGTCCGGGGGTGTCAGCCGAGAGGTGCGCACGGAAATGATGACGGAGATGTATGCGATGCAGACAATCGCGCTCGTCGACGACGACCGGCATATCCTGACATCGGTGTCGATCGCGCTGGAAGCGGAAGGCTATCGGGTGGAGACCTATACGGACGGCTCCTCCGCCCTCGACGGCCTGCTTGCCCGTCCGCCACAACTGGCCATCCTCGACATCAAGATGCCGCGCATGGACGGCATGGAACTTCTCCGCCGTCTCCGGCAGAAATCCGATATCCCGGTCATCTTCCTGACGTCGAAGGACGAGGAGATCGACGAGCTCTTCGGCCTGAAGATGGGCGCCGACGACTTCATCACCAAGCCCTTCTCGCAGCGCCTCCTGGTCGAGCGCGTCAAGGCGGTGCTGCGTCGCGGCGCGACCCGCGAGGTCGCCGCCGGCGCCAAGCCCGCCGTCGCCCAGACCCGCTCTCTGGAGCGCGGCGCGCTGGTGATGGACCAGGAGCGTCATACCTGCACCTGGAAGAGCGAGCCGGTGACCCTGACGGTGACGGAATTCCTCATCCTGCATTCGCTGGCGCAGCGCCCGGGGGTCGTGAAGAGCCGCGATTCTCTGATGGACGCCGCCTATGACGAGCAGGTCTATGTCGACGACCGCACGATCGACAGCCACATCAAGCGGCTGCGCAAGAAGTTCAAGATGGTCGACACCGACTTCGACATGATCGAGACGCTTTACGGCGTCGGCTACCGCTTCCGCGACGCCGCCGCCTGACGGCTAAGGCGAAGGCGTGGTTCCGGCGCTGCAAAAGGCATAATGTCGGCCATGGTCGCTGATACGGGAGATGACGTGCGCCGCGAGACGAGGCCGAGGACGCGCGGCGCCGTCCGCGGCGTGCGCTGGTGGACGCGGCCCTTCGTCGTCGTGCGTCGTGGCCTCGGCCATGCCGTCTTCTCGAGCCTGACGCGCCGCATCCTCTTCCTCAACCTCGCCGCCCTCGTCGTCCTCGTCGCCGGCATCCTCTATCTCAACCAGTTCCGGGAAGGGCTGATCGACGCCCGGGTCGAGAGCCTGCTGACGCAGGGCGAGATCATCGCCGGGGCGATCGCCGCCTCCGCCTCCGTCGACACCAATTCGATCACCATCGATCCGGAGAAGCTGCTCGAGCTCCAGGCAGGCCAGAGCGTGCGCCCCGCCCCGAGCGACGAGAACCTCGATTTCCCGATCAATCCGGAACGCGTCGCGCCGGTGCTCCGCCGGCTGATCTCGCCGACCCGCACACGCGCCCGCATCTACGACAACGACGCGAGCCTGATCCTCGATTCGCGCCACCTCTATTCGCGCGGCCAGGTGCTGCGCTACGACCTGCCGCCGGTCGAGCCGGAGAAGCCCGGCATCCTCGACCATGTCGAGAAGTGGACGAACTGGCTCTTCCAACGCCACGACCTGCCGCTCTATCGGGAGCAGCCGGGCGGCGACGGCTCGATCTATCCGGAGGTGATGCGGGCGCTGACGGGCGCGCGCGGCGCCGTCGTGCGCGTCAACGAGGATGGCGAGCTGATCGTCTCCGTCGCCGTACCGATCCAGCGCTTCCGGGCGGTGCTCGGCGTGCTGCTCCTCTCCACGCAGGCCGGCGACATCGACAAGATCGTGCACGCCGAGCGCCTGGCGATCTTCCGCGTCTTCGGCGTCGCCGCGCTGGTCACGATCGTGCTTTCGATCCTGCTCGCCGGCACGATCGCCACGCCGCTCAGGAGGCTCTCGGCCGCCGCCGTGCGCGTGCGCCGCGGCGTCACGGCGCGCGAGGAGATCCCGGACTTCTCCTCGCGCCAGGACGAGATCGGCAACCTTTCCGTCGCACTGCGCGACATGACGAACGCGCTCTACGATCGCATCGACGCGATCGAAAGCTTCGCCGCCGACGTCAGCCACGAGCTGAAGAACCCGCTGACGTCGCTCAGAAGCGCGGTCGAGACGTTGCCGCTCGCCCGCAACGACGATTCACGCAAGCGCCTGATGGACGTCATCCAGCACGACGTCCGCCGGCTCGACCGGCTGATCAGCGACATTTCCGACGCCTCCCGCCTCGATGCGGAGCTCGCCCGCCAGGACGCCGAGACGATCGACCTGGAGAGCCTTCTCAAGGGCTTGGTCGACATGTCGCGGCAGGTGTCGAGCCGCGGCAAGATCGTCGCCATCGACCTCAAGATCGACAAGGCTTCGGCAGGCCGCTCCGATTTCCGTGTCCTCGGCCACGACCTGCGCATCGGCCAGGTCGTCACCAACCTGATCGAGAATGCCCGCTCCTTCGTGCCCGACGAGCACGGCCACATAGCGATCTCATTGGCGCGCGCGGGCAAGTTCAACATC
>JBQCEN010000101.1:0-11932 GCA_051960215.1 Pararhizobium sp.
CGCTGGCGAGGGGGCGCGAGAGGACCGATCATCCCTATCCGGTGACCGGCGCCGACGGCTGGTTGGCGCCGCCGCCGGGGCGGATGGAGGCGCGCTTCCACGAGATCAAGCGTCTCCGGCGCCGCCTGATGCAGTAGCCGCCTGCCCTCGACCGGCGTTCGGGCCGCTTCACGCCGCTCGCGCCGAACGACCTGCCGCTGATCTGCGTCGTTCACAACGCCGTCGGCTATATCCGCGCGTTCTTGCGCTATTATCGTGGACTTGGCGTCACGCGCTTCGTTTTCATCGACGACAACTCCGACGACGGGACGCGCGCCGTGCTGGAGGCGGCCGACGCCGTCGATCTCTAGCCCTCGGCCCGCACGTTCACGGAGGCGCGCGAGCTCTGGCGGGACGCGCTGATCTCGATCTACGGCCGCGACCGCTGGTACCTCTCGCTCGATGCCGACGAGTTCCTCGCCTTTCCCGGCAGCGAGACGCGCGCGATCCCCGACTTCATCGCCGATCTGGAGCGGGCGGGCCTGAAGCGGTGCCTGGCGCCGATGATAGATTTTTATCCCGAGCTTCGTCTCGGCGACGGCCGGTTCGTCGACGACGGCACGCAATGGCCCTTCGAGGTCTCGACGCATTTCGACACGAGCGGCTACGGCATGCACTGCACGTGGTGGGGCCTGAAGATCCACGGCGGGCCGCGCAAGCGGCTCTTCGGCACCGACGTCACGCTCTCGAAGTTCCCGCTCCTCAAGGCCGACCAGGCGACCGACTACCGGCGCGGCAGCATCCACTTCCCCGCGCCCTTCCGGCGCAACTTCGGGCCGCCGACGGCGGTCCTCCTGCATTACAAGTTCTCATCGACCTCGGTTGAGGATTTCCGCCGGATCATCGCGCGCGGCAACCATCACAAGAACGCGGCGAACTACCGCGCGATCGTCGATTCCGGCGTCTTCCTCGAAGGCCTGTCGCTCGCGCACGAGGGCTCGGCCCGCTATGCAGGCTCCGACGACCTCCTCGATCGCGGCTTCATGGTCGACATTCGGCAGGGACCGGCGCGACGGTCCGAGAGGCGGTTTTGATGAAGCTGTCCTATCCGGTGCGCCAGCCGGCCGACTGGCGGCTGATGGACGGTGCGTCGCTCCCGCGGCGGGTGAAGAGCACCTGGCACCACATCGAGCGCTCTCGGCCGTTCCGGCGGCATGAGGATGCGAAGCTCTCGCGCGTCAGCGGCTCCTTCGCGCCCCTCGGCGACCACGACATCCCGCTGATCTGCGGCGTGCGCAACGGCGCGGGCTATCTGCGCTCGTTCCTGCGCTACTCCCGCAAGCTCGGCGTCACCCGCTTCGTCGTCGTCGACGACGCCTCCGAGGACGGCACCGACGCCATCCTGAAGGCGGCGCCGGATGTCGACCTCTACGCCTCGGAGCTTTCCTACAAGGACGCCCGCCGCGGGCGGCTGTGGCGCGAGACCTTCTTCGACGCCTATGGCCGCGACCGCTGGTACCTCTCGGTCGATGCCGACGAGTTCCTCGTCTTCCCGGGCAGCGAGACGCGGACGATCGGCGACTTCATCGGAGACCTGGAGCGGGCCGGGCTCGGGCGCAGCCACGCGCCGATGATCGACCTCTATCCGGCCGGACGTCTCGCCGACGGCGTCTTCGTCGATGACGGCGCGCACTGGCCCTTCGAGATCTCTTCGCATTTCGACGGCGCAGGCTATACGATCCGCGACGAGATCTATGGCTTCAGCGTGCGCGGCGGACCTCGGGAGCGGCTTTTCCGCAACCGCGCGCGTCAGTCGAAGTTTCCGCTGGTCTTCGTCGACCGCGCGACCGGGTACCGGCGCGGCAGTATCCACGGGCCGGCGCCTGTCTGGCGCAATTTCATCCCCGTTACCGCCGTCCTCCTGCACTACCGCTTCTCCGCGAACTCCGTCGACGACTTCCGCCGCATCGTCGAGAACGGCGGCCACGCCAACGGCGGCCGGCACTACCGCGAAATCCTCGCCCACGAAGCTTTCTCGGCCGACTTCTCCCTTGCCTATGACGGCTCGCTGCGCTTCACCACCTCCGACGACCTCGTCGCACGCGGCTTCATGATGGACCTGCGCCGATGAGCGGCCCTGGCCGGATGTCGGCGACAAGGCGCGGCAATATGGGGCGGGATGGAACTGGGATGGGACGAAGACAAGCGGCGACGGACGTTGGAGGAGCGCGGCGTCGATTTTGCCGACGTGAACCGGTTTGAGTTCACACAAGCAGTCACACGCCCCGATAGCCGGATAGATTACGGCGAGGAGCGTTTCAATTCGATCGGATATCTCGATGGCCAGTCGTGCAATGTCTGCTGGACGATACGAAACGGACGGTTCCGAGTCATATCCTTGGGGAGATGCAATGAGCACGAACGCAAGAAATTCGAAAAGCTCTCCAGTGCTGCCGACGCTCGAGGACGTTTCGAGCGGAAAAGTTACTCGGGACGAATATGAAGTCGCCCACGGGGAAGACATTCCCGAATGGACGGAAGAAGACTTTCCACGGGCCCGCCCGATGCGCAAAGTATTCCCCGACGTCGTGGAGGCATTCGAGCGGATGCGCGGCCAGCGCGGGCCGCAGAAGGCGCCAACGAAGGAGCGGGCCGGCCTGCGCCTCGATCCGGAGGTCGTCCGCTATTTCCGCGCGACGGGACCGGATGGCAAAGCCGGATCAACGACATTCTCGCCGCGCGTGTAAAAACCGAAACGCATTGAAGATGTGGGCCTCAACGCGCTCGGCCCGCCGCCGCCCAGATAGAAAGACGACATCGCGATGAAATTCACCCTCTCCTGGCTCAAGGACCACCTCGAAACGGAGGCGACGCTCGCCGAGATCGTCGAGCGGCTGACGATGATCGGGCTGGAAGTGGAGGCGGTCGACGACAAGAGCGCGTTCAGGCCCTTCACGATCGCCCGTGTCGTCTCGGCGGAGAAGCATCCCGACGCCGACAAGCTCAAGGTGCTCAAGGTCGACATCGGCCGCGGAGCGCCGGTGCAGGTCGTCTGCGGCGCCCCCAACGCGCGCGCCGGCCTCGTCGGCGCCTTCGCGGCGCCCGGCGCCCATATCCCGGGCATCGACGTGACGCTTGCCGTCGGCACCATCCGCGGCGTCGAGAGCCGCGGCATGATGTGCTCCGAGCGCGAGCTCCAGATGTCGGACGACCACACCGGCATCATCGACCTGCCGGCGGATGCGCCCATCGGGACCAGCTTCGCCGCCTATGCCGGTCTCGACGACCCGGTGATCGAGATCAACCTGACGCCGAACCGGCCGGACTGCACCAGCGTCTCCGGCATCGCCCGCGATCTCGCCGCAGCCGGCCTCGGCATCGTCAGGACGCCGGCGGTCGAGCCGGTTGCCGGCGAAGGCGCCTGCCCGGTCACGGTGACGCTGGACTTCGGCGACACGCCGTCGCTCTGCCCCGGCTTCGCGCTCCGGCTGGTACGCGGCGTGACGAACGGCCAGAGCCCGAAGTGGATGCAGCGGCGGCTGATCGCGATCGGCCTCAGGCCGATCAACGCGCTCGTCGACATCACCAACTACATCACCTTCGACCGCGGGCGGCCGCTGCACGTCTTCGACGCGGCGAAGGTGGAAGGGGACCTCACCGTGCGACGCGCCAGGGCGGGCGAGAGGGTGCTTGCGCTCGACCAGCGCGAATATGCCCTGAACCCGGAGATTTGCGTCATCGCCGACGAGAACGGCGTCGAATCGATCGCCGGCGTGATGGGCGGCGAGCATTCGGGCTGCGACGAGACGACGACCGACGTGCTGATCGAATCGGCGCTCTGGGTGCCTTCGAACGTGGCGCGGACCGGCCGCGACCTCGGCATCATCACCGACGCGCGCTACCGTTTCGAGCGGGGCGTCGATCCGGCCTTCATGATCCCCGGCCTCGACCTCGCGACAAAGCTCGTCACGGAGATATGCGGCGGCACGCCGAGCGAGCCGGAAATCGTGGGCTACCAGCCCCCGGAGCCGAAGGTCGTCACCTTCCCGATCACGGAGGTGAAACGGCTGACCGGCATCGACGTGCCGCCGGCGACGAGCCTCGACATCCTGCAACTCCTCGGCTTCGTTCCGGAGGGCCGGAGCGAGACGGTCGCGGTGACCGTGCCGAGCTGGCGGCCGGATATCGACGGCAAGGCGGACCTCGTCGAGGAGATCATGCGCATCCACGGCGTCGACCGGATCGCGCCCGCGCCGCTCGCCGGCCAGGGCGCGGTCAACGGCCGGATCCTGACGACGCTGCAGGTGCGCTCGCGCGCCGCCAGGCGGGCGCTTGCCGCGCGCGGCATGCTCGAGGCGGTGACATGGTCCTTCATCCCGGCGAGCCACGCCGAAGCCTTCGGCGGCGGCCGGCCGGAGCTGAAGCTTTCGAACCCGATCGCCGCCGACATGTCCGACATGCGGCCCTCGCTGCTGCCCGGCCTCATCGTCGCCGCGCAGCGCAATGCCGACAAGGGCTTCGGCGACGTCGCCCTGTTCGAGGTTTCCGGAACCTATGAGGGCGATACGCCCGACGGGCAGCGGCGCGTCGCGGGCGGCGTGCGCCGCGGCACGGCGACGCTCTCCGGCGGCGGGCGCCACTGGGACGGTGCGGCAAAGCCCGTCGGCGTCTTCGACGCCAAGGCCGATGCCTTCGCCGTTCTGGAGGCCTGCGGCGTCGCGACCGACAAGCTGCAGATCGAGAAGGGCGGCCCCGACTGGTACCACCCCGGCCGCTCCGGCACGATCAAGCTCGGGCCGAAAGTCGTGCTCGGCCATTTCGGGGAGTTCCATCCGCAGACGCTCGAGACGCTCGACGTCTCCGGTCCGCTTGCGGGGTTCGAGGTCTTCATCGACGCGCTGCCGGAAGCGAAGCGGAAGGCGACGCGGACGAAGCCGCCGCTGAAGCTGTCGCCGTTCCAGACGGTGCGCCGCGACTTTGCCTTCGTCGTCGACCGCGCCGTCGAGGCGGCAACGATCCTGCGGGCGGCGGCCGGCGCCGACCGGAAGCTGATCTCGAACGTCAACGTCTTCGACCTCTTCGAAGGCTCCGCGCTCGGCCCCGACAAGAAGTCGATCGCCATCGAGGTCTCGATCCAGCCGACCGACCGGACCCTGACCGACGAGGATCTTGAGAAGCTCGCCAAGGCCGTGGTGGAGAACGTCACGAAATCGACCGGCGGAACGCTGAGAGGTTAGGAGGCCTCCCACCCCACTGCCGTCACCCCGCGGCAGCCGTCGCCCCGCGGCAGCCGTCACCCCTGTGCTCGTCACAGGGTCCATACCGTTCCGCTGTCGGCTCAGGGGACCTCTCGGATGATGTCCTCGTACGGGTGGCGGAACGGTATGGATTTCTCTGACAAGCACAGAAATGACGGAGAGCTGGGAGGCTGCGGGAAGTCCCAAGGCTCCGCGAGTGGAGGCCGTCATCACTTTGGAGACGTGAGGCAGCGGAACCATCCCGGCGGCAGCAACTGTTGCCGCGCGGCAGCCGTCGTCCGCAGCGGCCGTCACTACGCGACTGCCGGCTTCCGCGGCAGCTTTCCCCGTCGCAGCCGTCACCCCTGTGCTTGTCACAGGGGTCCAACCCGTTCCGCTCGCGGAACAGGGACGCCATCGGGCTTGTCCTCGCTGGGATGGCGAATGGATTTCTGTGACAAGCACAGAAATGATGGAGGGCGGGGAGGCTTCGGGAAATTCGCCAAGGCCGCGAGTGAAGGGAAGCGGTGACGGGTTCAGCTTAAGGACTTCGTGAGCCGCGCATCTTGCCTATGCTCGAATTGAGCATAGGGTGCGGCGAATCGACCGGCGGGCGGAGCCTCATGAATCCCATCCTCAATTCCGACAGCTATAAGTACTCTCACTTCCTGCAATATCCGCCGGGCACCGCCGGCATTTCGGCCTATATCGAGGCGCGGCCGGGCGGGCGGCTCGACCATGTGCTGTTCTTCGGGCTGCAGATGTTCCTCAAGGAATACCTGTCGCGGCCGGTCTCGATGGCCGACGTCGAGGAGGCGGAGGCGCTGATCACGGCGCACGGCCTGCCCTTCAACCGGCAAGGCTTCGAGACGCTCGTGACCCGACACGGCGGGCTGATGCCGGTCGAGATCGAGGCGCTGGCCGAGGGCGCGGTCGTGCCGTGCGGGACGCCGCTCGTCCAGATCCGCAATACCGACCCGGACTTCTTCTGGCTGCCGACGTTCCTCGAGACGGCGTTGCTTCGCGCCGTCTGGTATCCCTCGACCGTCGCCACGATCTCGCATGAGGTCCGCCGCATGATCGCGGCGTCGCTCGAGCGGACGTCCGAGACGCCGGACGCGGTGCTTCCCTCCCGGCTCCACGATTTCGGCGCGCGCGGCACCACCTCGCTGGAACAGGCGGGGCTCGGCGGCATCGCCCATCTCGTCAGCTTCGCCGGCACCGATACGGTCACGGCGCTCGTCTACGGCCGCAGATACTATCATGAGCCGCTCGCCGGCTTCTCGATCCCGGCGGCCGAGCATTCGACGATGACGAGCTGGGGTGAGGATCGCGAGGCGGATGCCTTCCGCAACATGCTTACCCGCTTCGGCGGCAAGGGGAAGATCGTCGCCGTCGTCTCCGACAGCTACGATCTCTTCCGCGCCGTCCGGACGATCTGGGGCGAGGACCTGAAGGCGGACGTGGTCGCGAGCGGCGGCACGGTCGTCGTCCGTCCCGATTCCGGCGACGCGACGCGGGTGCCGGTCGACACGATCGAGATGCTCGGCGAAATCTTCGGCTTCTCGATGAACGCCAAGGGCTTCAGGGTCCTGCACCCGTCGGTGCGGGTCATCCAGGGCGACGGCGTGACGCCGGAGACGATCCAGGTCCTGCTCAACCGGCTGGAGGAACGCGGCTGGTCGTCCGAGAACCTCGCCTTCGGCATGGGCGGCGGCCTCCTGCAGAAGCTCAACCGCGACACGCTGCGCTTCGCCATGAAGGCGAATGCGCGGCTCGATACCGACGGCCGCTGGACCGGCATCAGCAAGACGCCGAAGACCGACCCGAGCAAGGCGTCGAAGCGAAACCGGCAGGCCGTCGTCATGAAGAACGGCCGCCCGTCGGCGATCCAGCTCGACGAGATCGGCCGGCAGGAGAACCTGCTTCGCCCGGTCTGGCGCAACGGCGAGCTTCTCAAGGACTGGACGTTCGCCGAAATCCGCGCGCGGGCGAACAGCTGATACGCCTCTTTTTCTTGTCGTGTTTCCGGACGGAAAACCGGCTTCCACTTTTCCTGGAAACGCTCAATCCTGCGCCGGCAGCCGGTCGAGGAGCGGCTTCAGCCCCTGCTCGTAACGCCGCCAGAGGTCCAGCGAACTCGCATAGATCGGCTGGCGCACCTGCGCGGCGCTCGCCGTGCGCACCGGTCGCTTCGCCTCGTGGAAGGCGAGGCAGCGGTCGTCCCAGTCGAGGCCGGCGAGCGCCACGAGGCGGCGCGATTGCGCCTCCTGGTCGGCGACGAGCTCTTCATACCGGACATCGTGCACGAAGCCCGGCAATACGCGATGCCAGTGCTCCATCAGATCGGCATAGAGCGCGTAGTAGTCGCCGAGCTCGGCGAGGTCGTAGCCATAGCGGTGGCCCTGGCTGCGGAAGAAGGTCTTGAAGATCGACAGGCACGTCGCCGGCGCGTCACGGACGCAGTGGATGACGGTCGCCTTCGGCAGGATGAGCCTGATCAGCCCGATCAGCAGGAAATTGCCCGGCATCTTGTCGGTGATCCGGACGGCATCCGCCGAATAGGCGCGCAGCGCCTCGACATAGGTTTGGCCGGCCTCGCGGAAGGCCTCCGGATCGAGCGCGCCGAGGTCGGCGGGAAAGGCTGAGCCGTTGTCGCCCGGGAAGGCGGCGCTGGCGACCGCCTGGAGCGCCGAAAGCTCGCCGGGGCCGACGACGGCCGGATGGCTCGCGAGGATCTGCTCGACGAGCGTGGTGCCGGAGCGCGGCATGCCGACGATGAAGACAGGTGTCGGGTCGGGGTCGCCGGCATTACCGAGGCGCTCGAAGAGCGACGGCGTAAAGGTCGTCTTGACCTCCTCGAAATGGGCGCGCGCGCCGGCGGTCTGGTAGTCGAAGGTCTTGCGCCGGAGCGCATTGCCGGAAACCAGATAGTCCAGCGCCTCGTCGTAGCGGCCGAGGTCCTCCAGCGCCTTGGCAAGCGCAAAGGCGACGACCATCTTCTCGCTCTCCGTCGCGTCCGCCCGCCCGAAGAGCCGCTCCATCGCAGCCATCTCGGCGTCCGGCTCCTTCTGGCGCTTCAGCGTCGAGAGCATCAGGTAGGATTCGGCGTGGCGCGGCTTCAGCGCGATGGCGCGCCGGAAAGCCTCCATCGCCGGCTCCTTCGCGCCGCCTTCCGTCAGCGTCATACCGAGCTGGTAGCAGGTCTCGGCGTCGTTCGGCTTCAGCTTCAGGGCTCCCCGGTAATCCTCGGCCGCCGCGTCGAGACGGCCTTCCTCCTTTTCGGCATTGGCGAGGTTGAGCCGCGCGCCGACATAGGCCGGCTGCAGGCGAAGCGCCTCGCGATAGCTCCGGTAGGCCTCTTCGTAGCGGCCGAGCTCCTTCAGCGCGACGCCGAGGTTGTTGTGCGCCACGGCGAAGGAGGGGCGAAGGGCGATCGCCCTGCGGAAGCTCTCGATGCTGTCGCCGAAACGCTCCCTATCCTTCAGCACGGTGCCGAGATTGTTGTGGAAGTCCGCGTTCTCCGGATCGGCCCCGATCGAGCGCGCGATCAGCGCCAGACCCTCTTCCGTCCGCCCCGACTGGTGCATGAGGAGGCCGAGGAAATGGTTCGCTTCCGGATGCTCGGGCTGCCTCGCGAGGATTTCGCCATAGAGCCGCTCCGCCTCGGCGGCGCGACCTTGCTGCTGCAGCCGCATCGCCTGTCCGACGGCCTCGGCGAGCCGGGGATCGCGAAGGGCGGCCGGCGCGCCGCGTCCGGCGGGCGACGTCGCCTTCGAAAGCTTCTCCTGTCTGCGCCGCGACGCCCGGTTCATCCTTCAACCCCGCCACTCTTTCCAAGGCTCTCGCTTAGCAATAGCGTGCGGCTGCGGCAATTCGGGAGTGGTGGCGATGTTCAGATGGGGCATTCTTTCAACGGCGAAGATCGCGCGCGAGCACGTGATCCCGCAGATGCTGGAGGCGGAGAACGGGGTCGTGGCGGCGATCGCCAGCCGCGACAAGGCGCGCGGCGAGGCGGTGGCGGCACCCTTCGGGATCCCGCGCGTCTTCGGCTCCTATGACGAGATGCTGGCGAGCGACGCGATCGACGGCGTCTATATCCCGCTGCCTACGTCGGAGCACATCGCCTGGAGCATCCGGGCGGCGAAGGCCGGCAAGCACGTCCTCTGCGAGAAGCCGATCGCGCTCTCGGCCGACGCGATCGCGCCG
Source organism: Pararhizobium sp. (assembly GCA_051960215.1). GTDB lineage: Bacteria > Pseudomonadota > Alphaproteobacteria > Rhizobiales > Rhizobiaceae > Pararhizobium_B. Next base: position 9,426 of record JBQCEN010000101.1, read on the forward strand.
CTGATCGAAGCCCGCGACGAGAACGGCGTGATCGTCGCCGAGGCCTTCATGGTCTTCTACCACCCGCAATGGGCGAAGGTGCGCGCGCTCATCGCCGAGGGCGCGATCGGGACGCTCAGGCATGTCCAGGGCGCCTTCTCCTATTACAATGTCGATCCCTCGAACATGCGCAACCAGGTGGCGCTCGGCGGCGGCGCGCTGCCCGACATCGGCGTCTACCCGACGGTCGCGACGCGCATGGTGACCGGTGCGGAGCCGAGCCGCGTGCAGGCGACCGTCGAGCGCGACCCGACCTTCGGCACGGACCGCTATGCGAGCGTCAGGGCCGACTTCGGCACGTTCGAGCTGTCGTTCTACTGCGCGACGCAGCTCGCCGCGCGCCAGACCATGGTTTTCCACGGCGATGCCGGCTTCATCGAGGTGGACGGGCCGTTCAACGCCGGCCTCTATGCGCACCAGACGATCCGCCTCCACAACCGCAACCACACGGAAGCGGCGACCTATCGCTTCCCGGCGGCGCGGCAATACCGGCTGCAGGCGGAAGCCTTTGCCCGGCGGGCCGCCGGCGCCGACGAGCCGATCTTCACGCTCGAGGATTCCGTCAGGAACCAGAAGGTGATCGACGCGATCTACCGGGCCGGCGAGAAGGACGGATGGGAGGCCGTCTGACGGCCTCCCTCGAACGCTTCAGATCTTTGTTTTGTCGCGTTTCCGAACGGAAAACCGGTTTCCACTTTTCCTGGAAACGCTTTAATCTCGGAAGACGAAGCGCGAGTAGCCGTTATAGGAAAGGATCGTCGCGCAACCGGACGAGACGACGAGCGCGACGAGCGGCTCGACATGCGGCGCGGCGATCAGGATGCCGGAATAGAGCCCGTAATTGACGAGCGCAGTCGAGATGCCGACGCCGCCATAGCGCGCGCCCTCGACGACGAGCGGCCGGCCGGTCTTGTCGAAGGTGAAGTTGCGGTTGAACATCCATGTGCAGCAGAGCGCGCAGGCGATGGCCACGGCGCGCGCCGAGAAGGCGTCCAGCGTGCCGCTGTGCAACAGGGTCGAAAGGACGCCGGCGTCGACAGCAAAGCCGATGCTGCCGGCGATCAGGAACCGAATGTATCTCTTCATGCCGCCTCTGTGTCAGCCATTCCATTTTGCGTGCTGCTCCGCGAGCCGGCACGCAGATCGACGGTTCCTCCCGAGCGGCGCGATCCCTTGAGCGCGGGGATCGTCAGGTAATGCGCCCGTTTCTGCTCGGCGCGGGCGCGCGCGAGCGAGTCGAGGATGATCCCGGCGGTGAAGATCAGCAGCGAGCTCATCACCAGCGCCATCGCCAGGACCCATGTCGGAAGGCGGTCGACATAACCCGTCGCGAAATATTCCGCAAATACCGGAGCCATGAAGCCGACGCTGACCGCCATCACCACGAGCGAGATGTAGGTGAAGAACGCAAAGGGCCGGGTCTCCTTCATCAGCGTCGCGAACATCCACAGGATACGGGCGCCGTCGCGGAAGGTCGAGAGCTTGCTCGGCGACCCTTCGACGCGGCGGCCGTAGTCGAGGGTGATCTCGCTCACCGGCATCTTCAGCACCGAGGCATGCACCGACATCTCGGTCTCGATCTCGAAGCCGGAGGAGAGCGCCGGGAAGCTCTTGGCGAAGCGCCGGGTGAAGGCGCGATAGCCGGAGAAGATGTCGGTGAAGTCGTCGCCGAAGACGTTGCGGTAGAGCAGGTTGAAGAAGCGGTTGCCGAAGGCGTGGCCCTTGCGGCCGGCATCCGCGGCGATGCCGCGGCGGCGGCCGACCACCATGTCGACCCGCTCCGTCACCAGCGTACGCACGAGATCCGGCGCGTCCTCGGCCGAATAGGTGCCGTCGCCATCGACCATGACGTAGATGTCGGCGTCGATGTCGGAGAACATCCGCCTGACGACGTGGCCCTTGCCCTGCCGGCGCTCGCGCACCACGCTCGCTCCGGCAAGCGCGGCGCGCATCGCCGTCGCGTCTCCGGAATTGTTGTCGTAGACGTGGATGCGGGCGAGCGGCAGGGCGCGACGGAAGCCGAGCACGACCTCGGCGATCGTCGCCTCCTCGTTGTAGCAGGGGATGAGCACGGCGATGTCATACTCGCCAAGCACCTGATCGCACACGAAAGACCTCCGCCGTCTGGCCCGGACGCCGGCCCGGCCGCAGGCTTTACTATTTCTTCGGAACGTTAAGGCTAGGTTCACGCTCTCCGGAATCCGAGGCTTGACGGGGCGCGCGGCGCTTGATCCATCTCACTCATTTCGATCGGCAGCGCGGCGCGCCGGCAGCAGGCTTGCGGGCCGCCGCGGCAGCGCCCGACAGCCGCATCCCGCTCCTGAAGGCGGCGCTTGCCTATGCCGCCGCCGCGGCAGCCTTCCTCATCGTCCAGCATGCGATTGCCGGGGGCGACTATGTCGGCTTCGACAATGACGACGTCATGCGGCTCGTCGAGGTGCGCGACTTCCTCGGCGGCCAGGGCTGGT
>JBQCEN010000102.1:0-29561 GCA_051960215.1 Pararhizobium sp.
CGGGATCTGCGGCACTTCCCACTCCTTCATCGCCGGATGCGTGTGGCGGAAGGCGGCGCCGACCGCGGCATAGAAGTTCAGCTCCATGCGCCGGTTCCACATCTCGATCGTCGCGATCTCGAGCGGCGTCGTGCCCATCAGCGGCGGCTCCGGGTGGAGCGCCTCGAAATAGCGGCAGATCGCCACCGTCTCCGTCAGCACCGTGCCGTCGTCGAGGACGAGCACCGGCAGGCGCTGCAGCGGGTTGAGCGCCGTCACCACGGCGGATTTGTGGCCGAGGCTGTTCATGTCGACTGGCACCGTCTCCACCGAAATCCCCTTCTCCGCGAGATAGATGCGGACGCGCCGCGGGCTCGGCGCCTTGCCGCCGTCGTAAAGCTTCATGGATGGACCTCCTGTCGGATGGCGGCAACAGACACCAAAACCGCCGCCGGCGAAAGCCGACGATCGGACGACAAGGGGGCAACCATGCCGCGCATCGCGCGATGCGGCTGAACATCTTCTTAATGATTGGTTGCTAGCCTGCCGCATCCACGCGAGGAGTTCGATCGCATCTCATGGCCATGGGCTTCAGCGCCTCGGCGGACAAGAACATCGTCGACAGGTCCCGCGCGAGCCGCAACGCGGCCGTGACCGAGGCGCTGCGCGCCACCCGCGAGCGCCTGCAGACCCGGCGCGACGGCGGCCGCGGCTTCGAGCGCGAGATGATGCTGCTGCACGTCGATGCGATCATGCAGGGTGCCGCCGCGCCGCCGCTCCTCGTCGTGCTGACCTCGGCTCTCGGCGTCTATTTCACCGGCTCGCTCGGCCTCCTCGCCTGGGCGATCGTGACGCTGATCGTCTATGCCGGGCTGGCGCTGATGGCGCGGCGGGCATCCTCGGTGCTGGCAAACGACAACGCCGCCGGCTGGCGCCGCCGCTTCATCGCCGGCCATACGGTCGTCGGTCTCTGCTGGGCGATCTTCGCCTTTTCCGGATGCGCGGTCTGCAACGGTCCGACCTTCGTCATCTTCAAGGGGCTGATGCTGCTCGTCGCCCTGGCGATGACGGCGATGGCGACCTTCACGCTGCGCGGCACCGTCCTCTTCGCCTTCCTGCCGCCGGTGCTGGCGCTCGGGGCGGCCGCCATCGTCAGCCGCAACGGCTACGACATCGGCCTCACGGCGGTCATCGCCTCGGCGCTCGGCTTCTTCCTCTTCGTTTCCGGCCGGCTGCACGATTCGAACCTCAAGCTCCTGTCCTTCCAGTCCGAGAAGGACAGCCTGATCGCCGAGCTCGAGGTGGCGAACTCGGTCTCCGACGAGGCACGGCGGCGGGCCGAGGACGCCAACCTCGCCAAGTCGCGCTTCCTCGCGACGATGAGCCACGAATTGCGCACGCCGCTCAACGCCATCCTCGGCTTCTCCGAGGTGATGGTGAACGAGGTCCTGGGTCCCATGGAGAATGGTGCCTACAAGGACTATGCCGGCGACATCCACCGCTCCGGCCAGCATCTCCTCAACCTCATCAACGAGATCCTCGACCTCTCGCGCATCGAGGCGGGCAAATACGACCTGCAGGAGGAGGCCGTGGCGCTTGCCGACATCGCCGAGGACTGCATCGGCATGGTGCAGATGAAGGCGCGCAGCAAGGCGATCACCATCAGGAGCCAGTTCGAGCCCGGCCTGCCGGCGATCTGGGGCGACGAGCGGGCGCTCCGCCAGGTGGGCCTGAACCTGCTCTCGAACGCCGTCAAGTTCACGCCGCAGGGCGGCCTGATCACGGTCAAGGTCGGCTGGACGGCCGGCGGCGGACAGTACATGTCGATCCGCGACAATGGCCCGGGCATTCCGGCCGAGGAGATCCCCGTCGTGCTCTCCGCCTTCGGCCAGGGCGCGATCGCGATCAAGAGCGCCGAGCAGGGAACCGGCCTCGGCCTGCCGATCGTCCAGGCGGTGCTTGCCAAGCACGACGGCGAGCTGGTCCTGAAATCGAAGCTGCGCGAGGGGACTGAGGCGATCGCCATACTGCCGCCCAAGCGCGTGCTCGAAGGCATCGCGCCGATCGAGCAGACGGTCGCACCGAAGCGGCGCAAACGCTCCTTCGCCTGACGCCGGCGCGCTTGCACCGGAGCGACGGCCTGCCTATCCCTTCCGCAACGGGAATCGGCGGGAGCGGGCCATGCCGGAGACATCAGTGAAGATCATCGTCATCGGCGCCGGCATCGTCGGCGCCTCGATCGCCTGGCACCTGGCGAAGGCCGGCGCCCGCGTCACCGTGCTCGCCGAGGAGCCGGGCGGTTCTGCGACCCCCAACTCCTTCGCCTGGATCAACGCGAGCTGGGGCAATCCCGAACCGTATTTCCGGCTTCGGATGCGCTCGATCGCCGAATGGCGCAGGCTCGCCGCGGACGTGCCCGGAGCGGCGCCGAACTGGTGCGGCGGCCTCTGCTGGGACCTGCCGCCGGACGCGCTCGAAGCCTATGCCCGCGAGCACGAAAGCTGGGGCTATGGCATCCGCTGGGTGGAACGCAACCAGATCGAACGGATCGAGCCGCAGCTCGCGACGGTTCCCGAGCGTGCGCTCCACGTGGCCGAGGAAGGCGCCGTCGAGCCGGCCGCGGCCGCACGCGCGCTCGTCGCGGCGGCGAAGGCGCAAGGGGCGGACGTCCGCGGCACCACGGTGCTGCGGCTCGTCTCCGGCGCGGACGGCACGATCGGCGTGGAGACCACGAACGGGCGGATCGAGGCGGACCGGATCGTGCTGGCCGCAGGCGCCGCGACGGCGGATCTCGCCGCCTCGCTCGGCCTGCGCGTACCGCTCGACACGCCGCCGGGCCTGCTCGTCCATTCGAAGCCCCACCGCCGCCTCGACAACGGCCTCGTCATCGCGCCCGAGGCGCACCTGCGCCAGACGGCGGACGGACGCATCGTCGCCGGCTCCGACTTCGGCGGCGGCGATCCCCGCGGGCGCCCGGAAGCGGCGGCAGAAGCGCTCTTCGCCTGCGTCCGCTCGATGCTGCGCGGCTCCGACGATCTCGCGCTCGACTTCCACACCACCGGCTATCGTCCGACGCCGGCGGACGGATTTCCGATCCTCGGTGCGCCGCGCGACGAGCCTCGCCTCTATCTCGCCGTCACCCACTCCGGCGTCACGCTCGCACCGGCGATCGGCCTCTTCGCCGCCGAAGAAATCATGACCGGCCGGCGCGACCCGCTGCTTGCGCCCTACGGACCCGAGCGATTCGAATGAGCGAAGACCGCCGCCAGCCAAGGGAAACGGGTGTGAGGCCGGTCTCGCAAGACCGCCCTCACCCCTCTCCCATGGCGATCAGGCTGGCGTTGCCGCCGGCCGCCGCCGTGTTGATGGAGACGACCTGCTCCTCGGCGAAGCGCGTGAGGTAATGCGGGCCGCCGGCCTTGAAGCCGGTGCCGGAAAGGCCGGAGCCGCCGAAGGGCTGGGTGCCGACGACGGCGCCGATCGTGTTGCGGTTGATGTAGACGTTGCCCACGCCGAGCCGGTCGACGATCGCCTTGGCCGTCGCCTCGATGCGGCTGTGGATACCGAGGGTCAGGCCGTAGCCGGTCGCCGCGATCGCGTCGAGCGCCTTGCCGAGGTCCTTCGCCTTCCAGCGCACGACGTGGAGCACCGGGCCGAAGACCTCCTTGGTCAGCGCCTCCGGCCGGTCGAGCTCGACGATGTGCGGCGCGAAGAACGTGCCGCCCGAAGGCGCCTCCCCGGCATAGCGCACCGTCTGCGTCTTCCGCATCGCCGCGACATGCTCGGCGAGCATCCCCTGCTGCTCGGCATCGATGATCGGCCCGACATCGGTCGCCGGATCGGAGGGATCGCCGAGCTTCAGCTCGCGCGCCGCCCCCTCGATCATCGCCAGCATGCCGTCGGCGACGTCCTCCTGCAGGAAGAGGAGCCTCAGCGCCGAGCAGCGCTGCCCGGCGGAGCGGAAGGCCGACATGACGACGTCGTCGGCGACCTGTTCGGCGAGCGCCGTCGCGTCGACCACCATGGCGTTCATCCCGCCCGTCTCGGCGATCAGCGGCACGATCGGCCCGTCCTTGGCGGCCAGCGCGCGGTTGATCGCCCGCGCGGTCTCCGTCGAGCCGGTGAAGGCGACGCCGGCGATTGCCGCGTCGGCCGTCAGCGCCGCGCCGACGTCGCCGGCGCCCGGCAGATAGACCAGCGCATCCTTCGGCACACCCGCCGCATGCATCAGCTTCACCGCCTCGTAGGCGATCAGCGGCGTCTGCTCGGCCGGCTTGGCGATCACGGCGTTGCCGGAAACGAGCGCCGCCGTCACTTGGCCCGTGAAGATCGCCAGCGGGAAGTTCCATGGCGAGATGCAGGCGAAGACGCCACGCCCGCGCCAGCCGTAGCGGTTGTCCTCGCCCGTCGGTCCGGGCATCAGCGCCGGCGCACCGAAGGTCTGGCGGGCTTGCGCGGCATAATAGCGGCAGAAATCGACGGCCTCTCGCACCTCCGCGAGACCGTCATCGAGTGTCTTGCCGCCTTCCTGCGCAAGCAGCGCCATCAGCCGGTCGCGGTTCTCCTCGAGGAGATCGGCGGTCTTCTCCAGCGCCGCCGCGCGCTCCTCGACCGCGGCGCGCGACCAGCGTTCGAAGCCCTTGCGGGCGGCGGCGATCGCCGACGCGACGTCGGCCTTCGTGGCGAAGCGGACCGTGCCGACGGTGCGGCCATGATCGGCGGGAGAGACGACCGCCGTCGCCGCACCATGCGGCTTCGCGCCCGGAAAGAGTGGCACGGCTTCGATGGCCGGCTTGGCCGCGCCGATGCCGTCCGTCAGCGCCTTCAGGCTCCGGCGATGGCCGAATTCGAGCCCGGCACTGTTCTTCCGCGGGCCGTAGATCGCGCCCGGCAGCGGAATCTTCGCGTGGCGCCCGCTCCGCCCTTCGGCAAGCCCGAGCGTCTCGGCCGGCCGCACGAGCAGCGTCTCGACCGGCACGTCGCGATCGCCGGCGATCGCGACGAAGGACGAGTTGGCGCCATTTTCGAGCAGGCGCCGCACGAGATAAGCGAGCAGGTCGCGGTAGCCGCCGACCGGCGCGTAGATGCGGCAGGCGACGCGGTCGTTGCCCTTCATCAGGTCGGAATAGAGCGCCTCGCCCATACCGTGCAGGCGCTGGAACTCGAAACCGGAGCGGTCGTCGCCGACCATTTCCAGGATCGTCGCCACGGTCAGCGCGTTATGCGTCGCGAACTGCGGGAAGATGCGCGCGCGCCGCTCCAGCATCATCCTGGCGCAGGCGAGATAGCTGAGGTCTGTCGCGGCCTTGCGGGAATAGACCGGATAGTCCGGCAGGCCACGCTCCTGCGCCCGCTTGATCTCGGTGTCCCAATAGGCGCCCTTGACGAGGCGGACCATCATCCGCCGGCCATGCGCCTGGCAAAGCGCGTCGACATGCTCGATCACCGCCGGCGCCCGCTTCTGGTAGGCCTGGATCGCGAGGCCGAAGCCGTCCCAGCCGGCAAGCGACGGGTCGGCGAACGTCGCGTCGATGACGTCGAGCGAAAGCTCCAGCCGGTCCGCCTCCTCCGCGTCGATGGTGAAGTTCAGGTCGTGCGCCTTCGCCATCTGCGCCAGCTTGATCAGGTCCGGCACCAGTTCGGCGAGCACCTGGTCGCGATGCGTCGCGAGATAGCGCGGATGAAGGGCCGAGAGCTTGACGGAGATGCCCATGCGGCCCGGCAGCGCCTTGTTGCCGGCCGCCTTGTCGGCCGCTTTTCCGATCGCGGCGATCGCGTCGGCATAGGCCTGCCAGTAGCGCTTGGCGTCGGCGCGCGTCCGCGCCCCTTCGCCGAGCATGTCGAAGGAGTGGCGGTAGCCGCGCGCCTCGTTCTTCATCGCCCGGGCGAGCGCCTCCTTGATCGTCTCGCCGAGCACGAAATGCGAGCCGAGGAAGCGCATCGCCTGCCGGGTCGCCTGGCGCACCGTCGGCAGCCCGAGCCGCCTGACGAGCCCGCGCATCACGCCTTCCGGCGTCTCGCCGGGCCGGATGACGCGGGCGGAGAGACCGACCGCCCAGGCCGAGGCGTTGACGAACCAGGTATCGCCATGCGCCTCGTGGCTGCTCCAGTTGCCTTCCTTGAGCTTGTCCTCGATCAGCTTGTCCTGCGTCGCCGCGTCCGGCACCCGCAGAAGCGCCTCGGCGAGCACCATCAGCGCCAGCCCCTCCCGCGTCGAAAGCCCGTATTCGCGCAGGAAGTCCTCGACGCCGCCGATCGCGCCGGCCTTCTCCCGGATTGCCATGATGGACTTGCGCGTGCGCCGGTCGATCGCCGCGTCCTGGCTCGGCGTGAAGGTCAGCGCACGGTTGAAGCGGGCGAGGATCTGGTCGTCGTCCTCGCCGAAGGGAGCATCGAACGGCTGGACGCCGGTGCTGAAGGGAAGGGTCATTCGTCGCCTCCGAAAAACGCCGGCAATCTACAGCCGGAGATTTCGCGTTTCCCGCTGTTAAGCGGCGCCGTTTCGGTATATTCGTCTACGAAACAGCCATCTCGTAGCGTAAGATGAAGACGATAGATCGGATCGACCGAAAGATCCTCCGCGCCCTGCAGCTTGACGGCCGGCTCAGCAATATAGAGCTTGCCGATCGTATCAATCTTTCGCCGACGGCGACAGCCGAACGTGTCAAGCGGCTGACGCGCGACGGCTATATCGAGGGCTACTCGGCGCGGCTGTCGCCGCAGAAGCTCGGCCGCAACCTGCTCGTTTTCGTCGAGGTGAAGCTCGATCGCACAACCTCAGACGTCTTCAATTCCTTCGCCGAGGCGGTAAAACGAAGCGACGACGTCATGGAATGTCATATGGTTGCGGGGGGATTCGACTATCTCGTCAAGGCCCGGGTTTCGGGGATGGAAGCGTACCGGGCTTTTCTGGCAGATGTGATCCTGCCGTTGCCGGGCGTCCGGGAGACGCATACCTATGCGGTCATGGAAGAGGTAAAGAGCACGAGCTATCTGCCGATCTGAAGGGACCGGCATCCGGCGCTGCCGCGGTCGGGCGGCAAGGAGGGGTACGGGCGCGAGAGGATGCGATGCGGGGAATGAGACTGTGCTGCCGCCGGCCATGAGAGCCGACGTTCAGGTTCGCCCCCTGCCCGGGGCAAGCGAGGTGCTTTCGGGCGTCACGACGGAAGTTGGCGTCTTCCGCTATCTCGAAGCCGTCGCCGGCCGCTTCCGCTTCACCGGCTTCTCCGTCGTTTCCCTTTCCGCGAGCGAGCCTGCGAGCCTGCGCCGCGCGATCGTCGCGAGCAACTGGACGTCGGCCTTCATTGATGCCTTCGAGGCGCTTCAGCCTTTCCGCAACAGCCCGCTCTTCACCCGCCTCAGGACGTCGACGGCGCCGCTGATCTGGTCGCTCGACGGCCTTCCCGATTCGTCGGCAGAGCCGGACGGCGCCCGTGCGCTCTTCGCCGAGGCCGGCTACCAGAGCGGCGTCGTCTTGCCCGTGCACAGCCCCGAGGGGGAGCGCGCGGCGATCACCTTCGAGGGACCGCGCGGCGTCGTCTCGCGCAGCGAGCTCGGCGAGCTCCTGCTCGAGGCGATGCTCGCCTACGACCTTTTCTGCCGGATGAAAGGCGAGCCGCGCGGCGAGAGCGCCCGCCTCTCCGAGCGCGAGGTGCAGGTGCTGACCTGGGCGGCGAACGGCAAGACCTCCGTCGAGATCGCGACCATCCTGTCGCTCTCCGACCACACCGTGAACTCCTACCTGAACAGCGCGATGCGCAAGCTCGACTGCGTCAACCGCACCCAGCTCGTCGCCAAGGCCCTGCGCCTGCGGATCATCAGCTGATCTATCTCTTCCTCTTCGGCAGGCGGATGCCGAAGCGCCCGGCAGGCGGTGGCGCGTCCGGTTCGGGCTCCGGGGGTTGCGCCCGGGCGAGCAGCGTGGCGAAGGCAGCGGCGGTCGCCTCCTTCCGGCGTTCCGCGTCGTCGCGGGCGAGCACGCCGAGGCGCTGAAGTTCGACGAGCCGCGCGGTCAAGCCGGGGCTCTCCGGCGCGTCGGCGGTCGCGGGCACCCGGCTCGCGTCCATGGCCGCGAGATCGGCGGCGCCCGCGAAGAGGCCGGTGGCGATCTCCGCAAGCGCGACCAGCCGGCGCTCCATGACGCCGAGATCGGCGGAGCGGTCGATCGCCTCGGCCACCAGCCGGCGGATCGCCGCCACCTGCCCGCGCAGCGCCAGCGCCTCGTGGCGCAGCGCCCTCGCCCGTGCGGCGACCGTCTTGCTCTCGCGCGAGCGGTCGGCGTGATCCCGAACCGCTTCTCCCACCGTCTCCCGGTCCGCGCGCGGCGTCAGCCGGCGCTTCAGCGCCTGCATCTCGCCGTCGATGGCGGAAAGCTCGTGCTGCGCGGCCTCGACCTCGCCGAGAAGCGTCATCTCCTCGTCGATGAGACGAGCCGTCCGCGACACGCCGACCGCGCGCGCCGTCCTGATCGCCGCCGATGTCAGGTGCAGGCTGCCGTGCACCCGGTCCATGCGCTGGAGCAGGCCCTCCATCTCCCGGAAAAGCAGCGCCGCCGGCTCCTCCCGCCGCGCCACGAATCGCTGCACCAGCCACGCAGCCGACGGCCGCCGCTCCTGCTCGGGCGGATCGGACGCCTGAAGGGCGGCCAATGCGTCCTCGGCGGCCTGCCGCTGCCGGTCCAACCCGGCGATGAGGAGGGCTGCCTTGTCCTGGGCCGTCGCCTCGGCTGCAAGCAGTTCGGCGAAACGCTCTGAAAACGCGGCTTCTGGCGGTTCTTCGGCCGTCTCCACCGTCGTCGCGGCGCCGGAGGCCCGCAGGGCGTCGACGAGGCGCGGCAGGCCGGAGCAAAGCGTCTCGAAGGCGACTAGCTCGCTCTCGAGATCGGCCATGCCCGTCGTGGCGTGCGGCATCCGCATCTTTTCATGAAATACGAGAGACGCGCCGATGCAAGCCGCACCGCTTCAGTCAGAAGCGGTAGGGCCGCCGCCGCTCTTCGCCGTTATCATGCATTGCCGGCGGCGCGTGCGGCGGAGGACAGCTGCTCCGTCACGTAAGTGTCGAGCAGGCGATAGCCGTCGACCGTGGAGATGCCGGCGGTGCCCAGTCCCTCGCGCACGTAGAGGCCGTCGATCATGGCGGCGATGCCGGCTGCGATCTCCTCGGCACGGTTGCCGGCGAGCGGCCGCAGCGCATGGCAGAGGTTCGAATGGAGGCGGCGGGCATATATCGAGAGCATCCGGCGCGCATCCGCGGAGCCCTGCGCATAGGCGTAGAAGACGAGCCAGGCCGAGACGATCTCGGGGTTGAACTGCTCGCGCGCCAGGCTCGCCCGGATGATCGCCGAAAGCCGCTCGCGCGGCGTCCTCGCCTCCGCCAGCGCCCGGCGCACCTGCACGCTGTAGTCGGCCATGATGTAGCGCATCACCGACATCATCAGGTCGTGCTTGTTGGCGAAGTAATGGTGCGCAAGGCCGAGCGAGACGCCGGCGCGCGTCGCGATCTCGCGCATCGTGACGTCCATCGAGCCGCGGAAGTGGATCGCGGCGATCGTCGCCTCCACCAGGGATCGTCTGCGAATAGGTTCCATACCGACCTTGGGCATGACCGGAGTGAAGCAGAATTTCCTTTTGTTGAACACCCATTCAATAAAGCCCTTGCAAAGCCGCCACGTTTATGGCGCGATAAGGAGAGGCAGGAACAGCCAAACAGGGAGAAGACCATGAGAATGCTCATCGCGTCGGCGATCGCCGCCGTCACGCTGGCGCTGTCGGCGGGTGCGTCGTCGGCCGCCGTACCGGACGCCTGCAAGACCGTCCGCTTTTCGGACGTCGGCTGGACCGACATCACGGCGACGACCGCGACGACCACGACCATCCTGAAGGACATGGGCTACGATACCGACATCAAGATCCTGTCGGTGCCGGTGACCTACGAATCGCGGAAGAACAAGGACATCGACGTCTTCCTCGGCAACTGGATGCCGACGATGGAGTCGAACATCGCCCCCTACAAGAAGAACGGCACGGTGAAGGTCGTGCGCGCCAACCTCGAAGGCGCCAAGTACACCCTCGCCACCAACCAGTACGGTGCCGCGATCGGCATCAAGAGCTTCGCCGACATCGCCAAGCACAAGGACGACCTCGACGGCAAGATCTACGGCATCGAGCCGGGCAACGACGGCAACCGACTGATCCTCGACATGATCAAGAAGGGCCAGTTCGGCCTGAAGGGCTTCGAGCTCGTCGAATCCTCCGAACAGGGCATGCTCGCCCAGGTGACGCGCGCCGACAAGGCCAAGAAGCCGATCGTCTTCCTCGGCTGGGAGCCCCATCCGATGAACACGAACTTCAAGCTGACCTATCTGTCCGGCGGCGACGAGGTGTTCGGCCCGAACTACGGCGGCGCGACGGTCTACACCAACGTGCGCGCCGGCTACCTCGACCAGTGCCCGAATGTCGGCCAGTTGCTGAAGAACCTCCAGTTCTCGCTCGACATGGAAAACCAGATCATGGGCGCGATCCTCGACAAGAGCATGGATCCGGCCAAGGCCGCCCAGGCCTGGCTCAAGAAGAACCCGGACGCGCTGGACGCCTGGCTGAAGGGCGTCAAGACGACGGACGGCCAGCCCGCCGAGCCGGCCGTGAAGAAGGCGCTCGGCCTCTAGCGGCCTCCTCCGTCATCGAACCGACCGAAGGGCGCCCGACCATCCGGGCGCCCTTCGGCCAAGTGGCAACCGGCCCGATGAAGGGCCGTGAACTGGGACACCCCTCGTGGATTGGTTGACCGGACATCCCGTTCCGATCGGTAGCTGGGCCAGCGACGCCGTCGACTGGCTGACGAACAACTTCAGCTGGTTCTTCGACTGGCTCTCGAGAGTCCTCTCGGCGATCATCGACGGCCTGCTGTGGTGTCTCGACACGCCGCATCCCTTCGTCGTCATCGCCGTCATCGCGATCCTCTCCTACATCGTCCGACGGTCGATCGCGATCACGGTGTTCACGGCGCTCGGCCTGATCCTGATCGTCAATCTCGGCTACTGGAAGGAGACGACGCAGACGCTGTCGCTCGTCGTCGCCGCCACCCTCGTCTGCATGGTGATCGGCGTGCCGATCGGCATCGCCGCGGCGCGGCGCCAGTGGGTCTATGCCTTCGTCCGGCCGATCCTCGACCTGATGCAGACGATCCCGACCTTCGTCTACCTGATCCCGGCGCTGATCCTCTTCGGCCTCGGCATGGTCCCCGGCCTCGTCGCGACCGTCGTCTTCGCCGTGCCCGCGCCGGTGCGCCTGACGCGCCTCGGCATCGTCTCGACGCCGACCTCGCTCATCGAGGCGGCCGAGGCCTTCGGCGCGACGCGCTGGCAGGTGCTGACGAAGATCGAGCTCCCTTATGCGCTGCCGCAGATCATGGCCGGGCTGACCCAGACGATCATGCTGTCGCTGTCGATGGTGGTGATCGCCGCCCTCGTCGGCGCCGACGGCCTCGGCGTCCCGGTGCTCAGGGCGCTCTCCTCCATGAACGTCGCGAAGGGCTTCGAATCCGGCCTCTGCATCGTCGTGCTCGCGATCATCCTCGACCGCTTCTTCCGTGTCAGCGAGGGAGGCCGCTCATGAACGCAGCCGTTCGCTTCGAGAATGTGGACATCGTCTTCGGCGACAAGGCTGCCTCGGCTCTCCCGCTCATCGACCGCGGGCTCACGCGTGACGAGATCGGCCGCCAGACGGGCCAGGTGCTCGGCGTGGCAGGCGCGACGCTCGACGTCGAGGAAGGCGAGATCCTCGTCCTCATGGGCCTCTCCGGCTCCGGCAAGTCGACGCTGCTTCGCGCCGTCAACGGGCTGGCGCCGGTGCGCCGCGGCAAGGTCACCGTCAAGTGCGGCGACCGGATCACCGAGCCCTATTCATGCGGCCGCAAGACGCTCCGCGAGCTTCGCGCCGACCATGTCTCGATGGTCTTCCAGCAATTCGGCCTCCTGCCCTGGCGCACCGTCGCCTCCAATGTCGGCTTCGGCCTCGAGCTTGCCGGCGTCAAGGAGGAGGAGAAGCGGAAGCGCGTCGCCGCGCAGCTCGAGCTCGTCGGCCTGACGCAATGGGCGAACCGGCGCGTCAACGAGCTGTCGGGCGGCATGCAGCAGCGCGTCGGGCTTGCCCGCGCCTTTGCGACCGGCGCCCCGATCCTGCTCATGGACGAGCCTTTCTCCGCCCTCGACCCGCTGATCCGCACGCGCCTGCAGGGCGAGCTCCTCGAATTCCAGTCGCGGCTGAAGAAGACGATCATCTTCGTCAGCCACGACCTCGACGAGGCCTTCCGCATCGGCAACCGCATCGCCATCATGGAAGGCGGACGCATCGTCCAGTGCGGCACGCCGATGGACATCGTCCTGAACCCGGCGAACGACTACGTGCAGGACTTCGTCGCCCACATGAACCCGATCTCGATGCTGCAGGCCGCCGACGTCATGCGTGCCGGCGCACCGGCGCGCGAGACCGGCGCCGACCAGCTCTCGGCGACGGCCAAGCCCGACACGCCGCTGATCGAGATCCTCGACGCGATCGCCCGGCGGCCGGGCCAGATCGGCGTCATCGACGGCGGCGCGATCATCGGCACGATCAACGCGCAGGACATCGTCGCCGGGTTGACCCGCCACCGTCGCCAGGCCTAACCCTTTCCGCGCAACACGCGCGGGAGGAAAAGGCGATGGATGTCAGGGGCAACGCGGTAATCGTCACCGGTGGCGGCTCCGGGCTCGGTGCTGCGACCGCCCGTGCGCTGGCGAAGGCCGGCGCCAGGGTCGCGGTCCTCGACCTCAACGTCGACCAGGCGAAGGCGATCGCGACCGAGATTGACGGGCTGGCGGTCGTCTGCAACGTGGCGGACGCCGAAGCGGCCGAAGCGGCGGTCGCCGCCGCCGCGAAGGCCCATGGCGATGCCCGCATCCTCGTCAACTGCGCCGGCATCGCCGACGCCGGACGCGTCGTCGGCCGCGACGGGCCGCACGACCTCGCCCTCTTCCGCCGCGTTGTCGAGGTCAACCTGATCGGCTCGTTCAACCTGATGCGGCTCGTCGCCGACCGCGCGTCGCGTCTGGAGCCGCTTTCCGACGGCGAGCGCGGCGTCGTCATCTCCACGGCGTCCGTCGCGGCCTTCGACGGGCAGATCGGCCAGGCGGCCTACGCCGCCTCGAAGGGCGGCATCCATGCCATGACGCTGCCTGCCGCGCGCGAACTCGCCCGCTTCGGCATCCGCGTCATGACGATCGCGCCCGGCATCTTCGCGACGCCCATGCTCCTCGGGATGGCGCCGGAGGTGCAGCAGAGCCTCGGCGCGTCCATCCCCTTCCCCTCCCGCCTCGGCACGCCGGAGGAATATGCGGCGCTCGTCCTGCACATCGTCGGCAACGTCATGCTGAACGGCGAGACGATCCGCCTTGACGGCGCGATCCGGATGCCGCCGAAATAGGCCTCCTCGCCAACGAGATCCAAGCCATGGCCGAGACGCCCAACGTGCTGCGCGAGACCGACGACGAGGCGCTCCGCCTGGCGCGCCGGCTCGTCCGCGCGGCGCGCTTCGCCGCGCTCGCCGTCGTCGATCCGGAAACCGGAGACCCGCTCGCAAGCCGCGTGCTCGTCGCGACCGACGTCGACGGCGTACCCGTCGTCCTCGTCTCGGCGCTTTCCGGCCATACCCGGCCGCTCGCGACCGACGGGCGTGCGTCACTGCTCGCCGGCGAGCCCGGCAAGGGCGACCCCCTCGCCCATCCGCGCATCAGCGTCCGCTGCCGCGCAGTGCCGCTCGAACGCGGCAGCGCGGACCAGGCGCGCGTCCGGGCCCGCTTCCTGCGCCGCCACCCGAAGGCAGGGCTCTACGCCGATTTCGGCGACTTCGCCTTCTTCCGTCTCGTGCCCTCCGACGCGAGCCTCAATGGCGGCTTCGGCAAGGCCTATCGCCTCGAAGGCCGCGATCTCCTGATCGAATCGCCGGCGGTCGACGAACTCGCCGCGATCGAGGCGGAAGCCATCGCGCACATGAACGAGGATCACGCGGAAGCGGCGAGCCTGCTTGCCCGGCACTATGCCGGCGTGGATGGTGGCGACTGGCGGATCAACGGCCTTGATGCTGCCGGAATTGACCTTCAGTCCGGCGACAGGCAGGTGCGCATCGCATTCGCTTCGACGCTCCGCAGCGCGGACGACCTGCGCGCCCGGCTCAGCGCGCTTCTGAATGAAGCACGCTAATTTTAGTAATATACAATGGGTTGGCGATCGGTGACAGTCGGGTCGCAGGCCATGGTCGCCATGAATGCGCCCATTACCGGCAGATGAGGGCACGCGGGGGCGTGTACCAAAAGCGAGACATGATCATGATGGACACGACGGAACTCGCAGGCAAGGCTGACGACGCCGCAGCCCTGCTCTCGGCCATGTCGAACGCGAAACGCCTGATGATTCTCTGCAATCTTGTCCCCGGCGAGATGCCCGTCGGCGCGTTGGCCGAAGAAGTCGGCCTCAGCCAGTCGGCCCTCTCGCAGCACCTCGCGAAGCTGAGGGCTCGCCAGCTCGTCAAGACCCGGCGCGACGCGCAGACGATCTACTATTCCGTCGCCTCCGACGAGGTGCTTGAGGTGCTGCGCACGCTCTACGGCATCTTCTGCGAGGACGACGGCCACCAGCCGCGGCGCAGCGCCGCCTGACGGCAACCGCGTCGGCCCCGGGGGACCCCAGCAAGCCGGCGCGGCCAGCACAAGCGCCATGGACAATCCTCTTGCGAGCGCCTAGAGCGTTTCCAGGAAAAGTGGAAGCCGGTTTTCCGTCTGGAAACGCGAGAAAGACAGAAGTCTGGATCATTTTCGCGATTCAACGAAACGCGGAACCGATCTAGACGGCGTCGACAGACGGAGGGGGCGCGATGCCGCATAAAGTCATTCTCGACACCGACCCGGGCATCGACGACGCGATGGCGATCGCCTATGCCGTCGCCCATCCCGACATCGACCTGATCGCGCTCACGACGATCTTCGGCAACGTCGCGGTCCACGAGGCGACCCGCAACGCCCTGCAGCTCCTCGACTATCTCGGCGACAGGGCCGACGTCGCCGAAGGCGAGGCGCGGCCGCTTTCGATCGCGCCGAACCGGCCGAGCTACGAGGTCCACGGCGAGTACGGCTTCGGCGATGTCGCCCTTCCGGCCTCGACGCGCGCCGCGAGCCGGCTTTCGGCCGCCGATTACATGATCGAGAAGACGCGCGAGATGCCGGGCGAGATCACGATCTGCGCCGTCGGCCCGTTGACCAACCTCGCCCGCGCGATCCAGCGCGACCCGGAGATCGTCGACCGCGTTCGTCAGGTCGTCGTCATGGGCGGCGCCGTCTACCGGCCGGGCAACGTCTCGCCGGCGGCGGAGGCCAACTTCTGGAACGACCCGCATGCGGCCGACGCCGTGCTCGCGGCGCACTGGCCGCTCGTGCTCGCGCCGCTCGACGCGACAATGCCGGTGGTTCTGACGCCCGGCTTCTTCGGCGATCTCGCCGCCGCCGCACCGAAGGCCGGCGCGCTGCTCGCCCGCATGGCCGGGTTCTACACGCGTTTCTACCGCAGCCATGTCGGCGTCGGCGGCTGCGTGCCCCACGACGTCATGGCTCTCGCCTGGCTGACGATGCCGGGCGTCTACCTGCAGAAGACGGGCTCCATGGCCGTGACGACCTCGGGCCCCGGCATCGGCCAGACGCACTTCATGCCGGCCGGCGGCTATGCCCGCGATTCCTTCTGGCAGGCGCGCCCGCCGCACATCGCCCTCCTCGACACCGACCCCCTCGCCTTCCAGGCCGATTTCTTCCGCACGATCGCGGCGGCGGAGAAGAGGTGAAAAGGTAAGCCGGCACGGCTCGCGCCGTGATGGCCGTCCACAGCACGACTCAGGCGGTGCCGGCGATCCGGGGAGCGTCGCCGTCGATCATGCCGAGCAGCGAGCGCATGTGCGGGCGGGCGAGCACGAGGTCTTCGATCGTGTAGCCCTGCAGCACCTCGAAGAAGGCGTTGAGCGCCTTGTAGAGCGCGCCGTTGAGCGAGCAGCTGTCGACGAGCGGGCACTCGACGGCGCCCGTCTCGAAGCACTCCGCCATGGCGAAGTTCTCCTCGGTGACGCGCACCACGTCGTAGAGGGTGATCTCGGACGCCGGCTTGGCGAGCCGCACGCCGCCCTTGCGGCCGCGCACGCTCTCCATCAGCCCGGCCTCCACCAGCGGCTGCAGGATCTTGAACAGGAAGAGCTCGGAGACGGCATAGGCGCGAGCGACGTCCTGCACACGGCTCAGGCGCCCGTCGCGCTCGACGGCGCAGTACATCATCATCCGGATCGCGTAGTTCGTCTGCTTCGTGAGCCGCATCGCCTGCCTGACCTTCCCGCACCGTGAATCCGGCGCGTCGGGACCTTAGAACAGTTCCAAGGAAATATGAAACGCTTTCTCGGCCGCACGGTCGGCGCAACCGATCGGCGGTGCCACGAAAAAATTTGACCTGTTGATAAAATCGCGACATTCTTCCCGCAGGCTCCTCGTTCACCACCAACAAAAAGACATCGGGAACGGACGAGCGGCCGAGGACACGAAGTCCAGGAGGACCATGATGGCGATCGACGTATCCGCGCGCGACGTCCGCTCCGGCCGGCTTCCCGCCGCCGACTACATCGAGAACTTCTCCGACCTGCATCCGCCGCTGAGCGCGCACGAGGCGCTGGTCGAGGCCGACCGCTGCTACTTCTGCTACGACGCGCCGTGCATGAACGCCTGCCCGACCGCGATCGACATTCCGCTCTTCATCCGCGAGATCGCCGCCGGCAACCCGTCCGGCTCGGCGCGGACCATCCTCGGCCAGAACATCATGGGCGGCATGTGCGCCCGCGTCTGCCCGACGGAGACGCTCTGCGAGGAGGCCTGCGTGCGCGAGGCGGCGGAGGGCAAGCCGGTCAGGATCGGCCTCTTGCAGCGCTACGCGACGGACCACCTGATGCAGACGGCGAACGCCCATCCGTTCCGGCGCGCTGCGTCCACGGGCAAGCGCATCGCCGTCGTCGGCGCCGGTCCGGCCGGCCTCTCCTGCGCCCATCGGCTGGCGACGCATGGCCATGACGTGACGATCTTCGAGGCGCGGCCGAAGGCGGGCGGCCTCAACGAATACGGCATCGCCGCCTACAAGGCCGCCGGCGGCTTTGCCGCCAGGGAAGTCGACTTCATCCTCGGCATCGGCGGCATCACGATCGAGAACGACATGGCGCTCGGCCGCGATGTCGCCCTCGACCGACTGGTCGCCGACTACGACGCCGTCTTCCTCGGCATGGGCCTGCCGGGCGTCAACGGCCTCGGCCTCGACGGCGACGACGCCGAAGGCTGTCTCGACGCCGTCGACTACATCGCCCGCCTCAGGCAGAGCCACGACCTTTCGCAGTTGCCGGTCGGCCGCCGCGTCGTCGTCATCGGCGGCGGCATGACGGCGATCGACATCGCCATCCAGACGAAGCTCCTCGGCGCCGAGGAAGTGACGATCTGCTACCGCCGCGGCCGCGAGGCGATGAACGCCAGCGAATACGAGCAGGAACTCGCCCAGACCCACGGCGTCACGATCCGACACGGGCTGCAGCCGAAGGCGCTGAAGCGTGACGCCGAGGGCGCGATAGTCGCCATCGAGCTCGAATACACGCACCAGCCGGACGGCCGGCTCGTCGGCACCGGCGAGACGATCACGCTGCCCGCCGACCAGGTCTTCAAGGCGATCGGCCAGACCTTCGGCAGCGGTCCCCTCGCCGGTCTGCCCCTCGCCATGGAGAAGAACCGGATCGGCGTCGACGCCGAGCGCCGCACCTCGCACCCGAAAGTCTGGGCCGGCGGAGACTGCGTCGCCGGCGGCGAGGACCTGACCGTCGTCTCCGTCGAGGACGGCAAGCGCGCCGCCGAATCGATCCACAGCACACTCATCGCCTGACAGGGAGGATGCCATGGCAGACCTTTCGACCGAGTTCCTCGGTATCCGTTCGCCGAACCCCTTCTGGCTCGCCTCCGCGCCGCCGACGGACAAGGCCTATAACGTCGAACGCGCCTTCGAGGCGGGCTGGGGCGGCGTCGTCTGGAAGACGCTCGGCGAGGCGGGGCCGCCGGTCGTCAACGTCAACGGCCCGCGCTACGGCGCTGTCTGGGGCGCGGACCGAAGGCTGCTCGGGCTGAACAACATCGAGCTCATCACCGACCGCGACCTCGAGGTGAACCTCAGGGAGATCGCCGAGGTGAAGCGGCGCTGGCCGGACCGGGCGATGATCGTCTCGATCATGGTGCCCTGCGAGGAGGGCGCCTGGAAGGCGATCCTGCCGCGCGTCGAGGAGACCGGCGCCGACGGCATCGAGCTCAATTTCGGCTGCCCGCACGGCATGAGCGAGCGAGGCATGGGCTCGGCGGTCGGCCAGGTGCCGGAATACATCCAGATGGTCGCCCAATGGTGCAAGCTTTACACGCGCCTGCCGGTGATCGTGAAGCTGACGCCGAACATCACGGACATCCGCCGCCCCGCCCGCGCCGCGAAGGCCGGCGGCGCCGACGCCGTGTCGCTGATCAACACGATCAACTCGATCACGAGCGTCAACCTCGACACCTTCTCGCCGGAACCCTCGATCGATGGCCGCGGCTCGCACGGCGGCTATTGCGGCCCGGCCGTCAAGCCGATCGCGCTGTCGATGGTCTCCGAGATCGCCCGCGATCCGGAGACGCAGGGCCTGCCGATCTCCGGCATCGGCGGCGTGACGACCTGGCGCGACGCCGCCGAGTTCATCGCGCTCGGCGCCGGCACCGTCCAGGTCTGCACCGCGGCGATGACCTACGGCTTCAAGATCGTCAGGGAGATGATCTCCGGTCTCTCCAACTGGATGGACGAGAAGGGCTTCACCGCGATCGCGGAGTTCCAGGGGATCGCCGTCCCGAAAGTCACGGACTGGCAGTACCTGAACCTCAACTACGTCACAAAGGCGCGGATCGACCAGGATCTGTGCATCAAGTGCGGCCGCTGCCACATCGCCTGCGAGGATACCTCGCACCAGGCGATCATGGCCATGAAGGATGGCGTCCGCCACTTCGAGGTGATGGACGACGAGTGCGTCGGCTGCAATCTCTGCGTCAACGTCTGCCCGGTCGAGAACTGCATCACCATGGTGCCGCTCACCGCCGGCACCGATCCGCGCACCGGCAGGCCGATCGATCGCGAATACGCCAACTGGACGACGCACCCGAACAACCCGCTGGCGCGGGTGGCGGCGGAGTAGCCGCGCGAGGAACGAGAGGGGGAGAGGCCGCCCGGCGGGGAAACGCCGAGGCAGGCGTGCCGGACGGCCTCTCTGCTTTCGACGATGGGCGCCGCGCCTGTCGCAGCCTCCGCATAAGCGACGAGATTTCCGCGAAGAGGCCTCCGCTGATGGCGTCGGGCGCTCCTATTGCAGATAAATAATATCCATGATAAGGATTGTCTACGAATGGGAGATGGCGATGAAACTCGGCGAAGGCGTCGAAGCCGCGATCCACTGCGCCGCCCTCATGGCGGGACTTGACGCCGAGGCGACGATGCCCGCGGCGGCGCTGGCGGAGTTTCACGGCGTGTCGCCGAGCTATCTGCTGAAGCACCTGAAGGCGCTGGTCGCCGACGGCATCCTCGAATCCGTGCCCGGTCCCGCCGGCGGCTACCGTCTCGCCCGCGCGCCGGAGGCGGTGACGCTGCTCGATATCGTGCTTGCCGTGGAGGGGCGCGAGTTCGCCTTCCGCTGCGGCGAAATCCGCCGGCGCGGGCCGGCGCCCCTCCCCGCCCCCGTCTACGTCAAGCCGTGCGGCATCAAGGTCGCGATGCTGAAAGCCGAAGCCGCCTGGCGCGACGTGCTGGCGAGGACGCGGCTCTCGGACATCGTCGCCGGCTTCCTCGCCGAAAGCGATCCCCGCTCGATCGAGCGCGGCGCCGCCTTCATCGCGAAGAACCAGCGGCCGCAACCCTGATCCCCTCCCCAAGTGTCAGAAGAAAGGACGACACCATGGAAGCGCGCCTCGACTACCGCAAGGCCGACCCCGCATTGCTGAAGGCTCTCTACGGCCTCAACGCCGCCGTCGAGGCGAGCGGCCTTGAGCGCAGCCTGCTGCACCTGATCAAGCTGCGCGCCTCGCAGATCAACGGCTGCTCCTTCTGCGTCGACATGCACACGCACGAGGCGCGCGCGGACGGCGAGAGCGAGCAGCGCCTCTATCTCGTCTCGGCCTGGAAGGAATCGCCGCTCTTTTCGGAACGCGAGCGCGCCGCCTTCGCCTGGACGGAGGCCGTCACCCGCATCGCCGACGGCGGCGTCAGCGACGGGCTCTTCGCGCACGCCCGCGAGCACTTCTCCGAGGACGAACTGACGAAGCTCACCGTCGCGATCGGCATGATCAACATCTGGAACCGCCTCTGCGTCAGCTTCCACGTCATCCACCCCGTCCGCCACGCCGCCAAGGCGGCGTGAGCTTCCGGCTCGACGGGATCAGGCGGCGGTCCGGTCGCCCGGCGGTTTTCGCGGACCCCCATCGCCGGCAGCCACCGCCATCCCCGGCGATCGCCATAGGCCCGCCACCTCAGCCACCGTCACCCCTGTGCTTGTCACAGGGGTCTATTCCCCTCCGCTCTCGGCTTGAATGCGCTATCGGTCGTGCCATCCCCGAATAGTTGGCGGAACGGTATAGATTCCTGTGACAAGCACAGGAGTGACGGAGGGACGAGAGCCCGGCGGCGCAGCAGGCCACCGCTCCCAGTTGGCCGCCGCCTGCGACCGTGACGGCCACCTCAACCGCCGCCTGGACTGCCGCCGCCAACCCGGCCGCCATGGCCGCCCTGGCCGCCACCTCAGCCGCCATCACCCCTGTGTTTGTCGCAGGGGCCATTGCCCTTGCTCTCGGCGCCGGGTTGCCCTCGGCAGCATCCCCCTCGCCGGAACGATCCGGACCCGGCGGCATTCTCCGGGCATGGCCTACGACCTCTACTACTGGACCGGCATCCAGGGCCGCGGCGAGTTCGTCCGGCTGGCGCTCGAGGATGCCGGCGCCGACTACCGCGACGTCGCCCGCGAGAAGGGCGATGCCTGCATCCTCGCCTTCGGCGAGCATTGCGACACGCCGTCCTTCGCGCCGCCCTTCCTCAAGGATGGGCCCGTCGTCATCGGCCAGACGGCGGCGATCCTCTTCTATCTCGGGGACAGGCTCGACCTCGCGCCGGAGGACGAGCGGCTGAAGCTCTGGACGCACCAGCTTCAACTGACGATCGCCGATCTCGTCACGGAGGCGCATGATGTGCATCATCCGGTCGGCAGCGGCCGCTATTACGAGGAGCAGAAGCCCGAGGCGGTGTGCCGCGCGAAGGAGTTCCGGTCGAGCCGCATCCCGAAGTTCCTCGGCTGGTTCGAGACGGTACTGAGGCGCAATCCTGCGGGCCCCGCCCATCTCGCCGGCCGGCAGGTGACCTATGCGGACCTGTCGCTGTTCCAGGCCGTGGAGGGCCTCTGCTACGCCTTCCCGAACGCGATGCACGACGCCATGAAGAGCTATCCGAAGATCGCCGCGCTCCGCGCCATGGTCGGCAAGCGTCCGAACATCGCCGCCTATCTCGAAAGCGAGCGCCGGCTGCCCTTCAATGAATACGGCATCTTCCGACACTATTCGGAGCTGGACCCGGCGGAATAGGACGTTCAGACGTCCTCCGTGTCGAAGATCAGCAATTCGACGCCGCCGTCGGCGAAGTTGTCGAGGTCCTTCGCCACCACCTGCCCTTCCGGCGAGGAAAGCGCCTTCTCGATGTCGGCCCGGCTGTCGAAGGCAAGTGTCGCGACGAGGTGGTACGGCGTGTCGCCGCCCAGCCCGCCGACGCCGCCGGTGCTGATGTCATAGCGCCTCAGCCCCGGGATCTTCTTCGCCAGCGGGATATGCGTGTCGCGATAGTACCGGTCGAACGCCTCGGCGCTCTTCGGATGCTTGTAGAGTGCGATGATCTTGGCCACGGGTTTCCTCCTATCGTCACGGGCGCGGCTTGACTATCCGGGCACCGGAGAGGCGAGGCAACGCGACTTTCGGGCCGTTCAACGCCGCGGCCGCAGGCCTTCCGAGTAGAGCGTCTCGAGGAAATGCGCGGCGTCGTAGAAGCGCCCCTCCCCGCCGCCCGCGGTGCCGAGCACGGCGCGCACCTGCACGTCGAAATCGGCATAGTGCTGCGTCGTCGCCCAGATGGAGAAGATGAGGTGGCGCGGATCGACCGTCGCGAGCCGCCCGTCGCGCATCCAGCCGACGAGCACCTCCGCCTTCTCGTCGACGAGCCGCTTCAATTCGCCCTTCAGCATCCTCTCGATGCGCGGCGCGCCCTGGATGACCTCGTTTGCGAAGAGCCGGCTCTCGCGCGGAAAGTCGCGCGACATCTCGATCTTGCGGCGGATATAGCCCTTGATCTCGGTCAGCGGGTCACCGGCCGCATCCATCTCGCGCAGCGGGTTCAGCCAGATGTCGAGGAGATTCGCGAGCACCGCCTCGTAGATGTCCTGCTTGCGGCGGAAGTAATAGAGCATGTTCGGCTTCGACATGCCGGCGAGCGCCGCGATCTGGTCGATGGTCGAGCCGCGGAAGCCGTGCGCGGAGAAGACCTCGAGTGCGGCTTCGAGGATCCGCTCGCGGTTCTCGCGCTGGATCCGGGTCTCGCGCTGCGTCGTCTCGGCCGTTGCCATCAGCGTTTTCCCGCAGGCGTCGCGCCGTCCGCCGGAGCCCTGCCGATGCCGGCCGTCGCCATCTCCATCGCCCCTTTTCCCCGCAAGAAGAATGTCGTTGCACGGCCGCGCAAATGGCCTTGACCGGCCCGAATCTGCTGCATAGAGTTTGATCAAACAGTCAAGAATTGAGGTACCACACCTCGAAAACGAAAAGAAGACTTGACTGGACTCGGCGCCGTCCGAAGCGTCGGGGGGAACCTTGAAAAACCGGGAGGCACGGTCCCTTGTCGAACCGTCTGAACACCACGCCCAACGATCTCCGTGCCTTCTGGATGCCGTTCACGGCGAACCGCCAGTTCAAGCAGGCGCCGCGCATGTTCGTCGGCGCCAAGGACATGCACTACGTCACCGCCGACGGCCGCAAGGTGCTCGACGGCACGGCCGGCCTCTGGTGCGTCAATGCCGGCCACTGCCGCCCGAAGATCACCGAGGCGATCGCGCAGCAGGCGGGCGAACTCGATTATGCGCCGGCCTTCCAGATGGGTCACCCGAAGGCCTTCGAGCTGGCGAACCGCCTCGTCGACCTGTCGCCGGACGGCCTTGACCACGTGCTCTACACGAATTCCGGCTCGGAATCGGTCGAGACGGCGCTGAAGGTGGCGCTCGCCTACCACCGGGTGAAGGGCGACGGCTCCCGCTTCCGGCTGATCGGCCGAGAGCGCGGCTATCACGGCGTCAATTTCGGCGGCATCTCCGTCGGCGGCATCGTCTCCAACCGCAAGATGTTCGGCACGCTCCTGACCGGCGTCGACCACATGCCGCACACGCACATGCCGGTGATGAACGCCTTCCCCCGCGGCGAGCCGGAACTTGGCGGCGACCTCGCCAACGAGCTGCAGCGGATCCTCACCCTTCACGATCCCTCGAGGGTCGCAGCCGTCATCGTCGAGCCGGTCGCCGGCTCGACCGGCGTCCTCATCCCGCCGAAAGGTTACTTGAAGAAGCTGCGCGAAATCTGCACGCAGCATGGCATTCTCCTGATCTTCGACGAGGTCATCACCGGCTTCGGCCGGCTCGGCACGCCCTTTGCCGCCGACTATTTCGACGTCAAGCCGGACATCATCACGACGGCCAAGGGGCTGACCAACGGCGTCATCCCGATGGGCGCCGTCTTCGTCACCAACGAGATCCACGACGCCTTCATGTCCGGCCCCGAGCACATGATCGAGTTCTTCCACGGCTACACCTATTCGGGCAATCCGATCGCCGCGGCCGCCGGCCTCGCCACGCTCGAGACCTACAGGGAGGAAGGCCTGCTGACGCGCGGCGCCGAGCTTTCCGCCTACTGGGCCGACGCGCTGCACTCGCTGAAGGACGTCCGCAACGTCATCGACATCCGCAACATCGGGCTCATCGGCGCGATCGAGCTGGAGCCGATCGCCGGCGCACCGACGAAGCGGGCCTTCTCCGCCTTCGTCAAGGCCTTCGAGAAGGGCTGCCTGATCCGCACCACCGGCGACATCATCGCGCTGTCGCCGCCGCTGATCATCGAGAAGCACCACATCGACGAGCTGATGGGCACCATCCGCGACGTCCTCACCGAGATCGAATGATGCAGATCATCGAAAACGCCATCGGCGGCAAGCGCGTCGTCTCCAGGTCGGACCGCCGCGTGCCGGTCTTCAATCCGGCGACGGGCGAAAAGGTCGCCGAGCTGCCGCTCTCGACGAATGCCGAGATCGACGCGGCGGTCGCCGACGCCAAGGCCGCTCAGGTCGAGTGGGGCAAGCTGCCGCCGCTCAAGCGCGCACGGCCGATGTTCCGCTTCAAGGACCTGCTCGACCGCAACGCCGATGCGCTGGCGAAGGAGATCTCCCGCGAGCACGGCAAGACCCATGCCGACGCGCTCGGCGAGGTCGCCCGCGGCATCGAGGTCGTCGAGTTCGCCTGCGGCATCGCTTCCCTCCTCAAGGGTGATTTCAGCCGCAATGTCGGCCCGGCGATCGACACCATCGCCGACCGCCAGCCGCTCGGCGTCGTCGCCGGCATCACGCCCTTCAACTTCCCGGCCATGGTGCCGATGTGGATGTATCCGGTGGCGATCGCTTGCGGCAACGCCTTCGTCCTGAAGCCGTCGGAGCGCGACCCGTCGGCGCCGATGCTCGCCTGGGACCTCTTCATGGAAGCCGGCTTCCCGGACGGCATCTTCAACGTCGTCCATGGCGACAAGAGCGCCGTCGACGCGCTGCTCGATCACCCCGACGTCAAGGCGGTGAGCTTCGTCGGGTCCACCCCGATTGCCGAATACGTCTACGCGCGCGGCACGGCCTCGGGAAAGCGCGTCCAGGCGCTCGGTGGCGCGAAGAACCACATGGTCGTCATGCCCGATGCCGACATGGATCAGGCGGCCGACGCGCTGATGGGTGCCGGCTACGGCTCGGCTGGCGAGCGCTGCATGGCGATCTCGGTCGCCGTTCCGGTCGGCGACAAGACGGCCGACGCGCTCGTCGCGAAGCTGAAGCCGCGTGTCGAGAAGCTGAAGATCGGCCCTGCGACCGACAGCGACGCCGAGATGGGGCCAGTCATCACCAAGGCGCACCGCGACAAGGTGCTCGGCTATATCGACGCCGGGGTGAAGGAGGGCGCGGAACTCGTCGTCGACGGTCGCGGCTTCCGGATGCAGGGCTACGAGAACGGCTATTTCGTCGGCGGCACGCTCTTCGATCGCGTCACCACCGACATGTCGATCTATCGCGAGGAGATCTTCGGCCCCGTCCTCTCCGTCGTCCGCGCGAACGACTACGGCTCGGCGGTCGACATGATCAACAGGCACGAATTCGGAAACGGCACGGCGATCTTCACCCGCGACGGCGACGCCGCCCGCGCCTTCGCCGACGACATCGAGGTCGGCATGGTCGGCGTCAACGTGCCGATCCCCGTGCCCGTCGCCTACCATTCCTTCGGCGGCTGGAAGCGCTCGCTCTTCGGCGACCATGCGATCTACGGATCGGAAGGCGTCCATTTCTACACGCGGCTGAAGACCATCACCAGCCGCTGGCCCAAGGGCATCAAGGAAGGGGCGGTCTTCACCTTCCCAGCCTGATGCCAAAGGGCCGCCAGAGGAAAACGAGGGGAACGACCCATGGCAGCACCGGCAGCAAACCTGAGGATCAACGGCGACCGCCTCTGGGACTCCATCATGGAGATGGCGCAGATCGGTCCCGGCGTCGCCGGCGGCAATAACCGCCAGACGCTCACCGACGAGGACGGCCAAGGCCGCCACCTCTTCAAGCGCTGGTGCGACGAGGCCGGCCTGTCGATGGGCGTCGACGAGATGGGCAGCATGTTCGCCCGCCGCGAGGGCACCGACCCGGAGGCCCTGCCCGTCTATGTCGGCTCCCATCTCGATACGCAGCCGACCGGCGGCAAGTTCGCCGGCGTGCTTGGCGTCCTCGGCGGCCTCGAGGTCGTCCGCACGCTGAACGATCTCGACATCCGCACGCGCCACCCGATCGTCGTCGTCAACTGGACGAACGAGGAAGGCACGCGCTTCGCCCCCGCCATGCTCGCATCCGGCGTCTTCGCCGGCATCCACGACCGCGACTGGGCCTATGACCGCACCGACGCCAAGGGCAAGCGCTTCGGCGACGAGCTGGAGCGCATCGGCTGGAAGGGCGACGAGGCGGTCGGCGCCCGCAGGATGCACGCGATGTTCGAACTGCATATCGAGCAGGGCCCGATCCTCGAGGCCGAGGGAAAGGACATCGGCGTCGTCACCCACGGCCAGGGCCTCTCCTGGACCGAGGTCACCGTCACCGGCAGGGAGAGCCACACCGGCTCGACGCCGATGCCGATGCGCCGGAACGCCGGCCTCGGCATGGCGCGCATCCTCGAACTGGTGGACGAGATCGCCTGGTCGCACAAGCCGCACGCCGTCGGTGCCGCCGGCCACATCGACGTCTATCCGAATTCGCGCAACGTCATACCCGGCAAGGCGGTCTTCACCGTCGATTTCCGATCCCCCGATCTCGCCGTGATCAAGGACATGGAGCAGCGGCTCGCGACCGGCGCCCGCCGGATCTGCGACGAGATGGGCCTCAACGTCGCGCTGGAGAAGGTCGGCGGCTTCGACCCGGTGACCTTCGACGAGGCCTGCGTCAAGGCGGTGCGCGACGCCGCCGACCGCCTCGGCCATCCGCACCGCAACATCATCTCCGGCGCCGGCCACGACGCCTGCTGGATTTCCCGCGTCGCCCCGACCGCGATGGTGATGTGCCCCTGCGTCGACGGCCTGTCGCACAACGAGGCCGAGGACATCTCGAAGGAATGGGCCGCCGCCGGCGCCGACGTGCTCTTCCACGCCGTCGTCGAGACGGCCGGAATCGTGGAGTAGGATTGATGAGCCAAGCCGCCAATGTCGTGACGATCGGGAAGACGGATGAGCGGCAGCTCCGGATCGACCTCGCCGCCGCCTTCCGGCTCGCTGCCCGCGCCGATTGGCACGAGGGCGTCGCCAACCATTTCAGCGCCGCCGTCTCGCCCGACGGGCGCCGCTTCCTCGTCAATCCGCGCTGGCGGCATTTCTCGATGCTGCGGGCGAGCGACCTGCTCCTGGTCGATGCCGATGACACGGAGACGATGACGCGGCCGGACGCGCCGGACCCGTCGGCCTGGTCCATCCATGCGGCGATCCACCGGAACGTGCCGCACGCCCGCGTCGCGCTCCATCTTCATCCGCCCTACGCGACGACGCTCGCGACGCTCAAGGACCCGACGATCAAGCCGATCGACCAGGTGACGGCGCGCTTCTACAAGCGCATGGCGGTCGACCTCTCCTTCGGCGGCATCGCGACGGAGGAATCGGAGGGCGAGCGCATCGCCGCGACGATCGGCAACCACTCCTCGGTGATGATGGGCAACCACGGCGTCACCGTCGTCGCCCGCACCGTCGCCGAGGCCTACGACGCCCTCTACCATCTGGAACGCGCCGCCCGCACCATGGTGCTCGCCTATTCGACCGGCCAGCCGCTCGCCGTCATGAGTGACGAACTCGCCGAGCGCACCGCCGCCGAATGGGAGGTCTACCGTGACGCCGAATTCTCCCACTTCGCCGAGATGAAGCGCATCCTCGACCGCGAGGACCCGAGCTACGCGGAGTGACGAGCAAGGCCGCGATCGTTGAACGGGAGGCCGCAAAGGCCGATACTATCGGTTTTGACGGACAGGAGGCAGTCATGGGACGGCCAAAGGAACTGACGGAGGAGGAACGGAGCAGGCTGATCGCCGAGGGCTATCGGCCTGTGGAGGTGTGGGTGCCGGATTGGAACAATCCTGCCTTTCTCGCAAGGCTCCAGCGCGAATGCGAGGCGATCAACGAATCGGACCGAAAGAGCGGCGTCAACGAATGGCTCGATGAGGTTTCCTCGGACCTCTGGGACGATATCCCTTCATGAAGCGTGGCGATGTGGTCCTGGTGTCTGGCAAGGGGGGACTATGGCAAGTCACGCCCGGCAGTCGTGGTTCAGGCCGATTTCCTGGCCCGACATCTCGACAGCGTCACCGTTTGCCTCTTCACCAGCGATATCGCGGAGAACCTGACGCTGAGGGTGGTTGTGGAACCGACAAGCGGCAACGGTTTGAAACTGAGGTCGCAGTTGATGATCGACAAGATCCAGACCTACCCTCGAAAGAAGGTTTTCGACACGATCGGCGCCTTGGCCGAAGACCAGATGCAACAGGTCGATGCTGCTTTGCTTCTGTTCTTTCAACTCAATCGGATTGCACTGCCGACGCAGGTGCTCTCCGGCAATTCGTGAAGGGGGAGAGTGATGCCCAGCACAGTCATCAAGAACGGCACGATCGTCACCGCGGACCTGACCTACAAGGCCGACGTCCAGATCGAGAACGGCGTGATCACCGCGATCGGCCCGAACCTCTCCGGCGACAGGACGCTCGACGCGACGGGCTGCTACGTCATGCCCGGCGGCATTGACCCGCACACGCATCTCGAAATGCCGTTCATGGGCACCTATTCGACCGACGACTTCGATTCCGGCACGCGCGCGGCGCTTGCCGGCGGCACGACGATGGTCGTCGACTTCGCCCTGCCCTCGCCCGGCCAGTCGCTGCTCGAAGCGCTGCAGATGTGGGACAACAAGTCGACGCGGGCGCATTGCGACTACTCCTTCCACATGGCGATCACCTGGTGGAGCGAGCAGGTCTTCAACGAGATGGAGACGGTCGTCCGCGAGAAGGGCATCAACACCTTCAAGCACTTCATGGCCTACAAGGGCTCGCTGATGGTCAACGACGACGAGATGTACGCGTCGTTCCAGCGCTGCGCCGCGCTCGGCGCCCAGCCCCTCGTCCACGCCGAGAACGGCGACATCGTCGCGCAGATGCAGGCGAAGCTGATGGCCGACGGCAACGACGGCCCCGAGGGCCACGCCTATTCGCGCCCGCCGGAGGTGGAAGGCGAAGCGACCAACCGCGCCATCATGATCGCCGACATGGCCGGCGTGCCGGTCTATATCGTCCACACATCCTGCGAGCAGAGCCACGAGGCGATCCGCCGCGCCCGCCAGAAGGGCATGCGCGTCTACGGCGAGCCGCTGATCCAGCACCTGACGCTCGACGAGAGCGAATATTTCGACAAGGACTGGGACCACGCCGCCCGCCGCGTCATGAGCCCGCCCTTCCGCAACAAGCAGCACCAGGATTCGCTCTGGGCGGGGCTGGCGGCGGGCTCGCTGCAGGTGGTCGCCACCGACCACTGCGCCTTCACGACCGAGCAGAAGCGCTACGGTGTGGGCGATTTCACCAAGATCCCGAACGGCACCGGCGGCCTC